>JAUIEX010000006.1 GCA_030429725.1 Alphaproteobacteria bacterium
GAGGTAAACGCCGTGCAAAAACTACTAAACAACAGGCCTAGAAAAGTGCTAAACTACCTCACTCCAGCAGAGGCCTTCTTCAGAACCATACCGTTCCACCTCATCCGATAATGGGCGTATTGTATAAATACCCTTGTATCTTAGGCTTATCTTAAGGTTTTACAGGTATCTTTATTGGTTGAGGTAGTATTATGTCTAAATCATCACCGTCTTTGACGATCCCCGCATTGCCACAAAAGCCGGAGGCATTGGTGAAGAAGGAAACCGACACTATTCTGGCGGCGCAGGGTATCAAACCGAAAACATTGTTGGGTGTGGCGGAAAAATTTACCAGAACCCAGCTGCGGAAGGCAGCATCGGCTGTGCCGAATGTGGAGTTTTCTTCTATCTACAGCAATAAAATTTCCGCAAAGGATTTTGAGATTTATTCCGCTGCTTTTGAACGCGGCCAGGAAAAAACGGAGCAGATAAAGAATCACTACAACAAGACGGTGGAGGTGACCTATACGGATTTTCCAAATGATGATTTTGACGGAATGAACCATAAAATCTTTGGCCTGAAGCGGGATCAGCTGAGGATAACGGAGCGTCATTATAAAGACCTGGCAGCGGGCAACACGCCCGATGAAGATCAGTATAAACAATCCAACGCATATAGGGCGTTTAAAAAGGAAATTGGTGCACATTCTTTCAGTAAAACAGATAAGGCTGCGACGCAATATTTTGATTTTCTGGTGGTGTATAACAATCTGCAGGTGGAAAACGAGATTTATAACAACATTATGGAATCGGATGAAGCCATGCGCCGTTATGCGGAGGCGGATTCCACGCACGGACTGCTGGGCTCTTTGCATGCTCTTAGCACAACCTTAACAGAAAATGCTAAGCTGGCAGACAAATATATGGGCAGCCCAGGAAAACTGGCGGAACGGCTGGAGCGGCGGCTGATGGGGCGGGGCAATGACATTAGCGGGGAGGAACAGGCCAATGCTGAGAGATTTATCAGATTATGCACGCTGATTGCGAAAAATGAACGGGGGCCCAGCAGCGCCTTCACCCAATATCGGTTGAAAATGGAGGAGTTCAAAGACGTATTTGAAGAGTTGGAAAAAGCGTATCTTGCCAAGATTAAGAGTGGGGATATTGAATTTAATAGTGATGCTGAAAAAAAAGTACAAATAGCAAGGGTGGAAGATACAGGGCACCAACTGAGTGTAGCACTAGATGAAAGAAGAGAGAACATTGCCGGTGCTATGAAAGGGTATAATGATGGTGATTATGAGGCGGTAAGGCAGGGTTATATGGGAGTTTTGGAGAAAATGTATTCCACGATGAAAAACACGCACGCCGTTATGCAGGAAATGAAGGCCGCGATGCCTGACATTGCACAGGGGCCCGGCGGCCGAGGCGGCGCACTTGGCAGCAAGACCAGTGGTGGTGGGTTGTTCAACTTATTCGGCGGCGGAAAAAAGCGCCCCTGATGCTCTTCAATAGGTTTTTGGGCTGGTTTGACCATGCCACAAAAGTGGCCGCCCACGCCGGTTAACAGGTCAACATGAGTTGTGATGCATGCATCTTCAAGCATGTTACATCCGTTGCATCGCGGCGGAATTGCGTTATAACAGCGATAGGAGATTTTCTATGGCGGAAAAAACAACGGTGCGCGTGGCGCTGCGGGACGCAATGGCGGAAGAAATGCGCCGGGACGGCGATGTGTTCGTGATGGGCGAAGAAGTGGCGGAATATCAGGGCGCTTATAAGGTGACGGAAGGGCTGCTGGCGGAATTTGGCGCCAAGCGCGTGGTGGATACGCCGATTACGGAGCATGGCTTCGCCGGGCTGGGTGTGGGCGCGGCCTTTGCAGGCTTAAAGCCGGTGGTGGAATTTATGACCTGGAATTTTGCCATGCAGGCAATTGATCAGATCATCAACTCTGCGGCGAAAACCAATTATATGTCCGGCGGGCAGGTGCGCTGCCCGATCGTGTTCCGGGGCCCCAATGGTGCGGCCAGCCGCGTGGCCGCGCAACACAGCCAGAATTATGCCAGCTGGTATATGAATGTGCCGGGTTTGATTGTGATTGCGCCTTATAGCGCGGCGGATTGTAAAGGGCTGATGAAAGCCGCTATCCGCAACCCGAACCCGGTGATTTTCCTTGAAAACGAGCTGGTATATGGCGAAGCGTTTGACATGCCGCCAGCGGCTAATCAGGACGATTATCTGGTGGAAATCGGCAAGGCTTCGGTGCTTCGCAAAGGTGCGGATGTGACGATCACGGCCTATTCATTGCAAGTGAAATTAGCGCTGGAAGCCGCCGAGGCGCTGGCCAAAGAGGGGATTGACGCGGAAGTGATTGATCTGCGTACCATCCGCCCTCTGGACAGGCAGGCCATCATCGATTCCGTGCGCAAAACGCACCGGCTGGTGACGGTGGATGAATGCTGGCCACAGGCAAGCGTTGGCTCGGAAATTACGTCCTTCATCAGCCGGGAATGTTTTGACGATCTGGACGCGCCGGTGGAGCAGATCAACGCCAAGGATGTGCCGCTGCCCTATGCCGCGAATTTAGAGGCGCAGGCGCTGCCCAATCTGCAGGAAATCATTGACGCTGCCCGGCGTGCCTGTCAGCGAAATCGTTAACATCCTATGGGTCAGGACACGCCATATGCGGAGTTCACGCTTTCTGATACTCAGCGCGAAAAGATTCTGGATTTAGCGGAGTCTTTCGGCATCTGCGCCGTTTCCGTTTTTGGTTCCCATGCACGTGGACAGGCCACAAAACAGAGCGATCTGGATTTGCTGATCGAAACGGAAAAACCTATTGGCATCTTCAAACTGCTTGAGTTCAAGCACCGTCTTGAAGATATGCTGCACATTCGTGTGGACATTGCTCAACAGCGTGCCATTCACAACCCCTATGTATGGCACAGCATAAAGCGGGATGTTCGGCCATTATGATCATGGCAAAAAAAGACGAGCGTGCTTATTTTCACCATATTTTGCAAGAGACGGTGCATCTCGTAAAATTTCTTGATGAGGCCGAGGATAATTTAGCCGCAGACACGCGCAGCTATTACGCCATTATCCGAGCCTTTGAGATCATCGGCGAGGCCTCTAAGCGCATTTCTGCAAAAACCAAAACACGCTTTCCTGATGTGCCATGGCGCTTGATGGTTGATATGCGCAATATCCTTGCCCACGATTATTTAGGTATCAATGAGGATGAAATTAAGCAGACCATCCTTGACGATATCCCCAAATTAGGCCATCAAATAAAAGAGATTCTAACTCTGCTGGATAAGGAACATTCTGATGATTAAGTATACACCTTCCTATCACGTTGCTTTCCGCTATTTCATAGCATTGGGTGCCGTTGCGTTGCTTTCAGCCTGCGCCACCAACCCGCGCACGGGGGAATGGGAATTCCGTAAGCCTTCGGTTGGCGTTTCCGCACCGCAATCCATCCGTGAAATGCAGGGGCAGACGGAATCTTCCATCAGCCCGGCTTCCGGCAGCGGCGTGGGGGATGATTCTTCCTGTTCGGAGTTGCAAGCCGCCCGCAATGAATGCTAAACAGAAGCGGTAAAATGCATCGCTTCGCTCCGGCGTGGCGGATTAATTGATAGGATTCACTATGCCCGTTGAAATTTTAATGCCCGCCCTTTCCCCCACCATGACGGAAGGGAATTTAGCCAAATGGACAAAAAAAGAGGGAGATAAAGTCTCCGCCGGGGATGTGATTGCGGAGATTGAAACCGATAAGGCCACCATGGAAGTGGAAGCCGTGGATGAGGGCACGCTGGGCAAAATTCTGGTTGCCGAGGGCACGGAAGGCGTGCCGGTGAATAAGGTCATCGCCCTGCTGCTGGAAGAAGGTGAAGATAAAAAGGCACTCAACAGCTATAAGGTTAAGGAAGAGGCTCCGGCTGCAAATGAAGATAACGCTGGTGCGGGTGATTCAACTTCCCCCGCGCAGGGGGGTCAGAATCCTGAAAAGGATTCCGGTGGGGGGCAAATGGCCGCGCCTGCCGCCATTGCACCCAAAGCAACCACAGCGCCCAAGCCACAGGCAGGGGCAACGGTGGTGAATAATGACCGTTCCATTAAGGCTTCCCCATTGGCGCGGCGGCGCGCTTCGGAGCTGGGTGTTAATCTGGCGAATGTGAAAGGCACCGGCCCCAAAGGCCGTATTGTGGAAGCGGATGTGGACGATGCTGCACTGCGCGGCGGCAGTGGTGGCGCTGTTTCCCGCGATGCGGTGGAGTTTGATCATCTGCCCAATTCCTCCATGCGTAAAACCGTGGCCAAGCGCCTGACGGAATCCAAGCAGCAGGTGCCGCATTTTTACCTGACGGTGGATTGCCGGCTGGACGCGCTTTTAGATGTGCGTGCGCAGATCAACGATAAAGCCGTGAAGGCAGCCGGCATCGGCGCGGATGGCAAGCCGGGCAAGCCCGCCTATAAAGTTTCCGTCAATGATATGGTGATTAAGGCCGTGGCATTGGCATTGCGCGATGTGCCGGATGCGAATGTCAGCTATTATGATGACGCGATTGTGCGTTACCGCAATGTGGATGTTTCCGTCGCCGTGGCGCTGGAAGGCGGTTTAATTACGCCCATCGTGCAGAATGCGGATCAGAAATCCATGCCGCAAATTTCTCTCGAAATGAAAGACCTGGCCGCTCGCGCCCGTGCCGGCAAGCTGATGCCGGAGGAATATACCGGCGGTGGCTTTAGCATTTCCAATCTGGGCATGTATGGCATCAAGCATTTCGGCGCCATTGTGAACCCGCCGCAGGGCTGCATTCTGGCCGTGGGTGCGGGTGAGCAGCGCGCCGTGGTCAAAGCCGGGCAGCTAACCAGTGCGACCGTGATGGATTGCACGCTTTCGGTGGATCACCGCGCGGTGGATGGCGCGCTGGGTGCGCAGTTCCTTGCCGCCTTTAAGGGCTATATCGAAAACCCGGTAACGATGCTGATTTGATTTTCATTTGCAACGGCCTGTGTTAATCTGACGTTGTTATGGATAATCAGGGCAATAATATCGGCACGCATTACGAGGATTTTGTCCGGCAGCAGGTTGCATCGGGGCGTTTTTCCAGCCGCGAGGAAGCGTTACGGGCGGGCCTGCGTTTACTGGAAGAGGAAGAAGCGCGGCGTGCATTGCTGATTGCCGCCCTGGAAGAGGGAGAGAAAAGTGGTAACGCCAGCTATGACCTTGAATCCTTTATCAGGGAGTTGGATGCGTAAGTGCCATTTGTTCTAACCCAAAAGGCAAAAAATGATTTACGCCTGATTGCGATTTACACCTTTAAAACACATGGCAGAGCGCAACGCGATCACTATATCAGACAGATGGATCAGTCCTTTCATGCTATTGCGCTGACGCCTGCACTGGGCCAGAAGATAGATACCATTCGTGAGGGCTATCACCGCCTTCCCTGTGGCAAGCACAGTATTTATTACCGTATTTTACCTGAAAACATGGTTCAGATCGTGCGCATTCTGCATCAGAGAATGGATATTAAACAGCATTTTAGTGCTGGAAAAGCTTTATATCCCGGCCTATAAGAAGCCCGGAAAACCATTATTCAGGGAGCAGATTATGCATATTGCTAACATTTCGGCCGGGAAGAACCCGCCGCAGGATATCAACGTGATTATTGAAGTGCCACAGGGTTCCGACCCGGTGAAATATGAGCTGGATAAGGATTCCGGCGCGGTGTTTGTGGATCGCTTCCTGCATACACCAATGTTTTACCCGTGCAATTATGGCTTTGTGCCACACACACTTTCCGGTGATGGCGACCCGATTGACGTGCTGGTGGTGTGCACGCATCCGGTGGTGCCGGGCGCGGTGTTGCGCAGCCGCCCGGTGGGTGTGTTGATGATGGAAGATGAGGCCGGGCAGGATGAAAAAATCCTTGCCGTGCCGGTTTCCAAGCTCAACCCGTTCTATAAGGATGTGGCAAATTATTCCGACCTGCCGCAGATTCTGCTGGATCAGATTCAGCATTTCTTTGAACATTACAAAGATCTGGAGAAGGGTAAATTTGTGAAAGTAACCGGCTGGGAAGATGCTGCTGCTGCGGAAAAGATGATCAATGAAGCGGTTGAGCGGCATCAAAAAAGTTAATTTTCTTCCGTTCGCATAAACAGCATCAGGCGCGCGCCGTCATAATCCACGTGCCATGCCGGGCTGGCCTCCAGCCGCAGACGCAGCGCGGCCGGGAAGGTTTTATCAATCAGCACGGCCTGCACATCATAATGTTCCAGCAATTCCAGCGCACCGGTGGGGTGACCGGTGCTGTCGGTTTCTTCTAGCGGCGCGCGGCCGGTGAGAATGATGTGATAATCCTGCGCTAATATATCGGGATAGGCCGTGCCGGCGCGGCCATCGGCAAAGACGCGGAAGGCGTTTCCTGCCCGATAAATGAGCTGCCCGCCAAGGCTGTATTCATGGTACAGGCGTAAAGATTGGCCATGATAGCGCTCTGCCAGTGCGACGATCTCCGCCGTGATTTCCGATGATGCGGCCGCCTTATTTTTACGCAGCGGCATCGCGTTTTGTACCATGGTGACGGTGAAGGTGGCGGCCAGCAGGAAAGCGGCGGAGGCCGTGCCAAGAATAAGACGGGGCGTGTAAGCCTGATGCTTCAGCCATGCATGTTCCTTATGCGGAAAACTGTGGATGAATATGGCCATGGAAGGGCTGGCAACCAGCACGAACATGACGAAATTGCGCGCCGAATCCAGCCCCATGAACAGAAAGGCAATAGCGGCCGCCTTATCGGCCAGGGGCACATCGCGGTTGCGGGCATTAAAGCTGAGGATAAAGACCATCAACGGCACGGAACTGGCCAATACAATGAAAGGCGCGGTGGGCAGCCATTCACTGATATAGCCCTTCCAGCCATTATGAATGGTGGACAGAACGGCAGGGAGTATCTGCCAGCCAAGCGGAGTGAGCAGGCAGGAAATGCCACAGGCCAACCCCAGCCAGAAGAAACATTTGGCCATGTCAAATTGCCGCTGCCAGAGGGCGGTGGCGAAGTGGATGAAGATCAGCATCAGCCCGGCTAAAAACCCGCCATGAAGATTTGCCCACAGGGTGAAAAGCAACGGCAATAAAAGCAAATGATGCGGGCGCTGCCAGCCCAGATGCAGCCGGTGATGCAGCAGCAAAATCAACAAAAAGCTGATGATTTGCGGGCGGATGGAGGCGCTGCTATGCAAAGCAAGAGCCACGATGCCGGCAATGATGAGTGCCGTTTCCGGTGAAACACCGCGTGCCAGCGCGTTGCGGTAAGCCACCGCCACAATCCCCGCCAGCAGCCCGCAGAGCAGGAAGGTGAGGGCAGCCTCCCCACCATACTCAAAAGCCAGGCTTAGAAGCAGATCATACAGCCAGGAGATATTATGCCAGGGCGTTTCCCCGGCGGTGAACGACCAGGGATCCTGCACCGGGATGCCGTTGGCGCGGATAAGATCCCCCGCTGCAATGTGCCAGTACACATCCGGGAAGGTAAGAATCGGCCAGCCGAAGAAATAATAGCCAAGATACACCACCAGCAACAGCAGCGGCAACGCTGCATTCCACGGGGAAAGAGGCGTGGTTAGCGGTTGCTGTGTTGGCATGGAAGGCATATATAAAGTGTATGAAATATGATGATGGTTTGTCACGCAGGATGAAGTTGGCGGTCTGGTTTTTAAGTGTATTTATGCTGTTGGTGGGCATTGCCACATCAGTGCAGGCGGCCGGCAGCCCCTGGGCGGAGCATCAGGAAGTGCGCACGCGGCTGATTATTGCCGGGGTGGATCGTGATGCGGGGGTGATTCATGCCGGGCTGGAAATGAAGCTGGCTGCGGGCTGGCATGCTTATTGGCGCACACCAGGTGACGGTGGCATTGCACCACGATTGAACTGGGAGGGCAGTAAAAATATCGGCGCGGTGACGTTGCGCTGGCCGGCACCTTACCGGCAGATTGATTTTGATGTGATTGAAACTTATGCCTACCGCAATCATGTGGTGCTGCCGCTGGAGATTGGCTTGGCGGCGGGCGCATCGGAGGCGAAGTTAAAGCTGCATGTGGAATATGGCGTGTGCGATGAAATCTGCGTGTTTTTTGAAGATGACCACGCGGTAAGCGTGCCGGCGAATATGCCGGTGGCGTTGGACGGGGAAGCACATGCATTGTTAGAAAATTTCCGCGCGAAAATCCCCATGCCGCAGGGCAGTAATGGGTTGTTTATTGATGAGGCGCGGCTGATTGGGGAGGCAAACAGCCCGGTTTTGAGTGTGATTGCACGCGCGGAGCAGGGCTTTGTGACGGCGGCGCATTCCCCGGATATATTTGTGGAGCTGAACGAAAATTTCCGCTTTCCAAAGCCGGAGATCAGCATGAATGAAGCGGGCACGCAGGCGGTGTTTAACATTCCGGCGGAAATGCTGCTGGCCGGTGAAAATTTGAGCGAGCGCGAGGTGACACTGACCCTGGTTAACGGCGATGCAGCAGTGGAGCGTCAGCTGACTTTGCCAAGGCTGACCGCCCCGGCCGGGGATGAAAAACCCGGCGCACCCGGTGCCGGCGAACCTGCTTCCACGGCGCCGGTGAACCTGCTTTACATTCTGTTGGCGGCGTTTCTGGGCGGTTTGATTCTGAATGTGATGCCCTGCGTGCTGCCGGTGCTTTCCCTGAAGGTAATGGGTGTGTTGCGCCATGGTGGCGGCAATGCAGGCGGTGTGCGCAGCAGTTTTCTGTGGAGTGCGGCCGGAATTATTGTGTCCTTTATGGTGCTGGCCGGGTTGGTGATTGCGCTGAAAGCCGGCGGACAGGCGGTGAATTGGGGCTTCCATTTTCAGGAACCGCTTTTCGTTTTCACCATTCTGGCGGTGATTAATCTGTTTGCGGCCAGCCAGCTGGGGCTGTTTGAGGTGCAACTGCCATCCTGGCTGGGCGGCAATATCAACAGCGCGCTGGATAAAACCACGGCTGCGGAAAAACAGCATTCGCCGATGGGTAATTTTATGCTGGGCGCCTTTGCCACCTTGCTGGCCACGCCCTGCTCCGCGCCGTTTCTGGGTACGGCGATCAGCTTCGCGCTGGCGCGCGGCGTGGAAGAAATTCTGCTGATCTTTTTTGTGCTTGGGGTTGGGCTGGCCGCACCCTATCTGCTGTTTGCGCTGCTGCCGAAGCTGGTGACGAAGCTTCCCAGACCGGGCGCGTGGATGAAATGGGTCAAGCTTCTGCTGGCGCTGTTGCTGGTGGCCACATCACTGTGGCTGGCGGCGGTGCTGTTTGCGCAGCTGATGCTGAAAGATTTTGGTCTGCTGCTGCTATTAAGCCTGCTTCCGGTGGCGGGTTACGGGCTTTTGAAACATAGCGCATGGTTTATTAAGCTGGGTGTTTTTATACTGGCGCTGGCGGTGGGTTATGCCATGCCAACACAGAGCAGCCGCGAAGCCGCTCAAAATGCGGGCTGGGTGGCCTATGATGCGGGCAGGCTGCAAGCGGCCATTGATGACGGGCGCACCGTGTTTGTGGATGTGACGGCGGATTGGTGCTTAACCTGCAAATGGAACAAGCTGAATGTGACGGATAGCGCGCCGGTGCAGGCGGCGTTTGCCGAGGGCAACGTGCTGCTGATGCGGGCGGATTATACCAAGCCGAGCGAGGACATTAAGGCCTATCTGGCGCGGTATGACCGCTATGGTATTCCGTTTAATATTGTGTATGGAACGGCGGCCAAGGAAGGCATCTCCCTGCCGGAACTTCTGACCGAGCAGGCCGTGCTGGATGCGCTGGCGCTGGCTTCCGCCGTCCCTTCGGTGCAGAAGTAACCACTTAAGAAGGCATAGAGATCGTGTCGCTCCCTCTCTATGGCGGCGCTTGTAATAATGGGTTGGAGTCCCAATCAGGCTGCTGATGGCGGAAAATCTTCCACCCGGCAAGGTTTCCCCAAACTTTGTTAAGCTTTTCGTAAGGTTTTAACGCTATAATTCCAAAAGGAGCCTCTGAATGAGAGGAATGGATTATGGTTGTACGTGCTGACGCAACATTAAGCAGTGTTTTTTCGATTACCACCGGGATTATCGGTGGCGTGATATTGGGAACAATGGCTGCACCTCTTGGGCTTGCCGGTTTAATTGGCGGGCATATCGTGGGCGAAGTGGCCGGTGCGGCGCTGGGGCTTTACGCGGCGGATTTAACGGCCAAAGCGGCCGGGCAGCAGGGGCCGGAGCGAAAATCCGGCTATACGCGCTCCGCGATATTTTCCGTGGCCGGCAGTGTTGTGGGCGCGGTACTGGGTGCCCTGGCGATTGCTCCGCTGGGCGCGGTGGCCGGGCTGGCGGTGGGTGCGCTGACCGTGGGCGGCGTTTCCGGCGCAATGATAGGTGCCGGGCTGGCAGCGGCCGGTGGCGCGGCTTATGGCCTGCTGCGCGGGAAAACATGGGGCATTAACCGGGCGGAGGCCACAGTGCATGAAGCCGGCGTGAAAGCGGAGAAGAAAATCCAGCAAGTGGCCAGCTACCCCTCCGGTGGCATGGTGCTGGGCGGATAAAAAGTAAAATAGAGTTAAAGAGATCAAGGAGTTACAAACATGGCACGGTCATCCAGAGCAACCAAAACAACCTTTTCCGTCATGGGCGGAATTGTTGGCGGTGTGCTGGGGCTGGCGGCCGCGCCGGGGGTCATTCCGGCTGCGGTGGGTGCCGGGCTGGTTGGTTTTGTGGCCGGTGGCGGCGTGGCGGATGCGCTGTTTGGCAATAAAAAATACCCGCAAGGGCATGCCGGAACAACGGGAACCAGCATTTTCAGCGTCACGGCAGCCACCCTGGTGGGGCTGGTGGGCGCGATGGTGCCGGGCGCGCCAATTTTAGGCACGCTGCTGGGTACATTGGTTGGGTCGGCTTTCGGGGTGATTGCGGCGGATACAATCTTGCCGCAGGATCATGATAAAGCACGCAGAAACACATTGCAGACGGGTTTATTTTCCGCCGTGTTTTCCACCATCGGCAATGTGATTGGCGCCGGTTTGGGCGCGGCGGCCGGTTATGGTGTGGCCACGGCGCTGGCCATGGCCGGGGTGGTTTCCGCCGGGGTGGCGCTGCCGGCGATGCTGGTGGCCGGCGCGGTTGGCTTCAAGCTGGGCGGCTATCTGGGCGCGGCGGACGGCATCAAGCGTGCGGAGCAGATTAAAAACCCACTCTCGCCGAAACAAACGATTGATGCGGCACTCGGCAAGCAGAATGGAGTAGCGGAACATTCTCCGGCATAGTAAAGTGCGGGAATGACCAAAGAACCGACCGGACTGAGCAAGAAGATTCTTGAAGAAAAACTGGGCAAGGAAACTGCCATCGTCACCCTGCTGCAGGGGCAGGACGCAGACGGTGCGCCGGGCTATGTTTACATTGCGGTGCGGACGAATTTATTCAAACAATTTCATGAAGCCTATACCAAAGGCCCGGTGGATCTGGAGGAATGGGGCGTGATTCTGGCGCAGGGCAAAGGCCTGCCGAATGACGCAGTGCAGAAGCGGATGACGGAAGAATATGGCTTTAACCATGAAGGCGGCATCCCGCTTAACAACCTGCCGGCCAATTTGCCCGAAGCCCCGCCGGAGGGGTAAAGAAAACCGGCTAGGCCGCCCATTTTCCTCAGCGCCGGCCGAAGAGCTTTTCGATCTCTTTCTTGCTGAGTTTGACATAGGTTGGGCGGCCGTGATTGCACTGGCCGGAATGGGGCGTTGCCTCCATCTGGCGGAGGAGGGCGTTCATTTCCGCAAGGGTAAGCCGCCGCCCGGCGCGAATGGAATGATGGCAGGCAAAGGTGCCGCCCACATGCTCCAGCGCCTCGGAAAGGGACAGGCTTTCGCCGTGCTCTAACAGATCATCGGCAATGGCGGTAACGAGCTTTTTCGCGTCCACCTCCCCCAGCATGGCGGGCGTGGCCTTCACGGCAATGGCATGTTCCCCGAACGGCTCAAGGGCAAGGCCAAGCTGCTGAAGATTGTTCCGCTGCTGAAGGAGGGCATGCCGCGCCGCGCCGCCAAGTTCAATAATTTCCGGCACTAAAAGAGGCTGCTGGGAAATGCCGTCTTTCGCAATAGCTTCTTTCAGCTGCTCATAAACCAGCCGCTCATGCGCGGCATGCTGATCCACCATCACCATGCCATCATCCGTTTGGGCGAGGATGTAGGTTTCATGCAATTGCGCGCGGGCGGAGCCAAGCGGTTGATGCTGCAATGCGGCATCATTTTCAGGTTCCGGCGCTTCCTGACGGGCGGATAAGGGGGCATGCATCGCCAATGATTGCTGCGATGCAGCATGAGCAATGCCCGTGGCGGGTGCGCGATAGGAAGTATGTGGGCGATATTGGAAACCGGGATGATGTTGGCCGGCACTGGCCGCCGCGCCACCGCCGGGTGCCGGGGTGAAAGGGCTTATTTCCGGCTGAAAGGCGCGCAGCGCCTGATCCGCCACGGTGGTGGAGGCACGATGCCCGGCCTGCTGCAGGGCGCGGCGCAGGCTGCCGACAATCAGGCTGCGCACCCCGGCGGCATCCTGAAAGCGCACTTCGGCCTTGGCCGGATGCACATTCACATCCACCTGCTGCTGCGGGATGGTTAAGAACAGTGCCAGCACCGGGTGGCGATCTTTAGGGAGATAGTCCTGATAGGCGCCGCGCACGGCTCCCAGCAATTGCTTGTCGCGCACCGGGCGCTGATTGACATAAAAATGCTGCATCTGCGAAGTGCCGCGGGCAAAAGTGGGCAGGGAAGCAAAGCCCTGAATGCTGATCTCGCCGCGTTCTCCGATGACTTCCATGGCATTTTCAGTAAATTCTGCGCCAAGAATATCGGCAAAGCGGCGCGGCATCGGCTCTTCCATCCCGTTATCGGACAAGGGCTGCGCGGAAAGGTTGAGGAGTTTGCGTCCACCTGCTTCCAGCGTGAAGCTGACATCCGGCCGTGCCAGCGCCATCCGCTGAATAACATCCTGAATATGCTGTTGCTCGGTGCGATCCGTTTTTAAGAACTTAAGCCGCGCCGGGGTGGCAAAGAACAGATCGCGCAGCTCCACCGTGGTGCCAATATTGCGGCTGGCAGGGGTGAGGGGGTGTTTTTCCCCTCCCTCAATTGTCAGAGAAAAGGCTTCGCTACTTTCTGCCGTGCGGCTGGTTAGGGTCAAACGCCCCACCGAGCCGATGGAGGGCAAAGCTTCTCCACGGAAGCCAAAATTTCGGATATTGAGCAGGTCGTCATCCGGCAATTTGGAGGTGGCGTGGCGTTCCACGGCCAGTTCCAGCATTTCCGGCGACATGCCGCTGCCATTATCGGCAACACGGATCAGCGTTTTTCCGCCATCTTCAATGGTAATATGTAGCTCCGTTGCGCCGGCATCCATGGCATTTTCAACCAGTTCTTTGACCGCGGAAGCCGGGCGTTCAATAACCTCACCGGCGGCGATGCGGTTGACGATCACCGAAGGAAGGATGCGGATTGCGCCGGACGGGACGACAGATTTAGCCGAGGGCAGCATGGCGAAGCTAGCCCTGAGTTTTAGGTTGTAAAATGGCCTTGGCGCGAAGCTTTCCTTCTTCTACGGCGGGTTGATCCAGCGGGTTGATGCCCAGCATATCTGCGGTGAGTAATGTTTCCAGAATGGTGCACAGAATCATCTCCGCTGCGGCGCTGATGTTCCATTGCGGCAGGGAAAGATGCTGCACGGGAAGGTGATTACTGCGAACGGTATCCCGCGTGGCCAGCGCGCTGGCATTAAGCACATCATGCAGGCTGTGACCGCTGAGATAGGCCAGCGAAGCCGGCAGGTTTTGTGGCAGAAAGGCATCCTCCATCATGGGAGCGTCCACGGTGATAAAGGTGAAGGCCTTATCCCTCACGCCGTCCAGATAAAGCTGGAGCTGGCTGTGCTGATCCACCGTTCCCAGTGCCAGCACGGGGGTGGTGCCATGGCCGGACTTGCCAAGCGATTCCGCCCAGACCTGCCGCCACCAGGTGACATAAGGAGACAGGGCATCCGCATAATGAAACATCACATGTTGAGAAATGCCCAGCTGCATGAACAGGCAATGCATGGCGGCGTTATCTATCAGCGCTTCTGGCCGGGTGAGCTGTGCCTGAAGTGCGGCCACCGCCGCTTTACGTAATGCCGGCACATTGCCGCCGCCAAAGGCAAAAGGCAGCAAGGCCACATTGGTGAAGATAGAGAAGCGGCCGCCAATGTCCGGATCATGATCCAGCATGGGAAAGGAATGCACCTCCGCCAGCTCCCGCAAGGGAGAGGGAGAAGGGTCACTTAAGCCCGTGACATGATCTGCAACAGGAAGATTTTCAGCTTTCAGCGCCTCAATAAAAAGCAACATCTGGCTTAAGGTTTCCATGGTTGTGCCGGATTTGCTGACGACCAGAATATGGCAATTCGACAACGCATGATTGTCCAATAATTTCCGGAAGGAAGTGGTATCCACATTCGGCAGGAAAATGACCCGACCCGCCGCATCCGGCAACATGGAGAGCAGCGCCTGCGCACAGAGGGATGACCCGCCCGTGCCCAGCACAATTAATTGCGTGGCAGTGTGCTGAAGCCGCCGGGCGGCTTCTTCAATGGCGCCATCTTCGCTGTGGGGATGTGGGTTTTCCAGACTGCGCAGCATGGCAATTTCATTTTGCGCCAGCTGCGTATGAAGCGTGTTGAATGCGCTTTGCGATTGCAGCAGGAAGGTCTGATAATGCTGCTGCGTTTTTTCCGGCTGCTTTGAAAGCCATTCATGAAAAGAAAGCTGTATGGTTGTCATACGTCCTTGTTTGACGAATCCTAAAGCTAGATGCAAGTAATTCCGCTTGTTATGGTGGATGATAAGGCGAAGATTTCAGGAAAATTCTTCAGGTTTGTGCCGCATGGAAGGGGTTGCACTTTGCCGGCGGCTTGCTTAGGTCTTAATCGAATGTGAAAAAAGGAGCGTGGCATGACGAAGTCGCAACAAAAATCGCAAGAAGGGCAGCAGCATAAGCAGCATTCGGCGGCGGATGCGGCCGGGCAGTTTTTTCAGGATATGTCTGCAATGGCGGGTAACGCCTTTGGTACGATGCTGGGCGCGCGCGGCGATATGGAGCAGGCCTTCAAGGCGCGGATGGAGCAATTCTTTACCGGGATGAATCTGGTCACGCGTGAGGAATTTGAGGCGGTGAAGGCGATGGCGGCGCAGGCGCTGAAAGAAAATGCGGCGCTGAAGCAGCAACTGGAAAAGCTGGAAAAAAATGCCCCGAAACAGGCAGTCAAAGCGGCGGCAAAAAAATCTTCCGTGAAGAAAGCGGCGAGCAAAAAGCCGGCCACCACACTCCAGAAAACCAAAGCTAAAACAATAAAGGCTTCTTCATGAACCATCCGAAAACATTGTTGCTGGTGGGGTGTGGCCATATGGGCGGCAGCCTGCTGAAAGGCTGGATCAATGCATTCCCGGCGCTAGAAGCCACGGTTATTGAGCCGGCAGGAAAGCCGCCGATTGACGGTATTGCGTGGGTGGCTTCCTTGCAGGAATTGGCGGCGGATTATCAGCCGGAAATGGTGGTTTTTGGGCTGAAGCCGCAGATTATGGCGGGGATTCTCCCTGATTATCAAAGATTTAAAGAAAAGGCCTGTTTTGTTTCCATGGCAGCGGGCAGAAGCCTTGCCAGTTTGCAGGCAATGCTGGGTGCGGATGCGGCTTTGGTGCGGATTATGCCGAATTTGCCGGTTTCCGTGCAGCGCGGCGTGACAGGCTTTGTGTGCAATGCGCAGGTGACGGAGGAAGATGCATCAAAGGTGGCCGCGCTGGCGGAGGCTGTTGGCGTGGCCGTGGCGCTGGAAACGGAAGCACAGCTGGACGCGCTGACGGCAGTTTCCGGCAGTGGCCCGGCCTATTTATTTCATTTTGCCGAAGCACTGGAACGCGCGGCACAAAGCCTTGGTTTTAATGAAGAGACGGCCAGAACGCTGGCAATAGAAACAACTCTAGGTAGCGCAAAATTGCTGGATTCAGATGGCATCACCGCTGCAGAATGGCGGCAGCGCGTGACCAGCCCCGGTGGCACAACCGCCGCCGCGCTGGATGTGTTGATGCAGCCGGAGGGTGGTTTTGAAGCCTTGTTGGCAAAGGCATTGGCACAGGCATTAGCGCGCGCGAAAGAGTTGAGCAGCTGACCCTTGGCAGGTGTAACAGTGCCGGAAACTGTGGCGAAAATAATACAACCCTTAGTGTTCTTGTGCAGCGCAACAAAAGCCCTTGACATTGCACTGCAACAAAACTATGTATGGCGTGTAAGTTCAGCTAAAGGAGAATATTATGGCGAACGAAAATTACTTTGCAGCATTCTTTAAACCTCTGGAGGCATTTAAAGAAATGCCAAATGTTCCGGCGTTTGATTCAAGCCAGTTGATTGAACAGTCCAAGAAAAATTTTGAGGCAGCCCAGCAGGCACAGCAAATTCTTGCCGAAGCAACACAGAGCTTTTTTCAGCGTCAGTTTGAAATTGCACAGGCGAATGCCGAAGGTGCACTTCAACTGGTCAAAGAAATTGCTTCTTCCAAAGATGCAAAAGACAGCGCTGCTAAACAGGCAACCTATGCACGCAATGCTGTTGAGAAAGCGGCAAATGATGCTTCCGAGCTTTCTGAAATTGCTTCCAAAGCCAGCACGAAAGCCACTGAAATTGTCAGCAAGCAAGTGACGGAAAATTTCGAACAAGCAACGAAAGCTGCTGCCAAGCCTGCTAAAAAAGCAGCCTAAGCACCTCTGAATTGTCTTAATTCTGATGGCAGAAATTGTTCTGCCATGTAAAAAAGCCCGGCTTAGTCCGGGCTTTTTTATTGGAAGAAGGGGTGGTTTAGGCCGTGTTAATAAAGCAGGGGTGTTTCCGCCGGCGGGCGGTTGGTTTCTGAACCGGACATTGCCTGAAGAATGCGGTGGGTGACGGCGGCAACCTCCTCCGCCGTGCTGGAGAAGGAAACACGCAGTAAACAATCATTCACATCATAACCAAAGCAAGAGCCTGGAATGAGTGCCACCCCTTGTCTTTCCGGCTGATTCAAGCCAAGTAACAATGCAAAGGCAATGTCGTAATCATTGGTGATCGGGCTGCCGGCTTCTTTTCCAAGTGCCAGCGCGGCGTTGACCGGCAGCGCCTGACCCTTCAGGGCGCTGAGATTGAGCATCATATAAAACCCACCTTGCGGAGCCGTGTGATGTGCAGTCAGTCCGGCGGTGCTAAAGGCTTGCCGCATGGCCGTCATCTGCCGTTCATAATGATCAGAAATGGCGGTTTTTTTAGCATCGGACATGTTACCAAACGCTGCCGCCATGCCCGCCTGTAAGGAAAGTGGCGCATTGCCCACCAGCCGGCTTTGCAAGGGCAAAAGCTGTTGAATCGTATCCGGCGCGGCAGCCAGCAAGGCCAGCCGCTCCCCTGCCATGCCAAGTGCTTTTGTGCCGGAGCGAAACAGAATGCAGCGTGGCCAGAGCTGTGGTGCGTGATGAAGCAGGGAATGGCGGAAGCGCGAAGTTTCATCGGATTGTTCATCATGAAAAATTACTTCCGCAAAGGCCTCATCCAGCAAAATAGGCAGCGCGGGGTTTGCTTCCAGCACGGGCAGCAATGCATGCCAATCGTCACGCAACATGACATTGCCAAGCGGGTTTCCCGGGATGCAGAATAAAATACCGGCAATGGTTTTGCCAGCTTCTTTGGCGGATGTGATGGCGGCCATCAGCGCTTCCGCCGTGATGCGAAAGCCATCGGATTCATCCAGCATGACCGGCCAGCAGCGCGCATGGTTCCTGGCCTGTGGCAGTAAACCTTGTGCGCCGACCATGTTAAAGAGCTCCGCATGATTGACATACCACGGGCACGGTGTGATCAGCACGGAATCGGGCAGGTTCCGTTGAATATGCGCGAAGCTGAGCGCCAGCCCAAATTGCCCGCCGGTGGTGAACATCACCGAATCTGCCGCAATGGTGAAGCCATATTCGTTGGAAAGCCCTTCTGCGGCTTGCATGCGATAATCATCCTCACCAATGATGGAGGAGCCATAAGGCATGGTGGCGCTGCCTGATTGGGAGGAAGTGCAGGCGGATAGCACCATTTGCATGGCAGCCACGGCATCTTCATCTGCCGGGAAAGAGGCCTTGCCACGCCCGCCATCGGCAATATCCCAGCCTTCCCGTTTCAGGTGATCCACCCATTCGTGAATCAGCTGGGTTTGGGTGAGGCTATCTGCCGGTTGATGATTTGGACGAAACATAGAGCATTTAACACTATCACAACGCATCTTAGCTCATACCAAACAGGCTCAGGACAAGTTTGGGGCCGATATAAAGCAAGGCCACGGTGAAGGCCACCCCGCAACTGCCAAGCAAAATGCCGAAGCCAATCACAATGCCGTCCTTCGCCAGCGCCATGAGCAGAACCCCCCAGGCCGGCGGCACGTTGGTCATGGGTAACGGCACGGCGATGGAGAGAGAGAAAAGAAAGGTAAAAAAGCCGATGATTTTTTCCCCGGCCGTGGTGGCGGCAAAGGCATAGCGGTTGCGCAGCAGGCGCTCCACCCGGCGCAGGGCAGGCGTGGCTTTTTCCACCAGCGCCGCAACTTTGGTTCGTGGGATATTCTTGCGTGCCAGCCATTTGGGAATCCAGGGGCTTGGGCGGCCGGCTATCAGCTGAATGGAAAGCAGAAAAAGCGGGATGGAAAACAAGGTGGTGTAACCCGGTGGCGCGGGGATGGGGATGCAAAGCGGCAAAGCGGCAATGGCCAGCAGGATGCCATAGCCACGCTCATGCATGGCTTCGTTTAACGCACCCACATTGATGGTATCCTGCGTGTGGCTATCCACCACATCCTGAAGGAATTCTGAAGTTTTGCGATTGCGACGTTTACGATCCACGGCCTGATACGGGGGAAACTATTCAGCGTTTACGTGGGTGACCGGCAGATTCAGAGACTGCCATTCCTCGATGCCACCCGGATATTTATAAAGGGAAGTATAGCCGGCCTTTTCAGCCTTATAAGCAGCGATCTTACTGGCGGGGCAATTGACATTGGTGCAATAAAACACGATGGGTGTGGCTTTGTTTGGCACGAGAGCGGCCAGCGTTTCCTCATTGGTTTCCTTGGCGGAAAGGGCTTTTGCGCCTTTGATGAGCGTGCCGTCAAAATAATTTTCCCCGCGGGAATCAATAATGATCAGCTCCGGCTTTTCCTCGATCATGGCTTGCAGATCCTGCGCGGTGATGCTGCTATAGGGTGCGGATTTTGTGATTGCCGGGTGATCTTCATGCGCCCGCGCCGGGGACAGCAGACAAAGAGTGCCGGCAAGAAGCAGGGTGAAGGATGATACAAGAACAGGGATTTTGAACATGAGGATTGCCTTTGTCTGATATTTCAGATTAGCTATACCAGTCCATTAAAAACTCGGCCAGTGTTTAGATTAGAGTAATTCTATATTATTCGGTTGCCATCCGGCGGGCAGAGCATTTTTTCCGCTGCCATGCGTGCAATAATCTGCCGGCGCAGACTTGTTTTTCGGAAGACCATCCCGATGCTGGCGGATGTGAAGCGGGAGCTGACCACGGCGCTGGGTATTCTGGATAAGCAGGAAGGGGTGGCGCAACGCGCGGTGTTTATTGTGGACCCGGACGGTATCGTGCGCTTTTCGATGGTGACGGATCTGAGCGTGGGGCGGAACCCGAAAGAGGTGCTGCGCGTGCTGGATGCATTGCAGACCGATGAGTTGTGCCCGTGCAACTGGAGCAAGGGAGATGAGACGATCGACCTGCATGAGGCGACGAGATAAGAAACTCCCCCGTGAAGGGGGAGTTACTAAAACGACAAAAGGAGAAACAAATGACAAATATACAGGATTTACGAAACGGCCTTCCGGACTATGCGAAGGATATCAAGCTGAACCTTGGCAATGTGCTGAGCGAAGAGGGCGCGGAAGGCTTAAGCCAGGAGCAGATCCACGGCATTGCGCTGGCTTCGGCCTATGCCACGAAGCAGCCGGAAGTGATGGCAGCGGTGGCGGGTGAAGCGGAGGAACTTTCGGAGGCAACGGTGAATGCCGCCAAAGCGGCGGCCACCATTATGGGTATGAATAATGTTTATTACCGCTTTGTGCATCTGGTGAGTGATAAGGATTATGGCAGTATGCGTGCGAATCTGCGGATGAATGTGATCGGCAATCCCGGCATTGCGAAAGTGGATTTTGAGCTGATGAGCCTGGCCGTTTCCGCCATTAATGGCTGCGGCATGTGCATGGACGCGCATGTGCATGAGGTGGTCAAGGCAGGTGTGAGCAAGCAGGGCGTGCAATCCACCATCCGCATTGCTTCGGTGATGAATGCCGCTGCGCAGGCGCTGGTGATTGGCTAGTGATGCCGGACACAAAAAAGGGGCTGAAAAGCCCCTTTTTTCCGGTTGCAACGCAAATTAGCGACGCAGGCCGAGTTTCTTGATCACTTCCTGATAGCGATTGAAATCTTTATTTTTCAAATAATCCAACAGACGACGACGACGACCGACCAGTTTCAGCAGGCCGCGACGTGAGTGGTGATCTTTCTTATTGGTTTGGAAATGCTCCGTTAAGTTGGTGATGCGCTCCGTCAGCAGTGCCACCTGAACTTCCGGGGATCCGGTATCTTGTTCCTTCTGGCCAAATTCTTTCACCAGTGCTGTTTTCTTCTCTGCAGTAATCGACATCGTTCTCTCCTTATCTTTCGAGGTTAAATCCACGTTTCGGCTGAAGCATTGCACCTGTTACCTTCGCCAGCGCCAGCAAAATGCCGGCATGGTGCAGCTGAAAAAGGGCGCCATCAATGGCGTTTTCCTGCTGCGGGGCGGGGATCATTTTCCCCTGACGAATGGCAACGGCGGACGCTGCTTCTAACACCAGAACCGGGATGTCGGCTAGCCCTGATGTTACCTCACGCACCGCTTTTTGCAGGGTTGCTGCATCAAGCGGACGCTGCTTATGGATGATTTCTTGCAAAAAATCCAGTGAAATCGCATCTTTTTCGTGAAAAACCCCGGAAGCGATGCGGTGAATCATGCCGGCATGGCCTTGGCTGCCCAGCATCCGGGCGATATCCCGCGCCAGGCTGCGCATATAGGTGCCTTTATTGCAGACGCAATAAAGCGTGGCACTTTGCAAGGCATTTTCTTCGCCTTGGGTGGTTTCAACGGTCAACTCAGATACATGCTGTGGGCGGGGTTTAAGCGGCACATGCTGCCCTTCCCGCGCCAGATCATAGGCACGTTTGCCATCAATTTTCAGCGCGGAAACCTGCGGCGGCATCTGCATGATTCGCCCGGTGAAATGCGGCAGAATGGCCTGTAATTCAGCCAGTGACGGGCGCTTCCGGCTGGTTTCCAGCGCCTCTCCTTCCGCGTCGTCGGTGGTGGTGCTGTGGCCAAAGCGGATGGTGAAGCGGTAGATTTTGCGGTCATCGGTCAAATAGGGGATGGTTTTGGTGGCTTCGCCCAGCGCAATGGGCAACACGCCGCTGGCGGCTGGGTCTAATGTGCCGGCATGGCCTGCTTTTTTTTGGCCAAAGGCGCGCTTACACATGCCCACAATCCTGGTGGAGCCGATACCGATCGGCTTATTGACAATGACCCAGCCAGATATGTTTGAAGATGTCACGGAGCGGCAAATTATTTTCTACTTCAGCAACAACAGCTAGAGCCTATATATCCGCGTAGTTTTTGACTTCTTTGGCGGCACCCGGATGGGTGGTGGCGCCCTTTTCGGCGGAGGCAACGGTTTGCGCATATTTCCACAGCGCGCCGGATTGATGATCATGCGCTCTGGGCTTCCATTCCTTGCGGCGTGCTTCCAGCTCATCTGCGGTCAGTTCCACGGAAATTTCACCCTTTGCAGCGTCCAGCGTGATGGTGTCACCATCTTTTAACAGGCCGATTGGCCCACCCACGGCGGCTTCCGGCCCGATATGGCCAATGCAGAAGCCGCGCGTGCCGCCGGAAAAGCGACCATCCGTAATCAGCGCGACATTTTCCATGCCCTGTCCGGCCAAAGCGGCCGTGGTGGAGAGCATTTCCCGCATGCCGGGGCCGCCTTTTGGCCCTTCATAGCGGATGACAATCACATCGCCCTCTTTGTAATCGCGCCTGGAGACAGCCTCAAACGCATCTTCTTCGCAATCAAACACGCGGGCTGGCCCCACATGGCGCAGGCGCTTCATGCCGGCAATCTTCACGATGCAGCCCTCCGGCGCCAGATTGCCCTTCAGCGCCACCACGCCACCTGTTTGAGAGAGCGGGGCATCCATGGGTGCCACCACATGCTGCGTGACCCTGCCATCATCGCTGTAAGACAAAGCGGGCTGGCCATCCTTTTCCGGTGCGGCGTAGGGCAGGATTTTGATGTCGGCCAGATTTTCGGCCAGCGTTTTGCCGGTGACCGTCAGGCAATCACCATGCAGATAGCCGGCATCCAGCAGCTGCTTCAGCACCACGGAAACCCCGCCAATATCATGCATATCTTTGGCCACATAGCGCCCGCCGGGTTTCAGATCGGCAATGTAAGGCGTGCTGCGGAAAATTTCACCCACATCATGCAGGTCAAATTTTATGCCGGCCTCATGCGCTAATGCCGGAAGATGCAATGCCGCGTTGGTGGAGCCGCCGGTGGCTGCCACCACGCGGGCGGCATTCTCCAGACTTTTGCGGGTGACGATATCGCGCGGGCGTGGCCCACCTTTTTTCAGCAATTCCATGATCGCGCGGCCGGATTGGAACGCATATTGATCGCGCGTTTCATAGGGCGCAGGTGCCCCGGCGGAACCGGGCAGCGCCAGACCGATGGCTTCACTGACGCAGGCCATGGTGTTGGCGGTAAACTGCCCGCCGCATGACCCACCGGAAGGACAGGCCACCTGCTCTAAATCTTTTAATTCATCGTCATCCATGGTGCCGGCAGCGTGCTTGCCCACGCCCTCAAACACATCCACCACGGTGACATCCTTGCCCTTATGCTGGCCGGGCATGATGGAACCACCATACATGAAAATACTCGGCACATTCAGGCGCACCATCACCATCATCAGCCCGGGCAGGGATTTATCGCAGCCGGCAAACCCCACCAACGCGTCATAGCAATGGCCGCGCATGGTCAGCTCAACGGAATCGGCAATCACCTCGCGGGAGATCAACGAGGATTTCATGCCTTCATGCCCCATGGCAATGCCGTCCGTAACGGTGATGGTGGTGAATTCACGCGGGGTGCCGCCATTGCTGGCCACGCCTTTTTTGGCAATTTGCGCCTGCCGTGCCAGGGTGATGTTGCAGGGTGCGGCTTCGTTCCATGTGGTTACAACGCCCACCAGCGGCTGCTGAATCTGCTGTTCGGTCAGCCCCATCGCGTAAAGATAGGAGCGGTGCGGCGCGCGCTCCGGCCCCATGGTGGTGTGGCGGGATGGAAGTTTTTTCTTATCAATCGTCATAGTTCGTGTTTCCCATTTTCATTGACACGTCGTTATCCTTCAGTCTCACAAAATTCATGTAGTTCACCCTACACTAGAATTTTATTCGCCTCGGCTGCCTAGTGTCACTAAAAAGCGAAAACACTAAGCCGTGTTTATCTGGTTCTGTTTACCAGCCAACAGGCTGAATGCCAAGTGACTTGCCGCAAGGACTCCCTATGGCAGCGGCAATGGTGGCGGGCTGAGTGGTGATGCGCCGCGTGAGCCATCCTCATTTAATGTGGGAAGTGGCAGCGGTGCTGCTTCCGGCTCGCTAGGCAGGCTGGGCAGCGCCATTGGTGGTGGCGGGGCGTTCTTTGGCGGTGCAAGAAGCCCGGCAGGTGGCGGCGCGATACCCGGCGCGGATGGTGTATTCAGCGGCGCATTGAGCGGGACGGCAACGGGCGCAGCGGCGGAGGCCGGCGGCAATGTTGCCGGGGGGGATGTTTCCACCTTGTCCGTTGCGAAGACCTCACCCAGTTCTGCTTCTAACGCGCCTGTGGCGGAAGCCGGCGGCGTGGCAGGCATTTCCAGTGGCACCGGCGGCGGTGCCGGTGGAGTTTGCTGTAATGGGATGACGGGCGGTTCCGGTAACGCGGGAAGGGCTGGTGCGGATGTTTTGTTGTCTATGTCGTTGGCGGGTTCTGGTGCTTGCTCCATGCCGCTTGCACCCTCTTCCGCCGGTGTGGCGGGGAAGTTTGATAAGGGAATGGAAAGCGGCACTTTTTGCGCCGGGGCAATTTGCAGCTCCGTTTGCGGCGTCTCTTCAATATCGGGCAGCGCCAGTGCTTCCGCCGGGCGGCTGGAAGTGTCATTTTGCGATGATGGCGGCGGCGCGGGCGTCACCGGCGGGGCGGCAATTGGTGCCGTTTCGATGTTTGGTTCCACCGGGGCGGGCTTGTTAGCCGGGGCTTTTTCCACTGCCGGCTGTGGCGGAGCGGTGGCTTTGATTTCATCTTCCAGTGAAGAGAGTGGCGCGCGCATGGGCGGCGGCGGCGTTATGGCCGGCCGGCGTGAGATATCCTCCGGTGCGATGAGTGCCGGCTTGGAGATAGGCACGGCCGGCGCGGTGGGGCGGGTGACCCGTGGCTTAGGGTTGGAGTTTTTAGCTGGCTTGGTCAGGCCATGCATTTGTTCGAATGATTCCCATTTACGCATACTGCCCAAAATTCCGGAGATGGTTTGCGGTGGCAACTGATTGATTTCATGGTAATATTCTGCGCGAGGATCCAGTGGGTTGATCTTGCTGACCAGATCACGGCGCAGCAGATTGACCTGCATTTTTTCTTCCACCGAAAGCTGGCTGAACTGCGCATCCACTGCCTGCCAGCGTTTGAGCAGCTCGCTTAATTCCTGCGCTTTCCGACCATCATCCGCCATGGCCGCCGGTGGCGCGGCGGGTGGAATGATGCGGCGTGGTGCCGGGGTGGCCTGTTGCCATGGCAGAGGAGCATCCGGTGCGGGGAGCATTGCCGGTGGCATGGAGGCGTTTGGCAGCGGTGTTTCCTGCGGGGCGAATTTCAGTACCGGCGGCGGGCTGACGGCCATTGTCCGGGGCGGTTGCGCATCCGGCAGCGGGGAGATTGGTGGAATGTCCTTACGAATCACGGAAGGAGCATCACCGCGCTTAACCGCTTCGGCCTGTTTGAGGATTTCTTCCCGCGTGAGGCCGGCGGATGGCGGTGTTTCCGGGCTTGGGCGAAGGTAAGGCGGCATGGCGGGCGGTGGCGGTGCGGGCGGGATAAAAGCCGGCGGCTTCTGGCTGCGCTGTGGGGTAACGATAGGCTCCGGCATGCCGGGCTGCATGGAAAGCGGCAGGTTGGGCCGCTGCCGGCTTGCGATGTTTTGCGTCTGCAAATCCGGCGGCGGTGGGGTTGCGCTGCCGGGTTGAGGTGCCATCATGGGGATGGGTGGCGGCGCCATGGTTGCAGGCGGCATTGGGCGTGGCGGCGGCGGGGTGATGGCAGGCATTGCCGGCGGGGTTTGCGGAAGTGGCGGCTGCGGACGTGTGGTTTCCCGTGCTTTCTGCAAAGCTAGCTCTGCCAGATCCTGCCGCTGTTCGGAGAGGGTCTGATTGCCCAGATTGGGGTTGGAGTTGTTTGCGGTTGGCACGCGGGGAAAATCGCCCGGCAGTGCCGGCGGCATGGGCGTGGATATTGCCGGTGGGAAGGGCGTGGCATTTTGTGGTGCGCCGCTTTGGGCATAAGGGTATGGGCTTGCAGGCGTGGCTTGCAGGGTAGGATCAAGCTGCTGTGCCAGTTGGGTGAAGCCGCGATTCATTGCCAGCTGTGCCGGCGTTTGGCCGCGCTGATCCGGCAGGGAAGATGCGCCTTCTTCCATCAATTTGGCGATGGCGTTGGCTTTGCCTTCAAAGGCGGCAACATGCAGTGCGGTGTGGCCGGAATTATTCTGGCGGTTCACATCCGCCCCGGCTTCAATGAGAAGATCCATAATGTCGATATTTTCGGAAGCGCTGGCCGCCATCAGGGAAGTGTCGCCATAAATGTTGGTGGCATCCACTTCCGCATTGGCCTGAATCAGGCTTGGCACAAGCTGCGCACGCCCGGTGTGGGAGGCAATATGCAATGCGGTGTTGCCGTTTTTATTTTCCATGGTGACATCCGCCCCGCGCAGAATGAGCAGCTCCGCCACCTCATTATTGCCGGCGGAAAGGGCGGCCATGAGGGGCGTATCACCGTTTTTGGTCATGATATTGGGGTTTTTGCCGGCATCCAGCATAGCACGCACACCATCAAGATTATTGCGCGCGGCCGCAAGGAAAAGATAGTAATCCAGATCGGCTTCGGTGACCAGTTTCGGCAGATGACGATTCTGCTTATCATATTCTTTTTTAGTTATTTTCCGGGAAGGAATCTGCGTTTTATAATTGTGCTTCGCGCGTTGATCCTTCAGCGTTTTTTCCCGCGCGCGGAGAAGTTTATTCCGGGCTTCCGGGCTTTGAGCGCTGCTATCATTCTTGCGTTTGGACAGGAGGCGGTCGCGCTGGGAGCCGGTACTGCCGGCGGTATTTTTCTTCTTTGCCTCTTTGGCGTTTTCCGCTGCCACCGCTTTGCCCACTTCATCTTCCACGGCGTTGACGGCATCTTCCGGAACATCCTGAAACTCAATCTGGCCGGAGAAACGCTCTGAAATCTCAGGTTTTTTTTCTTTTTCAGGGGTGATTTCCGGTGCAATCTCCGCTGTAGAGCCGAAGGCCTCCTGAAGCAGCTTGTTCAGCTCGGCCTCACGCTCTTCCTCCGTCATATTACGCTGCACCTGAATATCTTCCGGGCGCCTTTTGGCTAATTCCTGCTGGCGGCGAAGTTCTTCTGCCGCACGGCGCTCTTCCTCAATTTGGCTGGGTAATTTGGGAGGTTGCAGTTGGGACGAATCCGGAATGGCATCCGGCAGAGAGGGGACGGAGTTTTTCAAATGTTCCGGCGCGGCATCCCGGAGGGCATTCAGGCCGCTATTTGCGCTGTCCAGTGCCATTCTCCCCGCTTCTTCCGCCATTTTGGCCAGCGCATCTTCCTGCTGAGCAGGGGAAGATGCGGCGGCGGTGGGAGATTCCTGCATCGCCTGCGCGGCTTCTGCCACCGGCTGTGTGCCGGGAATGGGCGGCGGCGGTGGAATGTGGGTGACATTATCATCCAGCGCCGAGGAAGGGAGTATCAGCGGCGGTGGCGGTGCTTCCTGCGCGGTGGCGGCATGCCAAAACACGGTGCCCAGCGCCAGCAACCAGAGAATGATGGAATGAAAATATCGCATTGCTGATAACTATACGCTGAGAAGGGGCGCTTCACAAACAGAAAGCATCTATTTAAAGCGCTTAACTTTTGGAACGGCGGGTGAGTGTGACCTGTGGAAGGTTGCGGATTGTTTCCATATCAGAAGGTTGCAATTGGTGCGCCTGTGGCAGGCGAATGGTTATATTGGCCTGATGTGGCAGTGAGATTTCAACCAGCACGCGCTGGCGGGGGTCGGGGTTTTCCGCCGGGCGAAGGTAATCCGCCAGCTGTGCTACGGCATGTTCACAGGCGGGCAATGCCTCATTTTCCATGGCGTTGATGTGGATGGTATGGGTGGTTTGCAGCCGCCCGGCGGCATCGAAAAGCAGCTCAATATTTTCAGCAATCAACCGCACGCCGCCCTCATCCTTGCGTGCTTCGGCGGTGACGAGGAGGGGTTCGTTGCCGCTGATAATATCCCGCTTTTCGGAAAGTAAATCCTCATCAAAACAGGCCACTTCAGCAGTGCCGGTGGGGTCTGAAAGCTGGATATAAGCAAAGCGCTTACCGGAATTGCTGGCGCGCTGGGTAAGCTTGGTCTGCACGCCGGCAATTTTGATGCGGGTGCTTTCCCCGGCGATGGCGGTGCTGGTTTCCAGCTCATTAATCGGGATGGTGCGCAGGGTCAAAAGCGCATCTTTAAAGGCGGTGAGTGGATGATTATTGAGGTAAAAACCGAAGGCTTCATATTCCATGCGGATGGTTTCATCCCCCGACCAGAGCGCTGCCACCGGCAGGTTGGGCTTGGCCACCTCCACACCGCTATCGCCGCCAAACAGGCTGACCTGCGATGAGGCACGTTCTTCGGCCTGAGCCTGAGCATAGCGGGTGAGCATGGTGGCGGCTTCAAACAGCTGCGCGCGGTTAGGGTGAAGGCCATCCAATGCGCCGGATTTGGTGAGACCCTCCAATTGCTTTTTATTGAGCACGGCAGACCCGCAGCGACCTGCTAAATCAAAAATATCCGTGAAAGGGCCATTGGCTTCACGCTCTTTGACCAATGCTTCCATGGCCGACAGGCTGACGCCCTTCAGTGCGCCCAGCGCGTAGCGGATGGCGCGGCGTCTTGGTGAAGGAGATTTGCCACCCCCACCTGATTCTGTTCCAGAATCAGACTCCCCCATCGAGGGGGAGTTAAGGGATGCGGAACTATTACTCCCCCCTGAATTGCCGTTAGGCAATTCAAAATGTGGGGGAGTCGGGATCATCCCATCGAGTGGTTGCGCCTCGCGCAGAACGAGATGGTTCAAAGATGATCCCGGCGGGGGGGCATCCCCTTCCAGGGGGGAGCCGGTGGAATTCTCCCGCATCTCCGGCTTGAAATACGCATCAGAAATATTGACATCCGGCGGATAGACATCCACCCCGCATCTTCGTGCTTCTTCCCGGAAAGTCAGAAGCTTATCCGTGTCGCCAATATCGATATTCATGGAGGCGGTGAGGAATTCCACCGGGTAGTTGGCTTTAAGATAGGCGGTTTGATAGCCGATCAAGGCATAAGCGGCGGCGTGGGATTTGTTAAAACCATAGCCGGCGAATTTGGCCACCAGATCAAAAATTTCTCCGGCTTTGGCCTTATCCACGCCATTATTTTTAGCGCCCTCCATGAACAGTTCCCGCTGTTCATCCATTTCTTCTTTAATCTTTTTACCCATCGCGCGGCGCAGCAGATCCGCACCGCCAAGGCTGTAGCCGCCCAGAATCTTGGCAATCTCCATCACCTGTTCCTGATAGATGATGACGCCGTAAGTTTCTTTCAGCACCTCTTCCAGACGGGGATGGAGGTAATCCGGCTTCTCCCGCCCATGCTTGCGCGCAATATAGGTGGGGATGTTATCCATTGGCCCCGGGCGGTAAAGCGAGATGAGTGCGATGATATCCTCGATGGTATCCGGCCTCATTTTGCGCAGCGCATCCTTCATGCCGGAGGATTCCATCTGGAACACGCCGGTGGAATCGCCGCGTGCCAGCATGGCATAGGTTGCCGGGTCGTTGAGGGGAATCAATGAAATATCCAACTCCCCCCTGGAGGGGGAGTCTGAATCGCCATGCGATTCAGGTGGGGGGGCTGTCTGATTCCGGCGTTCGGAATCCAGGGATAATAACTCCCCCTTCACGGGGGAGTCTAAAAATTTGTCAGAATTTTTAGGTGGGGGTAAATCTTCGTTTTGCCCCCCCACCGCGTCGTCTGCTTCTGCTTCGCTCCAGCGTGACTCCTCGACTCCCCCGCATTTTGAATCGCCCCACGCGCTTCGCGCTTCGGGGCATTCAGGGGGGAGTTGGGCAACATTCCTATTCACCAGCTCCACGGCTTTTTGAATCACGGTGAGGGTCTTCAGCCCCAGAAAGTCAAACTTCACCAGCCCGGCCGTTTCGCAATATTTCATGGAATATTGTGTGGTTGGTATGGGTGATCGGTGATCGGTATAAAGCGGCAGCACCTTGGTGAGCGCCTCCTGCCCAATGACCACACCGGCAGCATGGGTGGAGGTGTGGCGGAAGAGGCCTTCCAACTTCAGGCCAATATCCAGCAGGCGTGCGACGGATTCTTCCTTCTTGGCTTCGGCGCGGAGTTGCGGATCCATCTCAATGGCCTGTTGCAACGTGACCGGCGAAAGCGGGTTGAAGGGGATCATCTTGGACATGCGATCCACCTGCCCGTAAGGCATTTGCAGCACGCGCCCCACATCGCGCAGCACGGCACGTGCCTGAAGCTTTCCGAAGGTAATGATCTGCGCCACGCGATCCGCACCGTATTTTTCCTGCACATAGCGGATAACCTCATCCCGCCGTTCCTGACAGAAATCGATATCAAAATCCGGCATGGAGACACGTTCCGGGTTCAAAAAACGCTCAAACAGCAGGCCGAAGCGGAGCGGATCAAGATCGGTAATCTCCATTGCCCATGCAATCACCGAGCCGGCACCCGAACCACGGCCGGGGCCAACGGGAATATCCTGTTCCTTCGCCCAGCGGATGAAATCCGACACGATGAGGAAATAGCCGGGGAAATCCATCTTTTTAATAACGGACATTTCATATTCCAGCCGTTCTTCATACGGGGCGGGGTTGATGGAAGGAGTGGTAACTCCCCCCTTGCGGGGGAGTCGGGATCTGTGATCCCGGTGGGGGGACTTAGAAGAATCTGAAACTTCCTGCGGTGAATCTTCATCTTGAACATGACCCCCACCTGATTCTGTTCCAGAATCAGACTCCCCCATGAAGGGGGAGTTGGTTTCACATTCTCCACTTGCCTCCGCCTCAATGCGTAACTGCTCTTCCAGCTGGGCGAGGCGTTTCTTTAAGCCCTCACGTGCCACGGCTTCAAACTCTTCCACCTCGCTGCGCCCTTCTTTCATGGGTGGTTTGGGCAGCATGGGGGCGTGAGGCTCCGGCATGATGGCGCAGCGCCGCGCGATGATTTCCGTGTTGGCGATGGCTTCGGGAATATCGGCAAAGAGCGCCTTCATTTCATCCTGCGATTTAAAATAATGCTCCGGCGTGTAGCGCGGGCGGTTCTCTTCCGAAATATAACGGCCATGGGCAATGCACATCAGCGCATCCTGTGCCTCGAACATTTCTTTTTTCGGGAACAGGCAGTTATTGGTGGCCACCAGCGGGACGTTATGCGCCATGGCCAGATCAATCAGCCCTGCCTCGGCGGCGTGATCTTCCGGGCGCTGATGGCGGTTCAGTTCAATATAAAGCCTGCCGGGAAAGAGCGCCTGAAGTTGGGCGAGCAGTGTTTCAGCAGCCTCTTTCCGGTTGCTGCGCAGCTGCTTTGCCAGCAAACCATCCGTGCCGCCGGTCAGGGCAATCAGCCCCTCGGCGCTGCCATTGCCAAGCCATGCCAGCGGCAGGGTGGGTTTGTGCATGGAATCATTCTTCAAATGCAGGTCGCTGGCCAGTTGCAGCAAATTATCATAGCCGGTTTGATTCTGGGCGAAGAGGAGAAAATCGCCGCTGAGATAACTCCCCCCTGAATCTCCCAAAGCGCGGAGCGCGTGGGAGGATTCAAAATGTGGGGGAGTCGAGGAGTCGCGCTGGAGCGAAGCGAAAGCGGACGACTCGGTGGGGGGGCTATTCTTTGCCGCAGCATGACCCCCACCTGAAACCGCTTGCGCGTTTTCAGACTCCCCCATAAAGGGGGAGTTATTTCCTTGCTCCGGTTGGAACCCCGGATCCTCCTCCAGCTGCACCTGAATGCCGATGATGGGCTGGATGCCGTTTTTGGCACATTCCATGGCAATTTCCAGTGCGCCGAACAGGTTGTTGCTGTCCGTAATACCCACGGCGGGCATATTTTGTGCCGCACAGAGTTCCGGCAGCTCTTTGACGCGGATCGCGCCTTCAGAGAGGGAATAAGCTGTGTGGGTTCTTAAATGCAGGAACATAGACGGGTACTCATACATCTTCTTGATTGCCTTTCGCAAGCACTGCGCTAAAAGACTGGTATGAATGAAATACTGGATGAGTTGAAACAGGAAGCGCGTCGCGAAAAACTAGAACGCGCTTTGATGAAATACTGGCCGCATGCGCTGGTGTTTGTGGTGGTGCTTTTATTTGCCGTTGGGGTGAGCAACTGGCTGATTCAGCGCCAGCAGCATCAGGCGGAAGTGGCTACCAGGCAGTTGGTGGAAGCGGCAACGGCGCCGTTTGATGCGCAGCAGGAGGCGTGGCGGGCGCTGGCCGAAGAGCATGGGGCGGAAGACGGTGTTGGCATTCTGGCACAGTTTAACCTTGCCCGTGTTGCGGCAGATGCGGGGGAGATGCCCGCCGCCAGAGAGTTGCTGCAAACGGTGAGCGAAGATGTTTCCGTTGGCGCGTTTTTCCGTGAATTGGCCGTGCTGCAACTGGCGCAACTGACGGAGGATGAAGAAGCGCGCATGGCGCAGCTAAAAAAACTGGCGGAGACGGGAACGGTCTGGAACTATCACGCCAGAGAGTTGCTGGCGCATGTCTATCTGACGCAGGGCGATATGGCGCAGGGCGAGGCTATGCTGCAGGCGCTGGCCGGAGAGGTGGCCGTGCCACCGGCGGTGCGTCAGCGTGTGCAGGAGCTTATCAGCCCGGCCAAAGAAAATCATGGGATGGATGAGGCCGCGCCGGCGGCTTTAAAAGAGGAGTAAAATGCAAAGGATTGTAACGGTGAAATGGTTAGTGATTGGGTGCTTGATGATGAGCCTTGCGGCCTGTTCCGGCCTGCCGGACTGGATGGGGCAGGAGGAAAAAGACCCGGTGCTGGAAGGGGAGCGTGTTTCCGCCCTGCGTCTGAGCAAGGCCTCAATGTTAACGCCGGAGCTGCAGGATGTTGGCATTTCGCTGCCTTCAATGGAGCGTAATGACGGGTGGGGCGCGGCCTTTATTCAGCCCGTAGCGCACCCCGCATTGGCGGCGAATGTAGAACAGAAGGACAGCACGTCGATCGGTGCGGGTGCGGATGATCTGCCGCTTTCACCGCCGGTGGTGGCCGCCGGCATGGTGATAACGCTGGACGCGGAAGGGTCGGTGCGTGCCCACGGGCTGACGGATATTGACGATGAGCGCTGGGAATATGATGTGCCTGCCGTGGAAGGCAAAGGTGACGTGCTTGGGCTTGGCGTGGTGGATGGTTTTCGTCGGGAAAAGGATTTTTTGAGCGGGGCCTTGGCAGCGGATGAAAGGATGGTGGTTGTGGTGACGCGGCGCGGTCAGGTCATTGCGCTTGATCCGCAGAATGGCACGGAAAGATGGCAGAAGAAAATGCGCTTTCCGGTGATGAGCGCCCCGTCAATCGGGCGGGATCATGTCTATCTGGTGACAAGTGACGTGCGGCTTTATGCCCTGAACCGTGAGACGGGTGATGTGGAGTGGAGCAGCCTTGGCCTGCAGGAAACCACCAGTCAATATGGCATGCCAACGGCAGTGCCGGGTGCGCGCGAAGTGTTCGCGGCCTTTCCTTCCGGAGAGGTCAAAGCGCTGCGCCAGCGCACGGGTGATCCGCTTTGGGTGGAACTTCTGGGTGGTGGCGTGATTGGTGCGCGCGCCTCAACCGGCAGCATTGACGTGACTCCGGTGGAAACGCCGGCCGGGTTGTTGGTGGCTTCCGATCAACAGCTAAGCCTGATGGATCGTCAGAGTGGGTTTCGTCTGTGGCAGAAAGAGATTGCCGTGCGTTCCACGCCGCAGGTTTCGGGAAATTGGGTGTTTGTGCTAACGGAGGCCAGCCAGCTGCTGGCGCTGCGGCTTTCGGACGGCAAAGTGCGCTGGGTGCAGGATCTGGTGGCGGAAGGTAGCGGCACGTTTGGCATGGGTAGTCAAAAACTGGAACATGCGCTGTGGTTTGGCCCCACCCTGGCCGGTGGCAATCTTTATGTGGTGCATTCGGCCGGAAGAATGCTGGTGGTGGACGCTAAGAGCGGGCAGATTCAGCGGGGTTTGAATATTCCCGATCACACCTTGCTGCCGCCGATTGTAGCGGAAGAAACATTGCTGGTGCTTTCGGATAACGGCACGCTGACGGCATTTGCAGCAGAATAATACGCCTGATTTTGGGCGTTGAATGACGATGAATTGATCAATGGATGTAACCTCATGACCGCGCCGCTTGCTATTGCCATTATTGGCCGCCCAAATGTGGGGAAATCCACATTATTCAATCGGTTAACCCACAGCCGCGCGGCGATTGTGCATAACCAGCCGGGCGTAACGCGTGACCGTAAAGAGCGTGTTGCGGAGCTTTACGATGTGCCGTTCCGTTTTATTGACACGGCCGGGCTGGAGGATAAGCCGGAAGGGGAACTGGAAACGTTAATGCTGGCGCAAACCAAGGCGGCCATTGCAGAGGCGGATGTGATTCTGTTTGTCTATGATGCGCGGGCGGGCGTCACGCCGCAGGATGCTTATTTTGCAAAAATGGTGCGGCAGGCCGGGAAAAAAACATTGCTGCTGGCCAATAAATGCGAGGGTAAAGTGGCGCATGCCGATCTGGCGGAGGCATTTCGTCTGGGGCTGGGTGAGCCGATGGCGGTTTCCGCCGAGCATGGCATTGGTATGGGCTATGTGGAAGAAACGCTGCTGACATATGTGCCGGAAGTGGCAGCGGTGGAAGCGGCGGCGGAAGTTGCTTCTTCCGAGGAGGAGGCCGCGCCGGAGGGTGCTCAATTGGCGCGTATGGAGATTGCCTTGCCCGAAGGCGATGATGATTTGATCCCGCTGGATGAGGAAGAACTTTCCTTGCCGATTCAGATGGCGATTGTGGGGCGTCCCAATGCCGGGAAATCTACGTTGTTTAATCAGCTGGTGGGCGAAGAGCGGGTGATTGTCAGCCCGATTGCCGGCACCACGCGTGATACGGTGATGGTGGATTGGCACTGGCAGGGGCAGGATTTTCAGCTGGTGGATACGGCAGGGTTGCGTAAGGCCGCCAAGCGGCGCCCGGATCAGCTGGAAGGGCTTTCAGCGGATGAGACTTACCGCGCGATTCAATATGCGCAGGTGGTGATTATGCTGATGGATGCCAATCAGGCGCTGGATAAGCAGGATTTGCAGATTGCCGCCCATGTGCTGGAAGAGGGGCGCGTGCTGATTCCGGTGCTCAATAAATGGGATCTGGTGAAGGATAAGAACGCGGTGCGTGATGAAATGCAGCATAAACTGGGCTATTCACTGGCGCAGGTCAAGCAGCTGCCGCTGGTGACAGTTTCCGCGTTGAACGGCAAGGGCGTGGCCAAGGTGATGCAGGAAGTGCAGGTTGCCTATACCCAGTGGAACCGGCGGATCAGCACCGGGCAGTTAAACCGGTGGCTGGAAAAAGCGCAGGAAGCCAATATTCCGCCATTGGTCAATGGCCGGCGGATTCGGTTGAAATATGCCACGCAGATTAAAATGCGCCCGCCGACCTTCGCGCTGTTTACCAGCAGCAACATTAAGGCACTGCCGGATAGCTATATGCGCTATCTGAAAAACAGCCTGTGTGAGGCATTTGATTTTCAGGGTATTCCGTTGCGCCTGAGTTTGCGTAAAGAGAAGAATCCGTATCACACGAAAAGCTAGGAAATCAGTTTTTTTGCATGTGCGAAGAAGCAGGCGGCGCTGCAACTTGCGTTAGCAGCCGCACTTCGCGTATGTTGGGGGTTATGGCGATGATCCCTCAAGTTGCAGTCCTTAAAATTTCGCACGCCATGCGGAGTGTGGTGCTTTACGGTGCGTTGCTGGCGCTGCTTGGTATGGCAGGCTGTAAGGAGGAAGGGGGATATAGCGGTGATGATTATACCGTGGAGAACCCACAGGCGGGGGATTATCTGGCGGCGATGTTTGCCGGCAGCCATAAGGAGTGGGATGTTTCTTCCGCCCTGTTACGCAGTGCGCTGGCGCAAAGCAGCGGCGATGCGGCGTTGCTGCTGGCCGAAAAGCTCTTCCTGCAGGAGGTGATGCAGGGGCATATTGCACAGGCATTGCAGCTGGCTGAAGAATATCCCGCATTGATGGATGCTAATCAATTAACCGGGCTGACGCAGCTGGTGGACGCGCTGGGGCGTGGTGACGGTGTGGCCGCCGGCGCGGCTTATGATGCGTTGATGAGCGGTGAGCAGGCGGCGCAGACCAATACGCTGTTTGAAACGATGGTGCTGCCGGTTTTGGGCGCGTGGGCGCATGTGTCTGCCGGAGAGGTGGACGCGGCGCGGGGCATTATTCAGTTGAATGCCCATCCGGCCTTTGTGGATATTCTGCGCTATCAGCAGGCATTGCTGACGGCGGTGACCAAACCCGATTTAGCGCGGGTGCATTTTGACGTGCTGGTTTCCCAGCCGGTGCCGTCACGGATGCTTTTGACGGCGGCGGAGTTTTATCGCACCGGTGGGGAAGCAGGCATTGCGGATGATTTGATGCAGGATTTTATGCGGGACTGGCCGCAGGCGCAGGGGACGGATTTTTATGAACGGAAGCGCATTGTGATTGGCGCCCCGTTGATTGAGGCGCAACGTTTTGCGCTGGGTGAGATTTTGCTGGAGGCAGCGGCAATTTATCGCAAGGCGGAGCGGCTGGATGAGGCGATGGTGATGGTGCAATTGGCGTTGCATTTAGATGCAAAATCCACCCATGCTCAGCTGATGCTGGCGGGGCTGCTTTCTCCGGAAAGTCATGCCGAGGAGATATTGGCGCTCTATCAGGCGATTCCGGTGGATTCACTTTTCCATTGGAGTACACAGCAGCGTATTGCCCGGCATTATTATGATATTGGGCAGGCGGATAAGGCGCTGACGATGTTAAGCCGGCTGGGTTCGGAGCGTCAGGATGCCTATGACGCGGTGCTGGCGCATGCAGATCTGCTGATGCAGGAGGAGCGTTACACCGAGGCGGTGGAGCGCTATAGTGATGGGCTGGCGCGGATGCAGGAAGTGACGGATAAGAAAAGCTGGGCGGTCTATTATGCACGCGGAATCTGCTATGAGCAGCTGGATGCATGGCCGAAGGCGCAGGCGGATTTTGAGCGTGCTTTGGTGCTGAAGCCGAATCAGCCGGATGTGATGAATTATCTGGGTTATAGCTGGCTGATGCGCGGTGAGAAGCTGACCGAGGCGCTGGATTTGCTGAAGAAAGCGGCTACGGCGCGGCCACGGGATGCGCATATTCTGGACAGTTATGGCTGGGCTTTGGCCTTAAGCGGTGATTTTGACCAGGCGCGTATCTATCTGGAGCGTGCGGTGTCTTTGCTGCCGGCGGATGCGGTGATTAATGACCATCTGGGGGATATTTACTGGCATCTTGGCCGGCGGAAAGAGGCAAAATTTCAGTGGCAGCGTGCGCTGGGCGGGGAACCGGATGAGGTGCTGGAGGGGGCTTTAATGCAGAAGCTGGCACATGGCCTTATGGACAAGGAAGAAGCGGTGCAGAAGCCGCAGCAGATACTTGGCTCATCCAGCGGGGGTGACGCACAGCCGGCGGCCATGGCCGGTGGTGCCGGAAAAGGCAATATTTAATGCCACCCATTATTGAACGGGCGAAGGCGAAGCTCAATCTTTTCCTGCATATCACCGGGCGGCGGGATGATGGCTATCATTTGCTGGATTCCGGGGTGGTGATGCTGGATCTGGCGGATGAGCTGACATTGGCGGTGGCGGATGATTTTGAGCTGAAGATTCCGGGTGAAGCGCCCTGTGCGCTGCCGGATAACAGCGTAGTGCGTATGGCGATTGCCGTGGCAGCGGCACTGGATGTGCCATGCAATGAAGATGGGCTGCCGCCGCTGCGTGTGACATTGACCAAGCATATTCCAACAGGTGCCGGGCTGGGCGGAGGATCATCCGATGCGGCGGCGATGCTGCGCGGGATGGAGGTTTTTTATGGGCAGAAACTTCCCCATGATCAGTGCCGGAAGCTGGTGGCGGAAATTGGTGCGGATGTGAGTATTTTTCTGCAGGATCGGCCGCTGCGGATGCAGGGCATTGGGCATGATCTGCAGCCTTTTGATGTGCCGGCGGGGCTGTGTGCCTTGGTGGTGAAGCCGGCTGAAGGGCTGGCAACTGCTTCGGTTTATCATGCTTTCCGCGAGACCATGCCGGAGATTGCGCCCCAGCCCGCTTTGATGCTTCCCACGGGGCTGAATATATTGGATTTCTGCGGCTGGCTGAAGGAAGCGACGCGCAATGATCTGCAGGCGGTGGCCTGTGGCATGCTGCCGGAGATTGGGGATGTGATTGCTGCGCTTTCACGGCAGGAAGGTTGCCTTCTGGCGCGGATGACAGGCAGTGGCAGTGCCTGTTTTGGGCTGTTTGCGGCGGAAGAAACCATGATGCGTGCGGCAGAATCAATCCGTCATGCACACATGGATTGGTTTGTAAAAGCCTGCCGGGTTGGCTAGACAACATTCAATAATTAGGGCTAAGATTACATGATGCGCCCGGCAATACTCAACCCTTTATTTAAGCCGCTGACTTCCCTTAAAGGTGTGGGGGAGAAAATGGGCGCAGGCCTGCATCGGCTTGTGCCGCCGGCGCGGGTGCGGGAGCTGCTATTTCACCTGCCGGTTTCGGTGATCGACCGGCGGCAACTGCCCGCGCTGACGGAAGTGGAAAGTGACAGTGTCATCAGCGCGGAAGTGACGGTGGAAGGGCATGAGGCGCCGCCGCGCGGCAGCCGCAGGCCGTATAAGGTGCTGTGCCGGAACGCGACCGGTTTCATCACTGTGGTCTATTTCAACGGCAGTCCTAATTTTGTCAAAGGGCTGCTGCCGGTGGGGGCAAAGCGGGTGATCAGCGGGCGGGTGGAACGCACGGGCTTTGGCCTGCAGATGGCGCATCCGGACATGGTGCAGCCGCCGGAGAAGCGCGATCAGGTGCTGGTGGTGGAGCCGCGCTATGGGCTTTCCGCCGGGCTGAATAACGGGCTGTTGCGTAAATTGCTGACACAGATTTTACCCGCGCTGCCAACGCTGCCGGAATGGATCAACCCGGCATTGAAGCAGGAGCGAAACTGGCCGGACTGGGTGGCGGCATTGCGTGCGCTGCATGATCCGGACGGGGTGGATATTCTGGAGCCGGCGCACCCGGCGCGGCAGCGCCTGGCCTATGATGAATTGCTGGCGCATCAGCTGGCGCTGGGGCTTTCACGCACGCGCGTGGAAAAACTGCCGGGGGTGAGGTTTCTAGATTCGCTCCTGGAAAAGTCTTCTGACTTTTCCAATGAGCCTAACGCGCTTCGCGCGACTAAAGAACCGAGCCTTCTGGCTCGGGAAGACAATATGGTTAGGAATAATGAAAATAATGAAGTTAACGTAGGAAGCGAGCCAGCAGGCGAGCACAGCCATGAGCCTGCGAAGCAGCGCTCCATTGCAAATTCAGAAGAATTTGCAGGGAGCATTCAACAAAAGCTTATCTCCGCCCTCCCCTTCACCCTCACCGCCGGCCAGCGTGATGTGCTGGGGGAGATTAATGCGGATGTGACTTCCGGCCACCGCATGGTGCGGCTGCTGCAGGGGGATGTTGGCAGCGGGAAGACGGTGGTGGCGCTGCTGGCGATGATGCAGGCGGTGGAGAGCGGCTTTCAGGCGGCACTAATGGCGCCGACGGAGATTTTAGCGCGGCAGCATGGGGCATGGATTGCCGGGCAGGTGGCGCAGGCCGGGCTGGCGGAGGAAGTGCGCGTGGCGGTGCTGACCGGGCGTGATAAGGGTGCGGCGCGCGCGGAAATTTATGACGGGTTGAAAGATGGCGGGATTCAGATTGTCATTGGCACGCATGCGCTGTTTCAGGAGCAGGTGCAGTTTAAGCAATTGGGGCTGGTGGTGGTGGATGAGCAGCATCGTTTTGGTGTGCGGCAACGTATGGCGCTGGCGGAAAAAGGGGAGGCAACGCATCTGCTTTTGATGAGCGCCACCCCGATTCCGCGCACGCTGACACTGACACTTTACGGCGATATGGCGCTTTCAATTCTGGCGGAAAAGCCGGCCGGGAGGCAGAAGATTGACACGCGGGTGATGAGCGTGGCGAAGATGGACGCGCTGGTGGCAGGCTTGAAACGTGCGGTGGCGAAGGGGGAGCGGGTGTATTGGGTGTGCCCGTTGATTGAAGCGCAGGCAGAAGATGAGCGCGCGCTGGACGAGGCGGCCGCCGAAGAACGCTATCGCAGCCTGAAGGGGGCATTTTCTGATAGTTCCCGAGATGTTCTTCCTGAACATCTCATGGAACGAGGCTCAGGGCTGCGCTCGCCTACTGGCTCGCAGTCAAAAGAAGAATCAGCATTATCGTCAATGCATTCCGGTGAGGGTGAAGATTCTGTCCCCCCACCGGAAAGCGCGTCCGCACTTTCAGACTCCCCCGCAAGGGGGGAGTTATTTATTGAGCCGTCCGCGCGCGCCGTCTCATTGAAAAATCAGGAAGATTTTTCAGGAGACAATCAAATAAAACTCATCCACGGGCGGATGAGCGGCGAGGAGAAAGACGCGGCGATGGCGGCGTTTAAGGCAGGTGAGGCGCAGATTCTGGTGGCAACCACGGTGATTGAGGTTGGGGTGGATGTGCCGGAAGCCACGATTATGGTGATTGAACGCGCGGAACGCTTCGGGCTTTCGCAGCTGCATCAGCTGCGCGGGCGGATTGGGCGCGGCCATGCGGCCTCCACCTGCATTCTGCTTTATGGCGAGGGCTTGAGTGAAGCCGGCCAGCGGCGCTTAGGCATTTTGCGGGAGACGGAAGACGGCTTCCGCATTGCGGAGGAGGATTTAGCCCTGCGCGGCAGCGGGGAACTGACCGGCACGCGCCAGAGCGGCTTTCCGCAATTTCAGCTGGCGGAACTGCCGGCGCAGCAGGATCTGCTATTTACCGCGCGGGATGATGCGGCGCATCTGCTGACGCAAAACCCGGAGCTGACCGGAGAGCGCGGCGGTGCGGTGCGTCTGTTGCTGGAGTTATTTGAATATGACCGGCAGGTGAAGTTTCTGACCGGCGGATAAATTCCCAACCCTTCACAGATGGCGGATGGTTCGCTATAAGCACCTTATGCCGACAACCATTTACCATAACCCGCGCTGTTCCAAATCCCGTCAGGCGCTGGCGATGCTGGAAGAAAAAGGGATTCACCCGGTGGTGGTGGACTATCTGAAAACACCGCCAACATTGCCGGAGCTGCAGGAAATTCGCCGTGCTTTAGACATTCCTGCCAAGGAAATGCTGCGCCGAAAAGAGGCGGAGTTTAACACGGCCGGGCTGGATCGGGCAAATCTGGAAGATGATGCGCTGGTGCTTTCGGCCATTGCAACCCACCCCAAATTGCTGGAGCGGCCGGTGGTGGTGCATAACGGTGATGCGGTGATTGCGCGCCCGCCGGAAAAATTGCTGGCGCTGCTGGGCTAGCTAAAGCTTGGTGAATAAATCTTCAGGATCCGGGCCGGGCGGGCGCCGCATGGAGATGATTTTAGCATTTGTGCCTGTGCCTTGCTGGCTTCCGGGCATGCGGTGGATTTTTAGAAGTTTTGCCTTCAATGCCGCTTTTTCTTCCGGGGTCATATAGTGCTGAAGATTTTTAAGCTCAATAAAATCCAGCGCTTGGCCGGATTCACCTTTACCACACAGGCCAAGCGCGATTTTTTCAATAGCTGCAAAGTCCGTAACGTTATCCTCATCCGCCATGGTGGGAGGGTAACATAATTGTGGTTGTTTGCCCAACGCGGAATGGATGACAAGCTTTTGAAAAGCGCGTATGTTGCGCGGCATGAGTGATGAAGCCACCAGAGAACCCCGTTCTTTTTACCGCATTGGGCGGCTGCCGCCTTATGTTTTTGCGGAGGTGAACAGCATTAAGGCTGAAGCGCGCGCCGCCGGGAAGGATATTATTGATTTTGGCATGGGCAACCCGGATGCGCCGACGCCGGAACATATCGTGGAAAAACTGCGGGAGGCGGCGCTGAACCCCGCCACGCATGGTTACGGCGTTTCACAGGGCATTAAAGGCCTGCGCAAGGCGGTGGCGGATTATTATGAGCGGCGCTTTGAGGTGAGCCTGAACCCGGATACGGAAGTGGTGGTTTCTCAAGGCTCCAAGGAAGGGCTGGCGCATCTTTCCACCGCCATCACTAAGCCGGGGGATGTGATTTTAGTGCCCAGCCCAAGCTATCCGATTCACCCTTATGGGTTTATCATTGCGGAGGCCTCCGTGCAGTTTCTGCCGAAGGATTTCAGCCATCCTGACCCGCTGGCATATTACATCACACAGCTCAAAGAGGCGCTGGAGAATTCCGTGCCGAAGCCTTCGGTGGTGGTGTTGAACTATCCCTGCAACCCCACGGCGGAATGTGCCACGCTGGAATTTTATGAAGAGGTGGTGGCCATCTGCAAAGCCTATGATGTGGTGATTATTTCCGATTTAGCATACTGCGAAATTTATTTTGACGGTAACCCGCCCCCCTCCATTTTGCAGGTGAAGGGTGCGAAGGATGTGGCGGTGGAGTTCACCACGCTCAGCAAAACTTATAACATGGCCGGCTGGCGCGTGGGATTCTGCTGCGGCAACCCGGACTTAGTGTATGCGCTGAAGCGGATGAAATCCTACCTTGATTATGGTGGTTTTCTGCCGATTCAGATTGCCGCCACGGCCGCGCTTAATGGCCCTCAGGATTGTGTGCTGGAAACCCGCAACCGCTATAAAGAGCGGCGGGATGTGCTGGTCAAAGGGCTGCATGAGGCCGGATGGATGGTGGATAACCCGGCGGCAAGTATGTTCATTTGGGCGAAGATTCCGGAGAAGTTTCAAGAGCTTGGCTCGGTTGAATTTTCCAAGAAACTCCTGCGGGAGGCCGATGTGGCCGTGTCCCCCGGCGCGGGCTTCGGCATCCACGGGGATGGCTATGTGCGCATTGGGCTGATTGAGAACCTTCACCGCAGCCGCCAGGCCATCCGCAATATCAAGCATTTTTTGAAGGGTTAGGCTTTTTTGAGTGCTCCTGAAAAGTTCTGCTTAACTTTTCAATGAGCCTAACGTCCTTCGGACGACTAAAGAGGTTCGCCTACTGGCTCATAATATGTTCTTTGCTCGAATGTGGATGCATTATTGAGCGATCCGGGCCTTATCATTCCCAATCAAGCTGGGGATGATAAAGCGGCCAACGACCAATCACAGACCACATCACTCCATACAGGGATAATCCGCCGCCCAGGCGTTGATAAGGCCAACCCAGGCCAGGGCGGAATGTTGCTGGGGGGTGCGCTTTGCCCAGCGCAGAAAGCTAACGATCAGCTGCCGCCAGGTGGCGTTGGGCGGGGTGCAGATTTTGCCCTTCACGCCATTTTTCTGCTGCACGTCATAGGAATTTTTGACACCACGAATATAGCCGAAACAGAGGCCATAGGCGGCCTCGTTGATTTCCTTGCCATCTTCGGCCAGCTCCACCTGTTTGCAGGCATGTTCCAATAGTGCCACGGTGGTGATATTGGGCATGGCCGGTGCGGTGCTTTCCGCCAGCGCGATGTGGCTGAAGCCAAGCAGACAAAGCATGAAACAGGCGGTACGAAGCATGCGGCCAAGCCTAAGTGATTTTGCAGCAAAAGGCGATGATCTTTTTGCGGCACACGGCGCTGACGGCTTGTATTCACGGTGATTTGCGCTATAAGTTGTGGGAAAATCATCGAAGGACTGACAATGGCATCCAGTGCGAAAAAACTTTCAAAAGCTCCCGCATCTTCTCCCAAGGTGGTGCATGATAAGGCCACCTTGCTGCGCTATTATGAGACGATGCTGCGCATTCGCCGGTTTGAAGAAAAAGCCGGCCAGCTTTACGGTATGGGTTTAATTGGCGGCTTCTGCCATCTTTATATCGGGCAGGAAGCGGTGGTGACCGGCCTGCAGGAATGTTTGATTAAGGGCGACCAGACCATTACGACCTACCGTGACCATGGGCATATGATTGCGGCGGAAACCGACCCGGAAGCCGTGTTTGCGGAGTTGATGGGGCGTGCCACCGGTGTTTCCCGCGGCAAGGGCGGCTCTATGCATATGTTTGATATTCCCAACCGTTTTTATGGCGGCCACGGCATTGTGGGCGCGAATGTGCCGATTGGCACCGGGCTGGCGTTTGCCAATAAATATCGCGGCACGAATAATGTCTGTCTGGACTATTTTGGTGACGGGGCGGCCAATCAGGGGCAGGTTTATGAAAGTTTCAACATGGCCGCACTCTGGAAGCTGCCGGTGATTTATGTGATTGAAAATAATGAATATGCGATGGGAACCAGCGTGCAGCGTTCTTCCTCCACCACGGAACTTTACAAGCGCGGGGCTTCTTTTGGCATTCCGGGCAAGCAGATTAACGGCATGGATGTGCTGACCGTGCGTGAAGAAGGGCAGGAGGCGATTGACTGGGTGCGTGCGGGGAATGGCCCGATGATTCTGGAACTGAAAACCTATCGTTATCGCGGGCATTCCATGTCTGACCCGGCGAAATACCGTACCAAGGAAGAGGTGAGTGAGTATAAGGAAACGCGGGACTGTATTGAGAAGCTGAAGCGGCATATTCAGGATAAGAAATTTGCCACGGAAGATGAAATCAAGAAAATTGATAAGCGCGTGAAAGACGCCATCGCAGTTGCGGCGGATGCAGCCAAGGACGCGCCGGAGCCTGATCTTAGTGAGCTTTACACGGATGTGCTGGCGGATTAGACACTGTTATGACGCAGCCTTGCGAAGCAATGATTTATGCCGGCAACAAAATGTCTCCTAATGTAATAACAGTGTCTCGCTGCGTGCGGGATTTTTTTGCAGTTATACCATTGCTTTTGCTGGTGGCATGCGCCGCGCCGCGTACCTTGCAGCCGGGCATGACGCAGGCGGAGCTGAACCGGGAACGGCAGACGCAGACGGAGCTGGCCGGCGCCGGGCAAGGCGGCATCACGCGGGAGCAGCTGAAGAATGTGAAGCAGCAGCCCATCCATTACCAGCGCCTGAAGCGCGTGGGTGTGCCTGTGCGCAATGCCGCGCTGGCTTTTTGCAAAGATATGGGCATTAAAAACTGCAACTATGATCTGGTGCTGACCAAGGATGGCCCGGTCAATGCTTACGCCGACGGCAAGCGGATTGTGTTCAGCCCGGCAATGGTGGAAGCCGCCGATGAAGATGAAGAGCTGGCTTTCGTGATGGCGCATGAATATGCCCATAATATTATGGGGCATGTGGCCGCGCAGCAGCAGAATATTGGCCTTGGCGCGGTGGCGGGCACGCTTCTGGACGGTTTGCTGAAATCACAGGGGGTGAATACGGGCAATCAATTAGGCAAGCTGGGCGCGAATATGGCAAAGATGCGCTATAGTCAGGGCTTTGAAAAAGAAGCGGATTATGTGGGGCTTTATGTGCTGGCGCGTACCAAATATGGCCTGCGGGAGGCGGCGCGTTTCTGGCGGGAAGAGGCGGCGCGTAACCCGGATATGATCCAGCATGCCAGCAGCCATCCCAGCTATCCGGAGCGCTTTGTGATGATGAATAAAACCATTGATGAAATTAATGCCAAGCGCCGCGCCGGGCAAAAGCTGATTCCGGCGGTGAAGAAGAAATGACGCTGATTGCCGCGTAATGACGCAGCGGTTGCATCCTTTGGCAGTTTGGATTAGAAGGCGAGCCTGTGTTAACAGCGCCAACACCGGCCCGGTGGCAGAGTGGTGATGTAGAGGACTGCAAATCCTCGTACGGGGGTTCGATTCCCTCCCGGGCCTCCAAGGTGAGTAACGATTCTAGCCTTTTTTAAATCCGGCAGCTTTTTCTTGCGTGTAATTTTGGTGTAATTGTGCGGGAGGCTAGTAGGTTGCGCCTTTATATCGATCTTCCAAAGTTTCCATTGCAGTTTGAATATGTTGGCCATTCTGGTGGGCATATCTTGCAACCATGGCCAGAGTTTTGTGACCAGAGATGCGTTGGACAGTTGGCAAATCAACCCCTGCCTGGACTAGGTGTGTTATTGCAGTGTGTCTGAGGGTGTGTCGAACCACTTCCTTTGGGTCTAAGCCTGCGCGCTCAACGACTCTTCTGTATGGGACATGAATATGCTTAAAATGCTTTTGGGGGTCGCGCGTAGATTCAAAAAGCCAAACTTGATCAGGCCGGGCGGCTTTCATGTATCCTGATAAAAATTGAGCAAGATGGGTGGTTATGGGCTGCTCTCTTGGTCCTGCCTTGGCGTTCGGGATGTATATGAGCCTCTTTGCGATATCAATATTTATGAATTATGCTGGCAATGGCCGCCGCTTCAAAAACGACACCGAACGCCTCGAAAAACTCTTCGACCTCTACACCAAAATGACTTCCAAAAAGGACGCGGCATAGCGCCCTCGACTTTTAAGAATAACACTATTTATATTCCAGAAAATGTCTATCTATCTAAAATAAGGCTTTTTTTGGGGGTGAATTTAGAATATAAATAGCACTATTCAAGAAACACGGGCTGAATTTAGAATATGAACATAAATGATTACATATCAGGACGATACGAGAAGCAACGCGAATATCAGAGCTTTTTGCCTGAGCCGATCCATCATGCGTGGGTCATATCCGATCCTGAGATACAACAACTGCTTAGTCAGGCAGACCGTGCGCTTGGCGAGCTAAATGCCTTCGCGCAGCTTATTCCAGACATTGAGTTTTTTATTCAGATGTATGTGACAAAGGAGGCGACGCAATCCAGTAAGATTGAGGGCACGCAAACCAATATTGAAGATGCCTTTAAGGATAAGGAAGATTTGGCGCCTGAAAAGCGTAATGATTGGGCAGAGGTGCAAAACTATATTCAAGCCATTCATTATGCCATCGACGGGCTCAAAACCCTGCCTTTTTCTAATCGCTTGCTGCGTGATACGCACGCCGTGCTCATGCAAGGCGTTAGAGGTGAGAATAAACAGCCCGGCGAGTTCCGCACCAGTCAGAACTGGATTGGAGTGAGCCTTAAAAACGCTGTTTTTGTTCCGCCTCATCACCACCATGTGGAGGCGCTTATGAGCGATATGGAAAAGTTCCTTCACAATGAAAGCATCTATGTACCGCCGCTGATTAAGATTGCTATCGCCCATTATCAGTTTGAGACCATTCACCCTTTCTTGGATGGCAATGGTCGTTTAGGAAGGCTGATGATTTCGCTTTATCTCACTTCTCAAAAACTTTTGGAGCGCCCGGCGCTCTATTTGTCGGATTATTTTGAGCGGTATAAAACCGCCTATGTCGATCACCTGATGGCAGTGCGTGAAGGCAACCACATGCGCGAGTGGCTCGTTTTTTTTCTATTTGGTGTAGAAGAAACCGCACGATCGTCCATTAATGTCTTTAAGCGTATTCTAGAAATCAAAGAACGCGTTGAACGAGAAGTGCTGCCTCGTTTCAGCCATCGCAGACAAGAAAATGCACAAAAACTAGTGCAGTTTCTTTATAGTCGTCCCGTGATTGATGTAAAATCGGTTGAAACGCTTCTTGACACCACACCAAGCACCGCAGGCGCATTGATTCAGGATATGATAAAGCATGATGTTTTAAGAGAAATTACAGGGCAACGGCGTAATCGCTTATTCTTGTTTGAAGATTATCTATCTCTTTTTGCACGAGGTTGAAATGAGTAAGAACAAATCCATCCCATCCGTATCTGTGAATTATGCCGCGAATGGCAGTTCCACCAAATCCAATGAGCTGGGGATGCGTGTCATGCAGGAGCGTGCTTACGAGAAACGCGGCGAGCAATATCTGCTGATTAAATCTCCACCGGCATCGGGTAAAAGCCGTGCGCTGATGTTTATCGCGCTGGATAAGCTGAATAACCAAGGCGTGAAGAAAGCCATCATTGTGGTGCCGGAGAAATCCATTGGCGCTAGTTTTAACGATGAGCCGCTGACAAAATATGGTTTTTATTATGATTGGCATGTGGAAGCGAAATGGAATCTCTGCAACGCCCCAGGTGACGATAATGGCGGCAAGGTCGGTTCGCTAAAAGCTTTTCTTGATAGCGATGATAAAACGCTGGTCTGCACCCATGCCACCTTCCGCTTTGCGATCGATAAATATGGCGTGGAAGTGTTTGATGACTGCCTGATTGCCGTGGATGAATTCCACCATGTGAGCGCCAACCCTGATAATAAGCTAGGGGCACATCTGGGGCAGTTTATCGCCCGTGACAAGGCGCATATTGTGGCGATGACGGGTTCTTACTTCCGAGGAGATGCCGAGGCCGTGCTATCGCCGGAAGATGAAAGCAAGTTCGATACCGTCACCTATACCTATTACGAGCAGCTCAATGGCTATCAATATCTGAAGCGGCTGGATATTGGCTATTACTTCTATACCGGAGCCTACTGCGATGAAATCCTGAGCGTGCTTGATCCAAATGAGAAAACGATTCTGCATATTCCAAACGTGAATTCTCGTGAAAGCACCAAGGATAAGATCAAGGAGGTGGAGCATATCATCCATGAACTGGGTGATTGGCAGGGCACTGACCCCACCACGGGCTTTCATCTGGTGAAGCGTGCGGATGGTAAGGTGCTGCGTATTGCTGATCTGGTAGATGACGACCCGAACCGGCGCGATAAGGTTTCAGCGGCGCTAAAAGACCCCAGCCAGAAGAATAACCGCGACCATGTGGACATTATCATCGCACTGGGCATGGCGAAGGAAGGCTTCGACTGGATATGGTGTGAACATGCGCTCACCGTGGGGTATCGCTCCAGCCTGACTGAGATCATCCAGATTATTGGCCGTGCCACCCGCGATGCAGAGGGCAAAACCCGCTCACGCTTCACCAACCTAATTGCTGAGCCAGATGCTTCAGAAGAAGCGGTCACGGATGCTGTCAATGATACGCTGAAGGCCATTGCGGCCAGCCTGCTAATGGAACAGGTGCTGGCTCCGAAATTCAATTTCACAATCAAGCGACCGGATAGTGGTCCGGTAGAAGGTTTTGATTATGGTGAAGGCGGCTATGATTCCAGCAAAGCAAATGTTGGCTTCAATGAACAAACCGGCCAGTTCCAAATTGAGATCAATGGCCTTGCCAAACCAAAGAGCAAGGAAGCTAATCGCATTTGTCAGGAGGATTTGAACGAGGTGATCACTTCTTTCGTGCAGGATAAAACCTCGCTGGAGCGCGGCCTTTTTGATGAAGAGCTGGTGCCAGAAGAACTCACGCAAGTGCGGATGGGTAAAATCATCAAGGATAAATATCCCGAACTGGATGAACAGGATCAGGAAGCGGTGCGCCAACATGCCATCGCAGCCTTGAATCTCACCCAGCAGGCCAAAAAAACCCTTAATCCGAATGAAGAACCTTCCGCCGGTGGTAACACCGCGCTGCTTGATGGGGTGCGGAAATTCGCCATGGATGTGCGTGATCTGGATATTGACCTGATCGACCGTATCAACCCATTCGGCGAAGCCTATGCGATTTTGGCCAAGGCCATGAATGAGGACAGCCTGAAACAAGTTGCTTCAGTGATTGCTGGGAAGAAAGTCAATCTGACGCTGGAGGAAGCACGCGAGCTTTCCAAGCGTGCATTGAAATTCAAGCAGGAGCGCGGACGCTTGCCATCGATTACCGCCACCGACCCTTGGGAAAAGAAAATGGCAGAAGGTGTTGCCTTCCTCGCCAGAATGAAATCAGAGGCTGCCAATGGTTAGTTCTAAACGATTAGGGGCAAAATTCACCGAAGAAGATGAGGCATTACTTGCCGAATTAGGCATTGAGGTTGAAGCCAAGAAAGTGGCCGCTCGAACGCCACGGGAAGAACGTATCATTGCCGGTTTTGAAGAGATTGAACGCTTTGTCGATGAACATGGCCGACCACCAGCGCATGGTGAGGGCAATGACATATTTGAGCGCCTTTATGCAGTCCGGCTCGATAAAATACGCGGATCAGCTGAGTGCCGTGAAGTGCTGCAGGGGCTGGATAGCAAGGGGCTGTTAGAAGGCGAGCCGGTGCTATCGGATGATCTGCCAGATGATATGGATGACGATGCTCTACTTGCAGAGCTTGGCGTTGAGGCTGAAAGCGAAACAGACATTACCAAACTCACACATGTGAGAACACGCGCAGAAATAAAGGCTGCTGAAGAAATTGCCCAGCGCACACCTTGTGCGGATTTTGTAGAGTTTAAGCCGCTATTTTCAAGGCTTAGTGAAGATATTAAATCAGGAACTTTAACCACTAAACGCTTCCAGCGTGATGCGGCAATTAGGCAGGGTGACCTTTTTATTTTATATGGGCAAATTGCATATGTTGCCGAAGTGGGGCCTGACATCAAGCAGGCATCTAATGGGGAGATGGATGCCCGACTAAGAGTGATTTTTGATAATGGCACTGAAAGCAATTTACTGCGCCGATCACTTCAAAGGGGTTTATACAAAGACGATGCTGGGCGCAGAATAATCAAAGGTGATTTGGGTGCATTATTTTCCGATGAGGCTTCTGAAGAAGATGTTGAAAGCGGCACGATCTATGTGCTTAGAAGCAATTCCAATGACCCTTATATTATAGAAAACCGAGATGTGATTCATAAAATTGGCGTGACGGGTGGTGACGTGAAAAGGCGCTTTGGAAACGCCAAGAATGATCCGACATTCCTGATGGCCGATGTTGAGGTGGTTGCCAGTTACAAGCTCTCCAATATTAACCGGGTGAAGCTAGAAAAGCTGATCCATCGGTTCTTTGAGTCTGCCAAGCTAAATATCGAAATCAAAGACCGCTTTGGCAAAGCTGTTACCCCTAGAGAGTGGTTCTTAGTGCCATTATTTGTAATTGATGAGCTGGTGGAAAAGCTAAAAGAAGGAGCTATAGCGGAATATAATTACGATTCTGAATCAGCGGCGCTTATTAAGAAAGTATCTGATGTTTCATTATGAACCTCGATCTCAACCCACAATTCAAGCATGCGCTTTCTCTATTGGAGGAATCGAAGCAGCATTTGTTCATCACCGGTAAGGCGGGGACGGGTAAATCGACGCTGCTGGATTATTTCTGCGCGTCTGCGAAGAAGAAGCCGGTGGTGCTGGCTCCGACCGGGGTGGCGGCGCTGAATGTTAAGGGGCAGACGATCCACCGCTTCTTCAATTTCTACATTGATGTCACGCCGGAGAAAATCCGCAGTAAAAAGCAAAAACCACGTGACCCTAAGCTCTATCAGAAACTCAAAACTATCATCATTGATGAAGTCTCCATGTTGCGGGCAGATTTGCTTGATTGCATCGATGAATTTCTGCGCCTTTATGGCCCATTGCCCGGTCAGCCTTTCGGCGGCGTACAGATGGTGTTTGTGGGCGATCTCTATCAGCTACCGCCCGTGGTGGGTAAAGAGGAGCGTGATATCTTCCGCACTCATTACGCCACGCCGTATTTTTTCAGCGCCAAGGCTCTGGAAACGGCACCGCTCGAGGTGGTAGAGCTGGAAACGGTCTATCGGCAAAAGGATGAGCAATTCGTCAGCCTGCTGAATAAAATCCGCAATAATTCGGTGGAGGATGCTGATATTACCGAGCTGAACCAGCGCCACCTGCCGGAGGAAGCCATACCGCAGACGCAAGCCTTTACTATCAGCCTGACCACCACCAATAAGGCAGCAGATACCATTAATGAGGAGCATCTGCGAAGACTGAAAGGCAAGCTGCATACGAGTGAAGCGGTGGTGCGCGGCGATTTCGGTAAGGAATATTTCCCCACGGCCACCGAGCTACAATTCAAAATCGGGGCGCAGATCATGCTGCTCAATAACGATCAGAAAAAGCGCTGGGTCAATGGCAGTATCGGCATCATCGAGGCGATCAAGCGCGATGATGACGACGAAGAATATTTGCGCGTGCGGCTGCATGACAATGACAAGCTGGTGTCTGTCGCGCCCTTTGAGTGGGAGGTCTATAAATTCTCGGTGGAAGGTGGCGCGATTGTCTCTGAACCGGCTGGCAGTTTTACGCAATATCCCTTCCGGTTGGCATGGGCGGTGACGATCCATAAAAGTCAGGGTAAAACCTTTGACCGGGTGGTAATTGATATCGGGCATGGCACCTTTGCAAGCGGGCAAACCTATGTGGGCCTCAGCCGCTGCACCTCGTTTGAGGGCATCCGGCTGAAAGTGCCGATTAAGAAGCAGCATATCCGCACCGATCCGCGTATCTATAAATTCCTGACCAGCCATGCGTATAAGAAGGCGGCAGAAACATTGTCGTTTGATGAAAAACTGTCGATGATTGAGCAGGCGATTGCGACGAAGCAGAAACTGGAAATGACCTATCTGAAAGCCAACGACACCAAATCCAAGCGCGTCATTGTGCCGCTAACGGTGGGTGAGGAAGATTATCAGGGAAAGAAATTCCCCGGCATGCTGGCCTATTGCACCAAGCGCAAAGAGGAACGCATGTTTAATGTGGCCCGTATTTTGGAGTTAGGCCAGGCTTAACCCCAAAGAAAATGCGGCACCAGTGCGGCATTTGAAGAGAATCGCCTGAAGGCAAAGCGGTTTTCTATTCTCATTACTGTGTAATTCCTGTGTAATCAGGCATAGAAAACTGTAAAAATGCATAGAATAATTGAGAAGAGCCTATGTTAGATTCCGCTGCTAAAATATTGTTTTAGTTATTTTAAGTTAATTAACTAGAAGAATTGAGAAAGCGCATGTGAAATACTGCAAATCCTCGTACGGGGGTTCGATTCCATGGCGATTGCATTTGGGTTACTTTTGGTATTTTTGTTCGGTGTATTTTTCTTCAGGTCATTGATGTTTCTGAAGATTTGATTGTTTTATGCGTACT
>JAUIEX010000007.1 GCA_030429725.1 Alphaproteobacteria bacterium
TTCTTTGGCAACTTCCGTGATTGCTTTTGATAAACCCATGAAGCTGCCAGTGTTCAATGAATATATCTTGGGGTCAAAAGGTTTTGCATGTTTGGTGTGGTCAGGGTGGCCTTGAAATTTAAAGGGCCCCACCGCATGAACCATAGTAATTTTAAGAGGGTCAGAAATATCTGAAGCTAACTCTCTAAGTTGTTCATAGAAGTTATCTATTGATGCCCTCTCGCCGATATCACAGGGGATTGAAATAAAATTATCTGCTTCAATGTCTTGAATATTATTCCTCGCCACGCCGATACATAACGTATCCGGATCTTTTAAATATTCATCTAAATATTCCCTTCCAAGGCTTCTTCCGCCTCCAACCACGATAACAATATTTTTTTCAGCCATAAGATTCCCTTGCATGAGTTGCTTAGAATATTCTAAGCCCTGAAGGTTAATTTTTATATAAAAGGTAGCGTAACAATTTAGTCATCGCCCATTATTGGATGGGGTGGAACGTTACTCATTAAACCAGCCATGAATGGCTTCGGCGGTGGATTTGCTGATGCCGCCGGCGCGCATCAGCTCCGCCACGGTGGCGGTTTGTACGCCTTTGGCGGAGCCGAAATAGTTGAGCAGTGCCTTTTTGCGCCGCGCGCCAATGCCGGGAATATCGTCCAGCACGGAGGTGCGCAGGTCTTTATCGCGCTTGCCGCGATGGCTGGTGATGGCAAAGCGATGCGCCTCATCCCGAATGCGCTGAAAATAATAGGCTAACGGGCTGTTTGGCTCGAAGGTCATTTCCGGCATGTTCGGACGGTGATAGATCTCCTTACCGGCGTTGCGATCCTCGCCCTTGGCCATGCAGACGAGGGGCACATTCAGCGCAAGTTCGCGCCAGACATCCATCGCGGCGCTGAGCTGCCCAATGCCGCCATCAATGATGACCAGATCCGGCCGCTGGCTCATGCCCTCCGCGCCATCGGTTTTCTGAGCTTCCTTCATGCGGGCAAAGCGGCGGCGAAGCACCTGCCGCAGCATGTCATAATCATCGCCGCCGGTGGTTTTTTCTCCGGCATCCACATTAAATTTTCGGTAGGCTTGTTTGTTAAAACCATCCATGCCGGCCACAATCATCGCGCCAACGGGCTGCTTGCCGAATAAATGAGAATTGTCATACACTTCAATACGTTCCGGCGGTTTGGGCAGCGCAAATAATGTTTGAACCTGCTTGAGCAGATCCTTCGTTTGTGCGGATTCTGCCTGATGGCGCTCCAGTGCGGCGGTGGCATTGGCCAGCGCCACTTCCAGCATGGCGCGTTTATCCCCGCGCAGCGGTACGGCCACGCTAACGCGATTGCCAAGATGCTCCGAAAGTGCCTCTTCCAGCACGCGGCGGGCGGGAATATCATCACTCAGCAGAATATTCCGAGGGGCTGGGTGGCGCTGATAAAACTGGCCTAAAAAGGCTTCCAGAATCTCACCGGTTTCGCGTTCTTCGGTATGCTGCGGGAAGTAGCTGCGCGTGCCGAGTGTGTTGCCGCCGCGCACGAAAAAAACCGCAATGCAGGCCTGCTGGCCGTTGCCGGCAATGGCAATCACATCCGCGTCCCCCAGCTTTGGGTTGTTGATGGATTGGGCAGATTGGATCTGCGTCAGTGCCTGAATGCGGTTGCGAATGGCGGCGGCGCGCTCATATTCCATAGCATCGGAAGCTGCCATCATCTGCGCTTCCAGCGCGGATTTCACCTCATCCGCGCGGCCTTCCAGAAAGGCAATGGCCTGTTGTGCTTGCGCGGCATAATCCTCTTCACTCACCAGATTAACGCAGGGCGCAGAACAGCGCTTGATCTGATATTCCATACAGGGGCGCGTGCGGCTTTTGAAAAAACCATCCGTGCAGGGGCGCAGCAAAAATGCCTTCTGCAAGGTGTTGATGGCCTGATTGACCGCCCCGGCGGAGGGAAACGGGCCAAAATAATAGGCATGTTTCTGCTTTGCCCCGCGATGTTTGGAAATGCGCGGGTAAGCATGCCCCTTCTTCGGGTCTTTATCCAGCGGGGCGGAGAGAGCAATATAGGGGAAGGATTTATCATCCCGCAGCAGGATATTGTAACGCGGTTTCAGGCTTTTGATCAGGTTCGCTTCCAGCAGCAGGGCTTCGGCTTCCGTGCGGGTGGTGGTGATCTCCATGCTTGCCGTGGCCATCACCATGCGGGCAATGCGCGGCACAAGGCGGTTTACCTGCGTATAGTTCGTGACGCGCTTTTTGAGGTTTTTGGCTTTGCCGACATAAAGCACGTCGCCTTCCGCATTGAACATGCGGTACACGCCCGGATCATCCGGCATGGTTTTCAGCGCGTTCTTGATAATCCGGGCGCCATTGATGTGTTGCCCCGCTGACATTGCTACATCTGCATGACCGGTTCCACACCCATCACCTGAAGGCCGCTGGCAATGGTGGTGGCGCAGGCTTTAATCAGCGCCAGGCGGGCATGGGTCAAATTAAGATCATCTTCACGGATGAAGCGCAAATCCGGATTGGCGTTGCCGCTATGCCAGAGTTGGTGGAATTGCTCTGCCAGTTCGGTGAGGTAATAGGTGACGCGGTGCGGCTCCCGGTGCAGGGCGGCGGCTTCCACAATGCGCGGCCATTCGGCCATTTTCTTCAGCAAGGCGAGTTCTTCCGGCGCAGAAAGAAGATGAAAATGTTCATCCGCCCGGTGAAGGTCGCGGGTTTTTAAATCGGCCATGGCGGTGTGTGCATTGCGGATCACGGAATAAATTCGTGCATGGGCATATTGCACATAAAAAACCGGGTTATCTCTGGATTGTTCTTTGGCCAGTTTCAGATCAAAATCCAGCGTGGCTTCGGCTTTACGTGTCAGCATTAAAAAGCGCAGCACATCCTTGCCCACCGCGTCCACCACTTCCCGTGCGGTGACGAATGTGCCCGCACGTTTGGACATTTTCACCGGCTGGCCGTTATCGGTGAGATTCACCAGCTGATGCAGCAGAATATCAATGCCTACTTTGCTTTCGGAAAGAGCATCCGTGGCGGCCTTCATGCGCTTGACATAGCCGCCATGATCCGCGCCCAGCCCAAGAACCAGCGCCGTGAAACCGCGATCAAGCTTATGCTGAAGATAGGCCACATCAGCGGCAAAATAAGTGTGCGTGCCGTTGGATTTTTCCAGCGCGCGATCCATATCGTCACCATAAGAAGTGGATTTGAACAAGAGCTGTTCCCGGGCTTCCCAATCCTCCGGCTGGGTTCCCTTTGGCGGCTCCAGAACGCCGCGATAAACCAGCCCTTTCTGGTTTAACCTTTCAATGGTTTTGGCAATGGCACCGCTGCGGGCAATGGCCGCCTCAGAGGTGAAAACATCATGCGCCACGCCCAATGCTTCCAGATCGGCGCGGATGAGCGCCATCATGCATTCCAATGCAAAATCACGCAGCACCGGCAGCCATTCCTCTTCCGGCACGTGCTGGTAGGCATTGCCCCAGCGGCTATAGAAATTTTCGGCAACATCAACCAGATACTCGCCGGGATAAAAACCTTCAGGGATCGCATCAATGGCTTCACCGCATTGCTGGCGATAGCGCAGATGCGCGGAGCGCGCCAGAATATCCACCTGCGCACCGGCATCGTTAATATAATATTCCTTGGTCACATCATGCCCGGTCTTAATCAGCAGCATGGCAATCACATCGCCCACAATCGCACCCCGTGCATGGCCGATATGCATTGGCCCGGTGGGGTTGGCGGAAACATATTCAACATTTACCCGCTGCCCATTGCCTATCTGGCTGTTGCCATAGCCTATTCCGGCATCCATGATGGCGGGAATCAGCGCATAAAGTGCCTGTGGTTTCAGGGTGAGGTTGATAAAGCCCGGGCCGGCAATTTCCGCTTTTTCCAGAGTATCCCAATGGTTCAGGTGAGGCAGGAGTTTTTCGGCAAAAGCGCGTGGGTTCATCCCCGCCGGCTTGGCCAGCACCATGGCGATGTTGGTGGCAATATCCCCGTGGGATGAGTCACGCGGAGGCTCTGCCGTAATCGCAGCAAGGTTCCCTTCCTTGGCGGTTTCTGGAAGATCCCCGGCCTTCACGGCGTTGGATAATGCCTCGATGATAGCGTCTTTTGCGGTCTGAAATAAATGCATGGCTCTTTCTTAGTGCATCTCTGCACGCTTGGCACTATTTATTGCAGCTATGCGTATTATGGATTCCTTCATTTTTCTTCACATGCCGAAAACGGGTGGCAGTTTTATTGCCTCCGCCTTGGATGAGCTGGCAAAAAAAACAGGAAATCCCATCACCAAAATTGATAAAGGCAGATGGCAGCTGGATGCGGAAGATGCGCTCTCCAAACATCATTTTCTTTCGCGCATTCCGGCGCCGGTTCTGCAACAAAAACCAGCATTGATATGTGTCCGTAATCCACTTTCGCATTATGTTTCGCATTACCGTTTTCAGTGGTGGGTGGGGCATGAAAACAGCGTGTTTATGGATGAAAAGATCAGGCAGCATTACCCCAATTACCCGCAGCTGACTTTTCATGAATATCTGGAGGCGGTCACAAGTATGGAGTTTTCACCCAAAGCAGATGCGCCGCAGATGGTGCAGGCCGGGGTGGGGATGTTAACCCGCCAGTTGCTGCATTATTGCTTTCAGAAGCCTTTGGAGGTGTTGCCGAAAATTGATGTGATTGGCGCGCAGGCGCTGCGTTTTTTAATGTATCCTAAATTACGGATTATCCATGCGGAAAACATGAATAAACAATTGGCGGAATTTTTGATGAAGCAGGGTTTCAAGCCGAATGATGTGGCGTTTATTCGTGCGAAGAAAAAAGTGGTGCCGGCCTCCGTTGGTGCCAAAATTCAGGGCAATCTTTCGGAATCGAATTATCGCTGGCAGGATTATTACACACCGGAAATGGTGGCGCGTGTGCTGCAAAAGGAACGTCTGTTTTTTAAGCTATTTCCGGAGTATAAACCCGGCTTGGTGCAGCGTATGGATATCCACTGGCGCGGTGGCAAGCGTGCCAATCAGCGTTATCAGCCAGACTAAACCCTATCGAATAGGATAGAAAAAGTCGGTTTTTCAGCATACAAACATTGACATGGTAGGCTATAAAGCGCTATGCGCATGCATCCTTTTTAATTGAACGTAAAGAGATCATAATGAGTGAAGCCCTTGCCCATGTGAACAATGCGGTTGAAGCCGCCCCGGAAACTCAGCTTAGTGCGGAGCGGGAGCAAATGAAAATTGTGATTGTGGGGCATGTGGATCACGGGAAATCCACGCTGATCGGCCGCTTGTTCCACGATACGGATTCCCTGCCGGACGGTAAATTTGATGAGATTAAGGCACTGTGCGAAAAGCGCGGCATGCCGTTTGAATATTCCTTCCTGCTGGACGCGCTGCAGGCGGAGCGGGATCAGGGAATTACCATTGATACGACACAAATCTGGTTCAAAACCCAGCAGCGTGATTATGTGATTATTGATGCGCCGGGGCATAAGGAATTCCTGAAAAATATGATTTCCGGTGCGGCGAATTCCGAAGCTGCCCTGTTGGTGATTGATGCTAATGAGGGTGTAAAAGAGCAATCCAAGCGCCATGGTTATCTGCTGCATTTATTGGGTGTTTCGCAGATTGCGGTGGCCGTAAACAAGATGGATCTGGTGGCGTATTCCGAAGCGCGTTTCAAGGAAATTGAGAAGGAATATCGGGCTTATCTTGCCAGTATTGGCGTGGAGCCAACCTTCATTATTCCCATCGCCGCGCGGGAGGGTGATCTGATTACGGAAGCCTCCGCGCAGATGCCGTGGTATCAGGGGCCTAGCGTGTTGCAGGCGCTGGATGCTTTCACGCTGAAGCCGAAGGATGCCGAGCTGCCGCTGCGCTTTCCGGTGCAGGATGTGTATAAATTTGATGAACGCCGGATTATTGCCGGGCGTATTGAAAGCGGCACGCTGAAAAAGGGTGATACGATCCTTATTTCGCCGTCCAATAAAACGGTGAAAGTGGCGTCGATCGAGCAACTTGGGGCGGTGGCGCCTCTTTCCGTTTCCGCCGGGCAAAGTGTTGGCATTACGCTGGAAGATCAGCTGTTTATTGAGCGCGGTGATGTGATTAGCCATGTGGAAAAAGCGCCGATGCTGACCACGATTTTCCGCGCCAAATTGTTCTGGCTTGGGGATAGCGCCCTGCAGGCCGGGGATCGCTTCAGGCTCAAACTGAATACCTCTGAATATCAGGTGGAAGTGAAAGAGATTGAACGTGTGGTGAACACGGATGATCTGGCGCTTGCCGGGTCAACCGAGGCGGTGGAGAAAAATGCCGTGGCGGAGATTATCCTGCGCGTGCGGGGCATTGCTGCGCTTGATCCTTACAGCGAAAACGCGCTGACAGGCCGCTTCGTGCTGGTGGATAATTACCGTATTGTGGGCGGCGGCATCATTGATATGGAAGGTTTCCCGAATCAACGTGGTGCGAATGCAATTAAATCTACCAACCTGACACCGGTAGAGGGCAATATCACGCTGCAGGCGCGTCAGCTTGCCAATGGCCATAAAGGCGGCGTGCTGTGGTTTACCGGGCTTTCCGGCTCCGGAAAATCCACACTCAGCCGTGAGTTGGAAAAGCGCCTGTTTCAAAAAGGTTACCAGACCTATGTGCTGGATGGGGATAATATCCGCACCGGGCTGAATGCCGATCTTGGCTTTTCACCGGAAGACCGTGCGGAAAATATCCGCCGTGTGGGGCAGGTGGCTGCACTTTTTGCCGATGCGGGGGTGATTGTGATCACTGCGTTCATTTCGCCGTATAAGTCGGATCGTGATCTGGCACGGGTGGCATCGGGTGAGGATTTTCACAGCATTTACATCAAGGCGGATGTGGAAACCTGTAAACAGCGTGATCCGAAAGGGTTATACAAAAAAGCCGAGGCGGGTGAAATTAAGGAGTTTACAGGAATTTCAGCGCCTTATGAGGCTCCGGAGCATCCCGATCTGGCGGTGGATACGGCAAAGCTCTCCGTGGATGAATCCGTCACCATGCTGGTGGATTATGTGGAGAAGCATCTGGTGAAGGATGCCCGCAACCTGGCACAGGCAGGCTATGCCGGTGGCGGGATTTAGCGCCCAAGGCTCTTTTGATAATCTTTATAGATTGCCTCAAGCGAGCGCTTGATTTTTCCGGAGATCAAGCCTTTTTGATCATCTTTATCATGATCAGGGCTGTTGAGTGAAGAAAAGTCCGGCTCAGTTCCCGGTTCAAAGCCGGCAAGTTTGGCGGCAAGTGCATCAGCCAGTTGCTTTGTTCCACTGCCATTCTGATCTTTGATATACGCCTTCGCCAATTCCTGAAAATCACCATGGGCATCATGAGTACCTAAAAGATCAGAGATTTCCAGGCTGGAAAGCGCATTCATATTGCGGACATAGCGATCCAATTTATCGCCAAGACCTCCGGGGAATTTAGCCATAACTAAAAATGCACCACTTTGCCGTAAGCGTCCAGCACGGCTTCATGCATCATTTCCGAAAGCGTTGGGTGCGGGAAGATGGTGTGCATAAAGTCTTCCTCCACCGCTTCCATGGTTTTGCCCAGCACGAAGCCCTGAATCATCTCCGTGACTTCCGCGCCCACCATATGCGCGCCCAGCAAGGCGCCGGTTTTGGCATCAAAAACGGTTTTCACCAGCCCTTCCGGCTCACCCAGCGCAATGGCCTTGCCATTGCCCATGAACGGGAAGCGACCCACTTTCACCTCATGTCCGGCTTCTTTGGCCTTGGCTTCCGTTAAGCCCACGCTGGCCACTTGCGGCATGCAATAGGTGCAGCCGGGAATGTTTTCCTTCTTCATGGCGTGCGGGTGCAGCCCGGCGATTTTCTCCACGCAGATAATGCCCTCATGGGAGGCTTTATGCGCCAGCCACGGCGTTCCGGCCACGTCGCCAATGGCGTAAATGCCTTTCTCATCCGTTGCGCCATATGCATCGGTAATAATCTGATTCTTCTCAATTTTAACCTTCGTGCCTTCCAGCCCAAGATGCTCCGTATTACCCACCACGCCCACGGCGGCAATCACACGATCCACCTTGATTTCCTGCTTCTTGCCATCTTTTTCAATGATGGCGGTCACATCATTCTTACCGCGCTTAAGTTCCTTCACCATGGCGCCGGTGATAAATTTCAGGCCGCGCTTTTCCATCTGCTTTTGCGTGATGGCGGAAATTTCCGCGTCCTCCACGGGCAGAATGCGCTCCATCACCTCCACCACGGTCACCTCAGTGCCCATGGCGGCATAGAAGCTTGCAAATTCAATGCCGATCGCGCCACTGCCAACCACCAGCAATTTCTTCGGCATGGCATCGGGCAGCATGGCTTCTTTATAGGTCCAGACCAGCTTGCCGTCCGGCTCCAGCCCGGGCATGGTGCGTGCGCGTGCGCCCGTTGCCAGAATGATGTGCTTGGCTTTGATATCCGCCAGTTTGTTGGAATCACGATCCGCATTTTCACGCACCACCACCGCGCCAGTGCCGTTGAGCTTGGCGTGGCCATCCACCACGGTCACTTTGTTTTTCTTCATCAGATGTTTGATGCCGTCAGTCAATTTGGCGGAAACATCGCGTGAGCGCTGCACGATCTTTTTAAAATCAAAGGAAATTTTCTCGGCCTTAATGCCAAATTCTTCCGCATGCTGCATCAAATGATACACTTCCGAGGAACGCAGCAGCGCCTTGGTGGGAATGCAGCCCCAGTTCAGACAGATGCCGCCCAGATGTTCACGCTCCACCAGCGTCACTTTTAAGCCAAGCTGTGCCGCGCGGATGGCCGCCACATAGCCGCCGGGGCCACCGCCGATAATCACGACATCCGTTTCAATGTTCTGTATCTCTGGCATGCCTGCTCCTCACTGTTTGAATGGCATGCTTTTACAGCATCAGAATAGGCTTGGCCAGTGTCTAGGAGCGCACGCTCTCAACAAATTTCTTCACCTCATCGGAAAGGGAAAGAATCTTGGTGTTAAGTGATTCCACAACGCCGCTCATCATCTGGGTATTGGTGGCGGTTTCACCCACGCTGCTGCCCACTTCACCAATCTGTTCGGAAACCTTATTGGTGAGACCGGCGGCTTGCTGAACGCTGTGGCTGATTTCCTGCGTGGTGGAAGATTGTTCTTCTACGGCAGCGGAAATAGCCGTGGCCACTTCATGGATGCGTCCGATAACGGAAGAAACACGGTCTGACGCGCTAACCACGCTGTTGGTGGAGTTCTGCATTTCCTGCACGGATTGGGCGATTTCCGTGGTGGCTTTGGCGGTTTCTTCCGCCAGCTGTTTAACTTCCGAGGCAACCACGGCAAAGCCTTTGCCGGCCTCCCCGGCGCGGGCGGCCTCAATGGTGGCGTTGAGTGAAAGGAGGTTAATCTGCTCGGTAATGTCATTAATGATGGCCACCACTTCACCAATTTTTGCCGCCTTGTCATTCAGTTGCTTCACTTCAGAAGAGGTATTTTCCATTTCCTGCACGGCTTCGTTGGTTACCGAAGTGGCATTGGCAACCTGCATGGAAATCTCACCGATGGAAGAGGAAAGCTCTTCCGTGGCAGAGGCCACCGTGCTGACGGAGCTGGCCGAATCCTGCACGGATTGAATGATGCTGCTGATCAGTTGAGAGCCTTCACTTGCGCGGGTGGAAAGCATGGTGGAGGTTTCACCCAGCTTGGCAGAATCCTGCGCCAGACTTTCAGTTAACCCTCCCACGGATGTATCGAGGCTGTCTGCCATATTGTTCAGGCTTTCGCGTTTTTCGTTTTCTGCGCGCAGGCGCTCATCCGCCTGCTCCGCTTCCAGGCGCTTCTGCTCAATCTGCGTTTCCTTCAGCTGGTTGATGGTGGCGGCAATTTGTCCCACCTCATCTTTCCGATCCAGATGTTTGACTTCCACATCATTATCACCGGCGGTGATTTTATCTGCCGCTTCGGTGATTTCTTTGAGTGGCTTCACAATGCTGCGGGAAATGAGAATGCCGATGACGACAACGGCAGCCAGTATGATGCCAAGCAGCAATAATTGCTTTTCAAGAAGATCCCGGAGGGGTTTCTCCACCTCCTCCACATCTTTTTCAACAATGACCGCCCATTGCTGATTCATAAAATCAATAGGGGTATAAGCGGAGAAGACCGGCACATTACGGTAATCATTAATTTGTGCGATGCCGGATTCACCGTTAATGGCTTTTTTCACGGTTGGCGTTTCCACCTTCCGTTTCAGGATGGTGGATTCCTCCGAAAAGCGTGAGTCGCTGCGCATCAGATAATCTGCACCAACGATGTAGCTTTCACCGGTTTCGCCCAAGCCGGCTGTTTGTCCCATCACTTTATTAATGCGCTCAATCGGCATCTGAAAAGCCAGCACGCCTATCTTCTTGCCGTCATCAAAAACCGGCGTGGCAATGAAGCTTGCCGGCGCATCTGCACTGGGAGCATAGGGTTTAAAATCAAAAAAGAACTTTTCGCCTTCTTTATTGGCTGCCGCCGCCGCGCGGAAGGCATTGCCAAGGTCTGAATCCTTCCATTCGCCACTATTCAGATTGGTGGCATAATCCAGTTCTTTGAAAACGGTATAAATGAGGTTGCCATCCAGATCGAACAGGAAAATATCGTAATAGCCACGTTCACGCAGAAATTGGCGGAACCATGGGTGGTGGTAGGCATGAACGGAATCATATAACGTGCCGCTATCGGCCGCATCCAGATTTTCTTTTTCGCCGGTGGGGTTGGGGTTGCCGGTAATATAGGCTTTTTGCAGGCGTTCTTTCTGGTTATAGCCAAGCACTGCCCAGGCGTCGGAAAAATCCTTGAGCGCATCCGCCGTTTGCCGGTTGGTGGCAATGAAGGTGATATCCGAGACAATGCTTTCCAGATATTGCGTGATGAAGCTCTGCCGATCGGTTGCGATGGCGGTTAATTCTTCTTCAACATAAAATTTAACGGTATTTTTGCTGTTAATATAGGAGCTTGCCATGGATGCAAGCAAGCCAAGAGTGGAAATGAGCACAATAAAGACAGGAATTTTTTTGGAAATACTGAGGGATGACAGCATGCTATTTCTCCGGGTAAATTTTAAGCTACCCTACCCAGCCATAATTGTTTCAGAATGTGTAGTAAATTAACGCCCGGGTTGTATGAAGGGCGCATGCCGGTGGTGCAATGTGTGCATTGCGCATCAATTTTTGGCAAGAATATTGGGCGCAAAAAAAAAGCCGGCAGATGCGCCGGCTTTTTTTGTCATTCAGAGGGGCTATTAATAGCTTTTAAACTGGCGCTTGTTAGGGGAGGCGGGTTCCTCGCCGGCGGCAGGTGCCATTTCATTCATGGCTTCCGCTTCGGATGTGGCAGCTTCATTGGCCGCTGCTTGTTCCTGCGCGGGCATTTCCATCTTGTTCTGCGCCTGATTTGCATCAAATTCAGGGCCGCGCGGCTTTGCCAGTGCCGCTGTTGCCGTTAATGCCATTAAAGCGGCTGCCATTGCTATGTAAGAACTTTTCATAATAATCTCCATCAACATATTATTTTTAAATAAAATTACCAAACTATCCCGATGAGGTTTTTAGAGCCTCATAAGGTTAATAAGCTGTTAATCTTATGCCATATTGTTAACAAAATGGCAAGGTTTTTTTACCAAATTAGGTGGTGCGCGTTGTGGCGTGTTGGTAACAAAATTAAAAACCTCACTGAAAAATCTATGAAGATCAATGGAATATTGCTTTTTTCTTAGTGTGGTGGGTGAAGTCTATGGCACGCTATTTCAGCAAGATTTTTTAAAGATTAGGAGAATATAAACATGAAAAAGCTTTTATTAACAACCACAATGCTGGCAGCAACCGCGCCATCATTTGCCTCTGAAATTCCAGGGGAGTTTGATTCTTATGTGACGCTGGTGACGGAATATTCCTTCCGTGGCGTGGCGCAGAGTGATGAGAACCCAGCATTGCAGGGTGGGCTGGATTGGAGCCATGATTCCGGCGCCTATCTGGGGGCGTGGGGCTCCACGGTTGATTTTAACGATGGCGATGAAGCCAGCATGGAGCTGGATATTTTTGGCGGCTATGCCTCTGACATTCAGAATGTTTCCTTTGATATCGGGGGTATTTATTATGCCTATCCCGGTGCGGATTCAGCGCTGAATTACGATTTTGCGGAGGGCTATCTGACGCTGGGCTATGATTTTGATGTGTTATCCATTGGCGGATCATTTTCCTATTCACCGGAATATTTTGGAGAATCCGGCCATGCCGAATATGTTGCGCTGACGGTGGATGTGCCTTTGCCCGTGGCGGAGGCCACGCTTTCCGGGCGTCTTGGGCGTCAATATGTTGAAGATAATGCGGCCTTTGGTTTGCCGGATTATAATGATTGGGAAGTTGGCGTGCAGGTGCCCTATGAGCAGTTTCTGTTTAATGTTTCCTATATTGACACTTCTCTGAGTGAAACAGACTGTGTTGATGGCTGCGAAGCGCGTGTAATTGGCGGGGTTTCCGCCAGTTTCTAACCGGAAATGGTTTCATATTAAAGGGCATCCATCGTGATGCCCTTTAATATGCCCGGTTCCTTGCGTGTTTTTTTGTGATTTTGCTCGCTATGGTGCTTGCATCCTGCGTCTAAATGCGTAGATTGCGAACAATTTGTCTGAATCATGCTTCTGCCGGGGGTTTTATGCCGAAACGGAACGATATTAAATCCATTCTGATTATTGGGGCGGGTCCTATTATTATTGGGCAGGCATGCGAGTTTGATTACTCCGGCGCGCAGGCATGTAAGGCTCTGAAAGAAGAGGGCTATCGTGTTATTCTGGTAAATTCCAACCCGGCAACGATCATGACCGACCCCAATCTGGCGGACGCCACGTATGTGGAGCCGATTACGCCGGAAATGGTGGAGAAAATTATCGCCAAAGAACGGCCGGACGCGCTGTTGCCCACGATGGGCGGGCAAACGGCGCTGAACTGCGCGCTTAGTTTGCATGAGCGCGGCACGCTGAAAAAATATAACGTGCAACTGATTGGCGCACAGCCGGATGTGATTGATAAGGCTGAAAACCGTGCGCGTTTTAACGAGGCGATGGCGAATATCGGGCTGGAAGTGCCGCGCAATGCGGTGGTGGAAACGCTGGATGCCGCCAAGGAGTTTCTGAAAGAATGCGGCCTGCCGGCAATCATTCGCCCATCCTTCACATTGGGCGGCACGGGTGGCGGTGTGGCTTATAGCGAAGAGGAATTTGAGGAAATTGTACTTTCCGGTCTGGACGCTTCGCCCACCAATCAGGTGTTGATTGATGAAAGCCTGCTCGGCTGGAAGGAATATGAGATGGAAGTGGTGCGCGACCGTGCGGATAACTGCATCATTATTTGTTCCATTGAAAATGTGGATCCGATGGGGGTGCATACGGGGGATTCGATCACCGTGGCGCCGGCGCTGACATTGACCGACAAAGAATATCAGATCATGCGGGATGCCTCGCTGGCCGTGTTGCGGGAAATTGGCGTGGAGACGGGCGGCTCCAACGTGCAGTTTGGTGTAAACCCGAAAGATGGCCGCATGGTGGTGATTGAGATGAATCCGCGTGTGTCGCGCTCATCCGCATTGGCATCTAAGGCGACCGGTTTTCCGATTGCAAAAGTGGCGGCCAAGCTGGCGATTGGCTACACACTGGACGAAATTGCAAATGATATTGTGAGCAGTGGTCAGGGTTCAGAGTCCAGAATTCAGAATAGTGGTGCGCGGTCAGGAGACCGCGCCAGCCCTGAGCGCGCGGAAGCGCCGCTCCATCGTGAGGACAGTAGTCCGAACGGGGAGCAATCCAAAAATTGGATGCCCGCCTCCTTTGAGCCGAGCATTGATTATGTGGTGACGAAGATTCCGCGCTTCACCTTCGAAAAATTTGCCGGGGCTGATCCGATTCTGACCTCTGCAATGAAATCTGTGGGTGAGGTTATGGCGCTGGGTGGTAACTTTAAGGAAAGTTTGCAAAAAGCACTGCGCTCTTTGGAAACCGGTTTGAATGGCTTGAATGACAAGCCGGAAAAAAACCTTAAAGCCGAGCTGGCAAAGCTGACACCCAAGCGCATCTTGCTGATTGCACAGGCTTTTCGTGAAGGGTGGAGTTTGAAGCAGGTGCAGGATGTGACCAGTTGGGATCCATGGTTTCTTGAGCAAATACAAGAGATTGTGGCGATGGAAGCGGTGGTGCCGGAGATTGTTGAGAGCTTACTCCCCCCCGGAGGGGGAGTCGCAGAGGAGCGCGTGCAGCGCACCGATGCGGTTGGGGGGCGTGCAAAAACACCCCCACCAGAATCACTGCGTGATTCTGACTCCCCCATCAAGGGGGAGTTAGCCCTGCTCACGCTCAAGCAAGCCGGCTTTTCGGATGCACGCCTGGCGCAGCTAGCGGGCAAGAAAGAAGCGGAAGTGACTTCCTTGCGCGAGGCGCTAGGCATTTTCCCGGTCTATAAGCGTGTGGATACGTGCGCAGCAGAGTTTGCCGCAGACACGCCTTATATGTATTCAACCTATGCGGGAACCCAACTCCCCCCTGGAGGGGGAGTCGCAGAGGCGCAGCGCGCCGATGCGGTGGGGGGGCAGCCTTCACGTAATGGAACACCCCCCCACGACTCAGCCTCTGACGATGCTTCGTCTGCTCCCCCACCAGGGGGGAGCTATGGTGGGTGCGAATCCAACCCCACCAACCGTGAGAAAATCATCATTCTTGGCTCCGGCCCTAACCGTATCGGGCAGGGAATTGAGTTTGATTACACTTGTGTGCACGCCGCTTTTGCATTGAAAGATGCCGGGTATGAGACGGTGATGGTGAACTGTAACCCGGAGACGGTTTCCACGGATTATGATACGTCTGACCGTTTATATTTTGAGCCGCTGACCGCTGAAGATGTGATTGCGCTGGTGCGTAAAGAAATGGAAAATGGCACGGTGAAAGGCATTATCGTGCAGTTTGGCGGGCAAACGCCGCTGAAACTGGCGCGTGCTTTGGAAGAGGCCGGCCTGCCGATTATCGGGACTTCCCCGAAGGCCATTGATGAGGCTGAAGATCGGGAGCAATTTATTGCGCTGCTTAACCGCCTGCATTTAAGGCAGCCTGTTAATGATGTTGTCTTTAACAGGCATGAAGCTGCTGTTAAGGCGGAGGCTGTTGGCTATCCGCTGGTGGTGCGCCCTTCGTTTGTGTTGGGTGGACGTGCGATGGCGGTGCTGGATAACCCCAAAGGGCTGGAGACGTATCTTAAGGAATTTCCGGAATGTTTTGATGGCGGGCCTTTGCTGTTGGACTCGTTCCTGAAAAAAGCCATTGAAGTGGATGTGGATTGTATCTGCGATGGTCAGGATGTTTTCATCGCCGGGGTAATGCAACATATTGAAGAAGCCGGGGTGCATTCCGGGGATTCCGCCTGTTCCATTCCGCCCTATTCACTGGATGATGTGATTGTGGAAGAGCTGAAACGCCAAACCAAAGAAATGGCGCTTGCACTTGGAGTTTCCGGGCTGATGAATGTGCAGTTTGCAGTGAAGGATAATGAAATTTTTGTGCTGGAAGTAAACCCGCGCGCCAGCCGCACGGTGCCATTTGTTGCCAAAGCAACCGGCGTGCCGGTGGCGAAGATTGCCGCCCGTGTGATGGCGGGTGAGAAGTTGCGGGATTTACTCCCCACTCGTGGGGGAGTCGAGGAGCCAATTGCGAAGCATGGCGACTCGGTGGGGGGGCAGAAGCAAACACCCCCACCTGAAACCGCTAACGCGTTTTCAGACTCCCCCATCAAGGGGGAGTTAACCTCCTGGCCTCTGCCCCCTCAGAAGCATTATGCTGTGAAGGAAGTGGTGTTCCCATTCAGTCGCTTTGGTAATGTGGATGTGGTGCTTGGGCCTGAAATGAAATCCACCGGCGAGGTGATGGGTATTGATGAAAACTTCCAGCAGGCTTTTGCCAAGGCACAGATGGGGGCCGGTATGATATTGCCAGAGAACGGCACGGTGTTTATCTCCGTGAAAAATGATGACAAGCCCACCATGCTTCCGATTGCTCGGATGTTGCTGGAAATGGGTTTTGATCTGGTGGCAACAGGTGGTACGCAGAGTTATTTTGAAGAGAATGGCATCCATTGCGTGCGTATTAACAAGGTTCTGGAAGGTAGCCCGCATGTGGTGGATGCGCTCAAGGAAGGCAAAATTGTATTTGTGATTAACACCACGCATGGTGAACAGTCCCTGAAAGATAGTTTCTCCATTCGCCGCACGGCATTAGTAGAAAAAATTCCTTATGTTACAACGGGAACGGGCGCGTATGAGCTGGTGAAGTCCTTAAAGGCAATCCGCCAGAGCGGTGGGCTGGAAGTGCGGCCGTTACAGGATTTTTTTGCCACTTAGGGCGTGTTGAAAACGCTGGCTAATTTTTCAGCTGCCATTTGGTGCGGTAAATCATGATGTCGTTAAAAATCTGATCGGTCATGGCGGCGGTGGGATCAGCACCTTCCAGCAGTCGCTCCGGCTCAATGCGGAAGATGGCATCTAAGGCTGTGTCCATGTGTGCATTATCATCTTCCAATGTTCGGGATGCGGCACTGCCAACGGAAATCCGGGTGCCTGTTCCGGGTGTGGCGCTGCCATGGAGGTTGGCACCGTGGCTGATCAAAAGATACGCGGCATTTTCGGCGCCGTCCGGGCCGGTGGGAATTAAGCTATTTCCGCCGGCATCCTGAATCTGAATATCGCCCTTGGTATAACCGGTGGTAGTGGTGGTAAAATTCGCACTGGAGGTTAAATCCTCATCCACAACGAAGCTGAAATAGCGGCCCCATCCATCCACGGCGTAAGAGGGGTGCAGGCGTAGTTCGCCCGTTGGAACGGCGCCCATCACGATATTGGTGCCGGCAACCTGAAACCCAGCCGCCACATCGGAGCAATCCCCCGTGCCGGCATCACCGGCGGGTTCATTTAAAAAATACTGGTCATCATAGGCGTTCGTAAAGTTAGCGGGGCAGGGCAGGTAATCATTCTGATCCACAAATTGCTGGAGGGCTTCGGCAATGACCTTTATTTTTTCCTGTGTTTCGATTGTTTTTTCGGCAGAAAGACTGCGCCCGTAAATATTCAGGAAAGATGTGATGATCAGTGCAATAATGCTGAGTGAAACGGAAAGCTCCACCAATGTAAAGCCCGCCTGATATGGCTTTTTTCCTTGGGCCGGATGGGATGGTTGAGTGCTCATTCTTCCACACCCTTTAAGTTCCAGATTTCTTTATAAACAATGATGTCGTCGCAGTCAGGATCCAGAAAACAATCCACCTTGTCGGAGCCAATGGTGGCATTGGCCAGTTCATCATCCGCAGCACCCGTTATACGTGATCCTCCATTCATGGAATAAGCGCCCAGATTATTTTCGCCATGGCTGATAACGGCCACAATGGCGGTGGTGGTGAGTGGCTCTCCCTGCACATTATCCACTGGGATGTTACCTGCCGTATCAGCATCATAGGCTGCGCTTGCGCGAAGGTCTGCATCCACAATGAAGGTTAGGCGCATGCCCCAGGAATCAATGGCATATTCAACAGGAAGTCCCAGTGTATAGACGGGTACGGAGCCGCCCAGAACGCCATCCGAACCCACCTCCATCGATGCGGTATTGCACGCCCCGGCTGTTTCATTGGAAAAGCCGAAAGTGGCGGTTTCCATCCCGGTATCAGGCCGTGCCGGGCAGGGAATAAAGCCATTTTCATCGGCATAATGATCGACCATTTTCATGATGGTTTCAATTTTCTCAAGCGTATCGGCATTCTTATTGCGGGCATTAATTTGCGAGAGAATATCCAATGTTACCCCTGCAATCAGCCCGATGATACTGATGACCAGTGTCATCTCCAGCAGAGTATAAGCAGCATGTTGGCGAAGATTGCGCATGCTAACTATCCTGTCCTAATTGCCAGACAAATCCGTAGCGTACAAGATCATCATAATCCGAAAATCCTGGGCCATCGCTGAAAGTTTCATCGTTATCGGCATTCTCATCTTCAGCATTGCCGCCGGCTGTTGCTTGATATTGCGCGCCACCCGCTGACGGCCGTGCGCCAAACCTATTTGACCCGTGGCTAATCACCACATAGGCAGCGGATGCGGAGATGGTGGCAGGTGTGGAGAGGCTGGTTTGCATGGTGATGCCACCCGTGGCGCCGGCCAGATTATAGCCCGAAAGTGCGTCAATGCTCTTGAATGTCAAATCCTCATCCACGGCGTAGGTAAAGCGCTGCCCCCAGGCATCGGCCATGAGTAAAAAGGGCAGGCCAAGATTCACCACCGGCAGGCTGCCAATGGCAATGTTGTTGGTTACGGTCACAGTATTAGCCGCAGAACAATCCGCCGGGTTGGTGCCGGTGCCGGTGCCAACGCCGAAGGTCGCGGCGGTGGCAGTCACGGTGCCGTCAGCCGGGCAGGGCAGATAGCCGTTTTCAAGGACAAACTGATCCAATGCTTTTTGGATATAATCCAGCCGGTCTCTGGTGGTTTTTACCCGATAATTATCAACCACCCCGGATAAAATCGGCGCAGAAGTGCCCATGATGATTGCGATGATGGCAAGTACGATGGATAGTTCAATCATCGTCAGGCCGCGTTGCGATGTTTTACGTGGAAAGGCCATATTCCTCTATTTTCCTGTAAAATGTCGATTTTGCAAGGTTAAGTGCCTTTGCCGCCCTTAAAACCTTTCCTTCATGCTGATCCAGTGTGGTTTGAAGGATCTCGGCCTCCAGTTCGGCGATGGATTTGTTTGCCCCGTCAGGATGGTTCAGCAATAGAAACTGCCCATTGGGCGCAGATTGATTTAAATCGGGAAAGTGGTGGGGCGAGCTTGCCATGCCCTGTATTTCAATATCCTTCTCCGTAATGAAATTGCCGTCCGCCATCACGGCAAGGCGGTTAATCATATTTTCCAGCTGGCGGACATTGCCCGGCCAGGAACGTCTGGAAAGTAAATCCAATGCTTCATCTGAAAGTTCGGCAACGATGCCGTGCCGTGCGGCAACGCGCTCCAGAAAATGCTGTGCCAGTGCAGGGATATCCTCGGAACGCTCGGCAAGGGGCGGAATGCGGATGGGCAGAACATCCAGCCGGAAAAAAAGATCTTCCCGAAAGCGCCCTTCGGCCACTTCCTGTGCTAACCGGCGATTGGTGGCAGAAATGACGCGAACATCCACCGCCACGGCACTGCCGCCAACAGGCTCCACCTCTTTTTCCTGTAAAACACGTAATAATTTGACCTGTGCTTCCATGGGAAGTTCACCCACTTCGTCCAGAAAGATCGTGCCGCCGGCGGCTTCTCTAAACTTGCCTTTGGTGGACTGAGTTGCTCCGGTGAAGGATCCTTTTTCATGGCCAAATAAGGTGCTTTCAATCAGATTTTCCGGGATAGCGCCGCAATTAACGGCGATGAATGGGTGCGTGCTGCGAGCGCTTTCGCCGTGAATGGCATGGGCGAACAACTCTTTGCCAACACCGGTCTGCCCGCTTAACAATACCGGAATATCGGATTTTGCCGCTTTCTGGCAGAGTGAAACGGTGGATAACAGTCCCTGATCATAGCCGACAATATCGGTAAAGCGCACTGTGCCGTCTGTTACGCGCGCCAGACGGCTGACTTCCTGCCGTAATGTTTTCAGTTCCAAAGCATGTTGAATGCTAACCTCCAGCCGCTCCGGCGTAACGGGCTTGGTCAGAAAATCCGCTGCACCATGGCGCATGGCCTCCACGGCGGTGGAAAGTTCCTCATTGCCGGTCAGCATGATGATTGGCAGAGACGGAAAGCGTTCCCGCATCAGCTTTAATGCCTCCATGCCATCCATCACCGGCATCATCACATCCATGATCACCAGCTTAAACTGTGCGGCAGTGTCACTGGCCTCGGCAATTTTGAGCATTTCCAATGCCTCTTTGCCGTGTTTGGCGGTTTTCACCTTATGATGCAGGCGTTTTTCCAGCAAATTGCTTAATAAGCGCTGCTGTGTTGGTTCATCTTCAACGAGGAGTATATGTCCCATAATGGGAAACACTAACATATCTAGTCCAGAAATAAAACACATCCTGATGTCTTCGGAAGGGCTTTTCAGTGTAAAGTACTGATAATAAGCAATTAATAGTTTTGGCATAGTCTGTGCAAGTTTAATAAGTATGATAATTGTTCATGACCATGCTTTGGCAAAAGCGCTGCATAATATCACCCGTTTGGTGGATGAGGGCAGATATGCCCGTGTGATGCATGTGGAATGTCTTGGTAAAGACAAGCAAAAGCTGATTGTGCCGCATGAGCATTTTATCAAAGCCATGCAGCCTTACGGCGATGGCACGTCCAAACTATTTCTGTTGAATGATCATGAGGTGTTATTCGTCACGCCCTATCTTTCAATGAACCAATACAGCCAACTGCATCTGGCCCTGGTGGAAAAAACCGGTGCGGAAGAGCCGTGCGCCACCCTTTATGAAACACTGGGAGAAAACGGCGCACAGCTGAAGCAAATTTTGCTGAAGGCGGCGGCAAGGGATAAGCAGAAATTACAGGAAGAAGCCATGAAATCGGCGCCTTCCAAGCCAGTTGTAGCACCATTGTTAACGCCTTCGGATGAGCTGGTTAGCACAATTCAACAGCGCCGGGTGGCCAATAAGAAGTTTACGGCATTGGTGATTGAAGATGATAGTTTTTCCGCGCGGATGGTAAAAAACCTGCTGAATAAAAAGGGGCAGGTGCATCTGGCGGAGGATGGTGCGCACGGCATTCGCATGGCCGCCATGCACGCGCCGCATCTGATTCTGCTGGATATTAACATGCCGGGAATGAACGGGCTGGAAGTGCTGGAAAAGCTCAAGGAGATCGACCCGAATGCCTATGTTGTGATGCTCAGCGGCAATGGTGACCGTGCCAATGTTATGGAATCCATGCAGCGCGGCGCCGCCGGGTTTATCGGCAAGCCCTTTACCCAGGAAAAACTGTTTCATTACAGCGATGCCGCTATCGGCAATATGAAAATTAACGAGTTATTTTAAGCCCAACAAAACCGAAAGGAGAAACGCCATGAAAGATCACACCCACGACCATAAGGAATTTATTGATATTCTCAGCGCGATTGAGAAAGACCCTGCCAGCTGGGCGGGTTGGCTGGCGCTGCATTTTGAAATGCCCGCCATGTGTGTGACGGAGGATTGCAGCTTAATTTCCGAAGGTGCGGCGCGTATTGTTTCCCTCTATCTGGATGATTTGCATGGCGAAGCCTTCTTCAGTAACGATGGGGATATTGTTGTTTTATGTAAGGATGTGAACAGTTCTGCCCTGCGGGAGATTGGGCAGCATCTTTCCGATTTGTGCCTTGCCCGCACCCATATTCCGGCGGAGCAGCATGTTTATAATGTGTTTTTGGAGGGAGAGGGCATGTGCCGCAATCTGCGCGCGCGCCTCTATCAGATGGAAGCAAGTGGCAATGGCATGACGCATGGCCGCCATTATGGCTTTGCCTTTGAGCGCTACATGCTGGAGGGCAGGGCGGTGGCGGATAAGCGTCATCAGATGCGTGTGCTGGTGGTGGATGATGATGCCATTACGCAGCGCTTTGTCGCCAAGCTTCTGGGTAATGAGTGCCAGCTGGCAACGGCGATGAATGCCAAAGATGCCGTTACTGCTTTTGACGCGGAAGAGCCGGATATTACCTTTCTGGATATCGGCCTGCCGGATGGCAACGGCAAGGATCTGCTGGCAAAGTTTCTGGCAAAACGCCCGGGTGCCTACATTGTGATGTTTAGCGGCAATGACCAGATGCAGACCATTTCCGAGACATTGAAAATGGGTGCGGAAGGCTTTGTGGCCAAGCCATGCAGCAAGGATCAGATGCTGTATTACCTTAACCGTGCGCCGCTGCAGGTTCGGGTTTAAAGGGCGCATCCATGAAACTGAAACGTTACATACCGGGGATTCGCAGTAAGATATTGCTGCCATTTGGCGGCATGGCCGCCGTGATGGTGGGGTTGATTGGCTGGGCGACGATAACGCAGCCGATGCATCTTGCACTGCTGAGTGCCATTGCCATGAGCATTATCGGGTTGTTGCTGTGGTGGATGCTGACGGCAATGGTGGTGAGGCCGGCCTGTAAAATGGCCGAAGCTTCCAATGCGCTGGCACGTGGAACATTTGACGTGATGCTGCCTGAGCTGCCGAAAGATGAGATTGGCGGCATGCTGGATAGTTTTGAGCGCATGCGTAGTACGTTACAGAAAACCCTTAAAATTCTTGAGGATGCGCGCCATCATGCGGAAAAGGCCAATAGTTCGAAAAGTGAATTTCTGGCCAATATGAGCCATGAGCTGCGCACGCCGATGAACGCGATTATCGGGCTTTCCGACCTGATGATGGATACAACGCTTAACAGTGAACAGCAGGAGATGAATGATGCCATTAACCAATCGGCGGAATCACTCCTTGTGCTGCTGAATGATATTCTGGATTTCTCAAAAATTGAAGCAGGCGAGCTAACATTGGAGCAATCCGGGTTTGATATGCACCAGCTGGTGCGGCAAACGGTGGATTTAATGCACACCCAGGCGCAAAAGAAGGGCATTGCATTACACTGCCATATCAACCCCGCAACGCCGCCCTTTGTGATGGGCGACCCGGCGCGGCTGCGCCAGATTGTGACTAATCTGGTGGGCAACGCAATTAAATTTACCGAAAAAGGTAGCGTCAGCATTGATATGTCCGGCGTGGAGGAAGGTGGCAGGGTGCAGATGCATGTTCGCGTGGAAGATAGCGGCATTGGTATTCCTGCCGATAAGCTGGAATCCATCTTCCAAAAATTCACGCAAGCCGATGAATCCACCACCCGCCGTTATGGCGGCACGGGTCTTGGGCTGGCCATTTGCAAGCAATTGGTGGAAATGATGGGAGGGCGCATCGGTGTGGATTCCGTGGTGGGGCGTGGTTCAAGCTTCTGGTTTGAATTGCCGATGGAAGTGCATGAAATACCGGCGGAATATTGCCCGCTTGAAGATGCGCCGCATCTATCGGACGTCGCCGAAGAAATGTTGGATTTTGCCAATATTCGGGTGCTGGCGGTGGATGACCACCCAACCAATCTGATGTTCCTGCGTAAATTGCTCAAAAAAGTGGGTGTGGAGGTGGTGCATCTGGTGGAAAGCGGTCAGGAGGCGCTGGATTATGCCCTGAGCCATGAGATTGATATCATTCTGATGGATTGCCAGATGCCGGGGATGGACGGTTTTGAGGCCACTGCGGCCATCCGTTCTCATCATGCCCGCACCGGGCAGCATACGCCGATCATTGCCGTTACCGCCAATGCCATGAAGGGGGATAAGGAAAAATGCATTGAAGCCGGAATGGATGATTATATCAGCAAGCCGATTGCACCGGATAAGCTCAATAAAGTGCTACAAAAATGGCTGAAATTGGAGCGTAAAGAGCAGGAAACAACAGTATCACGCGTGGAAAACACGGCCATATCGGAAGACACTCTGCATGATAATGACCCGCTTTTGGGGCATCTTGACCGTGAGCATCTGGCGATTTTCTCCGACGGTGACCCGGATGAGGAGCGGGAATTATTTGATATTTTCTTTGAGCAGACGGATATTCTGCTGGAAGAATTGGCCGCGAGCACCATGGAAAGCACCAATGATATATGGCGTGCCGCCGCGCATAAGCTTAAAGGTTCTGCCGCCAATTTAGGGGCGCATGCGCTTTCGGAAATGAGCAAGGAAGCGGAGCATGAGCAGCATGCCGCGCCGGATAAAAAAGAGCATTTATTGCTGAAAATTGCCGATGAAGTGGCGCTGCTGAAGCATCATTGCCTGGCGGCATAAAACATCATATTCAGGTGGAAGTTTCAGGCGGAAAACTGAATTTTATTCTTTTCCTGGGCATGATCAAAGCCATATTCCTCTTCCATCGCCTGTTTCACTTCCGCCGTGGGTGTGCCATGGCCGGAGGCAATCACATGGCAGTATTTGTCAACATCAACGCCCTGACCGCGCTGAATTTCTTCTTCAAATTCTTTAAGCATATTCAGGCGGATGGAAACATAAAGATAGCCCGGCTCGCCCGCATCATTCACCACATCCAGCAGCATCAGCGCTTTGCCGCTATTAAGAGTGGCTTCCGCCAGCTGTCTATCCGTGTGGGAAAGATCCGCCATGTTACCTGCCGCGCCCGGCCATGGACGGGGTTAATTGATCCAGCTTTTCCTCAATGGATTTCACATCCGGGCGGATGAAGTTTTCAGCCATGGCGGCAAGCAGGCCGACTGCCGCCCCGGCAAGCACGCCGCCAATGATAGCGGGCAAAGCCACTGTTGCAGCGCCTGCAGCAAAACCGGCTCCAATGCCGTACAGGCCGCCCACAATTGCGCCCACAATGGCGCATCTGCCGCCGCGATAATAACTATTCGTTAAATTTGCCATCGCTCAATCTCCTTGTCATTTATAGCAAGCTTAGCGCGACAAGATTAACGATACGTTAAATTTCTCTCAATAATGGAAGAAAAACAGGCCATCCTGTGTTTTTTATGCCCGCTGCCGGTTTTTTTGGTGTGATTAACCATTTCTTAAATTTCCTCGGTTACACTGAAACCTAACGGAGATAAATTATGGTCAATTTTGAGAATGTTCAGCAGGTTAGGGTTTCAGCATTTGCGCTTGCGCTTTGCGCTTTCATGGCGACGTCCTGCAGTACGCAGCAGAGCGATTCCGTGTTTCAGAGTGATGCCGGGGTTGGGCTTAAGAAGGAGCTGATGGATGCGTCATATTCTTTTACCAGAGGTGATGCAAAGAAAATTGTGCCCAAAGTGATGGATATATTGGCTGAATGGGCGCAGGATTCCGGTGTTGATTTAGCTGGTTTTGACATTACGGGGGAAGCTTTAGCAAGTGATTCTTCTAGAGTGGCCTATGAGCTGCTGGAAATCGAAGAAAAGCTGATTGGTGCAGTGGGGAATATGTCCGGTGAAATTCTGGATCAGGATGACCGTGACATCAAGAAGGAGATGAAAAAGAGGCTGGCGGAAGCCGGGCTGACTGCCGATGACATCAAAAAACTGGCGGAGAAGATGAAAGAATTACCAAGGCTCTATACGCATGCCGCCGCGCATCTGGATGCCACCACAACAGCAGAAGCCGTTAAGGATAGCACCGATAAGCCCAGCGTGGAGCCTGACATTGATTTGAAGAATATCAACCCGGATAAAGCCATTGGAGATGTGCTGGAAGATATTGTGAATGCTTATATCACAGAAGGCGCGTCGCAAGTTCGTAGCCAGCTGAAGGATCAGATTTTGGAAGCCTCCGATCAAGCCAATGACGGTCTAAATGACTTGTATGCCAAAGACAGAGTGGCGGCAGACTCCAGCCTCCAGTTGAGTGATATTAAAACGTTTAATTTCGATGATGCGACCCTTGCTGAAATCGCAGAGCTTCGGGTGGAGGCTAAGCATAGCATTGTTGGTATGTCTGCAGAAGAATTTGATGAATTAAAGCAGAGCGAAATTGAGGCTGCAAAAAAGGAACTCGCAACAATTGCGAAAACTTATATGGAAGCCTTCAATGCCGCCAATGGCAACTCTGAAAAAATTGCTGCGGCCGATAAAGCATTCATTGAAGCATATGGCGATATTTTAGATGGTGTTTACCAACATCAAAAAGGCAATGATATTGAAGCCAGTGGAAAAGTTGATAAAAATGATGATAGCCGCTCTCTTGGCCAGCGTCTTAGAGATTGGTGGAACGGTGATGATGGCACCACCACCGGGCAGGGTGGGGGTAACGTTAGGGTAACAACTGAAACAAACGTGGAATTTAATCAAAATGGCCAGCCAGCACAAACACAGAGCAGCACCATACAGGCCGGTAATTTTGCAGATAGCTTTTTAAGTAAAAGTAGATCAGAGATGAGTGCAGCATGGGGCAGCCTCTCACAAGGGCAGAAAGATCAGGTTTTTGAAGCTATTTATAATGATATTCACAGCGGTAATAAAAAGAAATTGGCTGCCAAAGTATTGGGAACGCAAATTGGAAATGAGTACCTTAACGATTATACAAAACGCAAAGGTGCTGAAACCAGCTCCGTTGAATTACAGGATAGTCCAACTGAAATTGGCTATGATACGGAGGCGCTGGCCAGTGCGAAGGTTGAAAAGCCGGAGGGCAAAGGGCTTGCGAATAAAATTCAGCGGGTCTTATCGAAAGATCGCGGCCTCGCCGGCATGGTTTAAGGCTGTTCTGGCCGTCATTACGCTCTCTCACGGTAGTGATGCATATAAATTAGTGACGGAAAGTTATAAAAACCCCAACTCTGCATATAGATCTTCCCAATTCGGATTCATCGCCTGAATTAACGCAACTTTTTTGGCGCGTGATCCGGCTTTCAGCTGCTTCTCCCGCGCAATGGCATCCTCCATGCGGTCATAAATTTCATACCACACCAAAAGCCTGCAATGATAGCGGCTGGCGAAGCCTTTGGATGTGCCCTGTTGATGATCATAAGCGCGCTTTTGCAAATGGCTTGTCACGCCCGTGTAAAGCGTGCCATTTTTCTTATTGGTCATAATGTAAACGGCAGGTTGGCGAATACGCGGCATGGGTTTATTATTAATCGTCATTGCGAACGAAGTGAAGCAATCTTATGCCATTATGAGACTGCCGCGTCGTATATTTCCGTCATTGCGAGCGCAGCGAAGCAATCTCATCCCTCTAGAAGACTGCCGCGGTCGCTCACGCTCCCTCGCAGTGACGGAAAATTATAGTCGTCATTGTGAATGGCGAAGCCATGAAGCAATCTCTCTCCACCTACTCCATCATTACGTAATCTTGTTCCATAATGAGATCACCACGTCGCTGACGCTCCTCGTGATGACGGAAATGGAGAGCCGTCATGGCAAGGAACATAGACAGTCCGTCATTGCGAACGAAGTGAAGCAATCTCGTCCCGCTTGGAGATTACTTCGTCACTTCGTTCCTCGTAATGACGGAAAATTATAGTCGTCATTGCGAGCGCAGCAAAGCAATCCCCATCAAAAAACCTCAAAAAACTAACATTTCCTTAAATTTAACACTTGCAATGCGCCCCTAATTAATGGTAAAATAAAATGTTTTCTTCGTCTTATTCAATTAAGACTCTCTTGGTACATACCAACACCTCAGTTTACCTTTTAAGGTTGTAGCAGACATGTCAATTGCGATGTGTTTGAGAAATAACTGACGTCTGGAACGCCCTGGGGGCAATCAAGATGTCTTAAGACAGTACGATGATGAAAACTCGCAAGATTATACTTCCTGAAAGGTTCAGGGGTATATGGACGATCCGTAAGGAATCCAGCAGGCAACCAAGCCGCCTGTTTCTTGTGAAATGTCAGTTTTTCAATTTAACGAATGTTATCATGAAAAAATCACTTATCATCATCATTGGCCTTCTTTTTTCTCTTTCTGCTGTAGCTCAGTCGCCTCTCAAGCAGGCAAATGATATTTTCAAGCAGAAGGTGGAAATTGAAACAATTCAGGAGGAGGCAGGAATTAACAAAGTGCTTATGGCTGCCCAAGAGTACCAAAAAGCCATTTCTGCTGGTGAAATGAAAGTCGCACTTTTGTGGCTTTATGTCGCACAAAATCGATTGGACGACCACCTGAAGACGATTTCGCATGACGACGACCGTGAGCTGGGTCATTACCGTACTTTGAAGGCAACAACAGCTGAAAAAGCAAGCTTTTTAGAGGCGGCTCTCGATTTGTCATACTTTGAGATACAAGCTCTGAAAGGTCAAGCGTTGCTCAAGTAACCTGTCTCCCTGTAGTCCAAGGAGCGGCCTTCCAAAATCCGGCATCGGCCGTGATGGGAAGGTTGCCCTTGGGCACTTTTTTCTTTCCCCTCCCTATTTTCCATCCACCCTGCTTCATCGCAGGTTTTTTTATGCCGTTCTTCAGTCCGCAGTGCGCTGTTAGCAGTGTGCAGTGCGCCACTTATTGACTTCCCCGCCTACCACAAACTGCTAACTGCTAGCTGCCTACAGATTAACTCCCCCTTTCCGCCTGCGCGCAAGCGCTACGGCGAGACAAGCACGGGGGAGTCGAGGCGCGGCATGCGAGGCGAAGCCAAGCACCGCAACTCGGTGGGGGTAAAACTATTTAGGAAGTGCAATCCGTTAGCCCACACCATGACCCCCACCCGCATCACAGATGCGGACTCCCCCGTGAAGGGGGAGTTAGCACACCTGCTTCACCGCAGGTTTTTTTTGTGCCGTTCTTCAGTTCGCAGTGTGCTGTTAGCAGTATGCAGTGGGCCACTTATTGACTTCCCCGCCTACCACAAACTGCTAACTGCAAACTGCAAACCGCCTCCTGCCCCCTAGGATCGACGCCTCCTTAGGAACAACGCCTCCTTTCCTCGACGCCCCACGCGCTGCGAATGCGTCGCACTTGCTTCCATTGCCGCTTGACGCACCCAATATCACCAATTATACTACATTTATGACGACATTGGTGCTTGATACATATGCTGTTGTTAAAACGCTGCGTGAAAACGGCTATACGCCCGAGCAGGCAGAGGGCTTTATTGCTGCCCTTGAAAAGGTGGATACCTCCAATATCACTACAAAACAGGATCTGAAAGATCTTGAGCTGCGCATCATGATTCGTATCTATACCGCCCTGTTAGCGCAGGCGGCGCTCATCGTCACGCTGGGCAAGCTTCTTTAGTGTTGTGCCTGAGCATATGATTGATCATTGATCATAGAAGTTCAGCGCATCACCATTTCCATCATCCATCATCCTTCCTCACCCGCCAAGCCCATTGCCCCGCGCTGCCGCATGGGATAAAAGCAGGCATGATTCTGCTGATCGATAATTATGACAGCTTCACCTATAACCTTGTGCATTACGCGCAGGAGCTGGGCGCGGAAGTGGAGGTGGTGCGCAATGACGCGCTGAGCGTGGATGAGGTGCGGGCGAAACAGCCGCGCGGCATCATCCTTTCGCCGGGGCCATGTGACCCGGATCAGGCGGGGATTTGCCTGGAGGTGATTGATCGGCTGAAGGCGGAAATTCCGATGCTGGGCGTGTGTTTGGGGCATCAGGCCATCGGGCAGGCTTTCGGCGCGAAGATTGTGCGCATCACCCCGCCGATGCATGGCAAAACCAGCCGGATGGTGCATGAAGGGCAGGGCGTGTTTGCGGAGCTGCCCAGCCCGTTCACCGCTACGCGCTATCACTCGCTGATCATTGACGAAGCCACGCTGCCGGCGGAGCTGAAAGTGACGGCGCGTGTGGCGGAAGGGGAGATTGGCGCGGGCACCATCATGGGTGTTCAGCATCAGAAATATGCGCTGCATGGCGTGCAATTTCACCCGGAAAGCATTGCTTCGGAACATGGGCACCGCTTGCTGAAAAATTTCCTGAACCTATGCGGGGAGGTGTGAGCCATGCCAACCAACCCCACCACCAACTTTCATCAGTTTTTAGAGCAGCTTGCGCAGCGTGAAAATCTGCCGCCGCCGGTAATGCAGCGCGCGATGCAGATTATGCTGAGCGGCGGCGCCACCCCGGCGCAGATTGCGGCCTTCTTAATGGCGATGCGGATGAAGGGCGAAACCGTGGAAGAACTGACGGCAGCGGTGGAAACTTTGCGCGTGAAGGCGCGGAAATTCCCGGTGCCGGAAGCTTTGCGTGAGCGCATCATCGATACATGCGGCACGGGTGGCGATAAGAAAGGCACGCTGAATATCAGCACTGCCGTGGCATTTGTTGTGGCGGGGTGCGGCGTGCCGGTGGTGAAGCACGGCAACCGGGCAGTGTCGTCCAAATCCGGCTCCGCCGATGTGCTGATGGAGCTTGGCGTGCGGATGGATGTGCCGCAGGAAGCCATGCTGGAAGCGCTTGAAACGCATAATGTGTGCTTTTTACTAGCGCCGGATTATCACAGCGCGATGCGCCATGTGGCGCCCGTGCGGCAGGATCTGAAAATGCGGACGATGTTCAATTTGCTGGGGCCGATGATCAACCCGGCGCTGCCATCCCGCCAATTGCTTGGCGTGTATGATGAGGCGTGGATTGTGCCCATGGCGCATGTGCTGAACGCGCTGGGCGCGAAGCATGTGTGGGTGGTGCATGGCACGGACGGGCTGGATGAGTTATCGCTTTCTGCGCCATCGGAAGTGGCGGAAGTGAAGGGTGGTATTGTAATCCGCCATCACATCACGCCGGAGCAGGCCGGGCTGAAAAGGCTGGAAGATGAAACGGAGCTGATGGGCGGCACGGCGCGGCATAACGCCGCGGCTATGACGGAATTATTGAATGGAAAACCAAGCGCTTACCGTGATGCGGTGTTGTTGAATGCGGCCGCGGCGCTGATCATTGCCGGGGAGGTGGAGGATTTAAAGGCGGGCGCTGAACGCGCGGCAGAAGCTATCGATAGTGGCGCGGCGAAGGCGGCACTGCGCGGGCTGGTGGATGTAACCAGCGCAGCGGTGGAGCTGAGTTCCGATCGTAAATGATTGAAAGTTGGATCGTTTAGCCCGTGTGATCCGTTAATTGCTTTTACCAGTACCAATCACCGGTAAATTCATAAAGCGGGTGGGCATAATATGCATTATTCTCCTGCGCCTGTTTGGGTTGTGGCTTATTATTTGGCTGCCGCATTGTTGCTTGCGGTGGTTGTTGCGGATATTGATAGGTAATGGGGGCGGCATTATGCGCCTGATCGTAAAATTTATTGGTTTCTTTGGCGGTGTCATAGCGATGGCAGCGGTTAATATCATACATATTCTGCAGAAAAGCCATGCGCTGAGTCATGTAATCTTTGTTGCTGGAGGCGTTCAGTGCGCCCATCAGGCTGGAAACGGGAGACATTAAATGTTCCAGAGTTGCGCTGGTGGCAGCTTCCACTTCACGTAGTTCAAATTCCACCTCATTCATTTCCAGCAGAATTTCCGGGCAAGTCAGGGTTTTATTACTATTCATCTCGCGGTAGGCAGTATGCGTTCCGCTGCTGCCAACACAGGCAGTGACACCAAAAAGGAGGCAAAAAAACATGCTATGGGTTGTTATCTGTTTCATCATTTTCTCACGCAGGGAGGGAGAATATACCTCAAAAAAGTTAATAAACCCTCTCTGTTTTTCCCATTTTCTTTACCTGCGGTAGCATAAATGTTGCAAACTGGCAACAAAAAGTTGCAAATGGAAAAATAAGCTAATTACAAAGGCTATTCGGCGATAAAGCCTTTGACGGCGGAAAATAGTTCCGGCTCGTCTAATAAAAAGGCGTCATGGCCTTTATCACTGTCAATTTCCATAAAGCGGACATCCGCGCCACATCCGGCAAGCGCCTGCACCACGCGCTTGGCTTCGCCGGTGGGGAAAAGCCAGTCCGACGAGAAGGAAACCATCAAGGCACTGCCCTTGAATGCGCCGAAAGCCTGCGCCAGGCTGCCATAATCGGCTTCCAGATCGAAATAATCCATCGCGCGGGTGATGTAGAGATAAGAGTTAGGGTCGAAGCGATCCACAAAGCTCATCCCCTGATAGCGCAGATAGCTTTCCACCTGAAAATCTGCTTCGAAGCCGTAAGAAAAACGGTCACGATCCTGCAATTCCCGGCCAAATTTACGCGCCAGCGCATCATCTGAAAGATAGGTCACATGCGCTGTCATGCGGGAAACACTTAAGCCCTTGGAGGGGAATGTGCCTTTGTTGAGATAATTTCCCTGCTGCCAGTCCGGGTCGGCCATGATGGCCTGCCGGCCAATTTCGTGGAAAGCGATGTTCTGCGCGGTGTGGCGGCTGGCGGTGGCCAGTGCCACTAAACGTTGCACTTTTTCCGGGTAGCTGGCCAGCCATTCCAGCGCCTGCATGCCGCCCATAGAGCCACCCACCACGGCGTATAATATTTCAATGCCCATGGCGTCCATCAGCGCTTTTTGCGCGCGTACCGTGTCACGAATGGTGATAACCGGAAAATCCAGATTATAAGGCTGCTGCGTGTTGGGGTTGATTTCTTTCGGCCCAAAGCTGCCCAAACAGCCGCCCAGCACATTCGGGCAGATCAGGAAATATTTGTCCGTATCCAGTGGTTTGCCTTTGCCGGCCATTTGCTCCCACCAGCCGGGCTTGCCTGTGACCGGGTGGGTTTCCAGCATATATTGATCGCCCGTCAGCCCATGGCAGATGAGAATCGCATTGGATTTATCTTTGTTTAATGTGCCATAGGTACGAAACGCCATGGGGAAATGCGAAATCTCCGCACCGGAATCCAGCCGCATGGGCTTATCCGTGGCCAGAAGGGTAATATCGCCCACTTCCACCTCCCGCTGGGCGGGGCCAAAGCTGCGTTTTTCATGGGTGATTTTCAAACTCATGTCTGCTTATAGAATTTTTCAACCATTTAGGCTATACCGCAAGCCATGAAGATGAGCTGCACCGTAACGACGCGTTTTTCCGCTGCCAAGCGCCTGCTGCACTGGCAGGGCAAGTGCCACCAATTGCATGGCTATCAGCACCGTGTGGAGGCCAGCTTCGCAGTGGTGCAAGCGGGTGATAGCGAATGTGAGGAGGTTGCAAAGAGCAATCAACAAAGCCTTGTTGCCGATTTTTATGTGCTGAAGGAAAAGCTCAACCAATGGCTGGAGGCAAACTGGGATCATACGGTGATTTTGCATCAGGACGATGCCGCGCTGGCGGCGGCCATTGAAACAACCACCGGGCAGAAAATTTTCCGCCTGCCGCAGGACCCAACCGCCGAAGCCATGGCGCAGCATTTAAAGCATGTGTGTGACGGGTTTTTGCCCGGCGTGCGCTGCACTTCCCTGCGGCTTTATGATGATGAAACCGCCTGGGTGGAGGTGCGTTAAGCGGTTGAGATTTCTTTTTTATTTGCCGCTTTCTCCTTCGTCATCCCCGCGCACGCGGGGATCCAGAGCTTCTTTTATAATTGCTCCCTGCAAATTCTTCTGAATTTGCAATGGAGCGGCGCTTGCGCGCGCTGACGGCTCGGTCGGCCTGCTGGCCTCCCTCACGAACTCCTCCTCTTTTTCCTTAGTTATCCTCGCGCATGCGGGAATGACTAGGAGATATTGCGAGCCAGGAGGCGAGCGCAGCCTTGAGCCCTGTCTCATGGGAAATTCAGGAGAATTTCCCGGAGACAATCAAAGAAATGACCCCCACCTGATGTTTATTATGAACACTCGCTCCGCGCATGGCGCGACCGCTCGTGTTAAGTGAGATGCAGACTCCCCCGTGCTTGTCGCGCCGTAGCTTTAGCGAAGGCGGAAAGGGGGAGTTATGTGGCGCGACACCATGCGAGGAGTTGCGCGGAGCACAGTGTGGAGGTTTTTTTTATGCCTGATTCTGCAATATCAAAACTGGAAATAGAGGAAGGGGGAGTGGCTTTGCGCCACCAGCTTGGCCAGCGCCAGCAGAAACAGGGAAGCCACCAGCAGCTGGCGCACGGTGGTCAGCTCTGCCGCCCAGCTTTTGCCGATATAGCCATAATAGGCCTTGCCATGATGCATGAAGGGAACAATCAACAGAATCAACCAGCCGATATAAATCATCCACAGGCTCAGCTCACTGATTTTCCAGCCCTGATCCGCACCAATGCGCCCGAAGCCGTTTAGCCCGCTCATGGCGTGGAGCATGGTGAAGGCGTGGCCAACATCCGGGCTGCGGAAGAAAACCCAGCCAATCATCACCAAACCCAGCGTGATCGGCCATGCCAGCAATTTGGGATAGGGTGTTTTGCGCTTGCTTGTGCCGATGATGGCGCGCTCCCAGCACAGGATCAGCCCATGCCAGAAACCCCAGGCGATGAATGTCCAGTTTGCGCCATGCCAGAAGCCGCCCAGCACCATTGTTAGCATCAGATTGATGTAAGTGCGGGCTTTACCCTTGCGGTTGCCGCCCAGCGGGATATAGAGATAATCCCGCAGCCAGGTGGAAAGCGAAATATGCCAGCGCCGCCAGAATTCGGTGATGGAGTGGCTCATATAAGGCTGGTTGAAGTTCTCAATAAAGCGGAAGCCCATCATCAGCCCAAGGCCGATGGCCATATCGGAATAGCCTGAGAAATCAAAATAAAGCTGGATGGTATAAGCAATAATACCCAGCCATGCCTGCAGAAAGGTGGGGTCTGGGATGGCAAACATCTGATCCGCCACCGGGGCGACGGAATCTGCAATAAAGACTTTTTTGCAGAAGCCAAGCATGAAGCGAATGGCGCCCTCATTGAAATGCGCCATGGTGTGGGTGCGGCGCTTGAACTGCTTGGCCACGTCTTTATAGCGGATGACGGGCCCCGCAATCAGCTGTGGAAACAGGGCAATGAAGGCGGCAAAATCAATGAAGGATTCCGCCGGTTTGGCGTCTCCGCGTTTAATATCCACCAGATAGCTGATGGATTGGAAAATATAAAAAGAGATGCCGATGGGCAGAATCACATGCAGCGCGGAAAAGGGCGTGCCGCCCATCAGCCCCAGCGCATCACTCAGCGCATTCACACCAAAATTGAAATATTTGAAGAAACCAAGAGTCAGCAAATTGCCGGCCACACCCAGCCACAGGAAGATTTTTTGTCGCCTGACCAGCGCCGATTTTTCCGCTTTTTTGCGCGGCATTTTTGCAGGCTTTGCCACCTGCAATGAAATGACATAATTAAAGAATGTTACCCCGGCAAACAGCGCCAGAAAATCCACCCGCCACCAGGCATAAAAAACATAACTCCCCAGCAGGATGGTGAGAGATTTCAGCCGGTTGGGCGTTAGGTAATAAGCGCCCAAAAAGAGCGGCAGGAACAAGGTGATGAAGCTGATGGATGAGAAAACCATGATTTATTCTTCTCCCCAAAAACTGGTGGCCGGGCAGGGTGGAATGGTGGGGGAGGTTGCTTCCAAAACGCCTTCCGGCCAGTCCGTTTCATAATAGCGGTGAATGTGCCGCTCCGGCATCTCCCAGATCACCAGCTGATAATGGTGATGATCCCAGTCCGTTTCATTGAGAAAGCGCACCATCGGTTCAAAGGGGCCGTGGGCATCCTCTGCAAAATTGATAATCTCCGTTTGGAAGGCCAGCCGCAAACTATCGGCAAACTGAAAATGCTCAATCGCGCTGAACGAAGTGCCCACCAGCGCGATGGGCGTTTCGGGGTCGTCAAACAAAGAATTGCCGGGAGGAATCAGGGCAAAAGATGGGATTTGCGTTTGCGGTTTTTTGATGAAACGCTGAAGTTTTTCCATGGGGAGGAATTTCATCAAATCACCGTAGTGACTGGTCTTCGGCAGTTCTTCAACGCCATATCTAATGCTGGGATAGCTCAAACCCGGGCAGGCTTTTTTGGCCAGATACGCCGTTTCAAAAGCCACGGCGCGCGCGCCCTCCAGCGACCAATGCGTATCCATCTTGTAAAAAGCATTCACACCGGAGGCTTTTAATTCTTCTAACGGCTCCACCGCCATCACCACCGGAATATTCAGCAACTCTAAAGATTCGGTGAAGCGCGGGTAAACCGTTTGCCGATCCATTGGCCATGCCACATCCAGCACGTGGTGGTAAAGCCGAAGCTTGGAGGGCACAATCACCATCACCAAACCCACATTATGCTTGGCAAGAAATGCCTGCACCTGACGAATCCAGTAAAGTTTCAGCGCCTCCTGATAAGTAATATCCGGCACGGCCTCAAACTCACTACGGTGAAAAATCCAGCCATTTTTGCCAATGAAAATACCACGAAAGCCGGAGTGGAAATAAGCCTGTGAGACGATGCCCCAACTGCCGAGGGCAACATCTCGCCAGGGAATCTTTTTCTGCAGCTGCGTGTCTATTTCCTTGGTAAGCTGGCCGTTAGTGATGGTTTTTGCGCTGATATCCGGCAGGGCATCATGTTCAATGCGTGGCAGGGCAATCAGGCTTGCCAGCAAGCCCAGCACAAAAATGCCAATCATCACCCAGCCGGCAAAGAAGGTTCGCAACTGAGAATGTTTGTTGTGTCCACGGTTAGTCATCAGCAGCCTGAGCAATTTTGCCTTTTTCAACCAGAAGCCGCTGCGCTCTGGCAAATGCGGGTGGTGGGTTAAGCCAGAAATTCGCCGCCTCATGCTGTGTCTCCGCTGCCCGTTGCAGGTAGTGCTGTGCTTTGGCGGCATCTTTTTCAGTGCCAAACCCGGCCTTATAAACCATGCCCAGATGAAAGGCCGCCACCTCGTCCCCGGCATCGGCGGCTTTGGCTAAAAAAGGAATGGCCTTCTCCGGTTCCGGCGGCAGGATATAAGCCCCCAGATAGGTCAGCCCCACTTCACGCTGGCTGCGCGTGTGGTTTTGCGCCGCACCCTTAAGCAGCATTTCCAGCCCTTCCTTTGGCAAGATGGCCTGCAAGCCACCCAGCACCGCCTGCTTGCCATAGATTGCTAACAAACCGGCATTATCCGTGTTTTTAAGTGTGTGAATCACCTCATCGGGGTCGGGTTTCAGCAGGCCGTCAATGCCATGAATTTTATGCGTGATATAGATGGTTTCGGCGTTGGAATTGCCCGCTGCCATTTGTTTTTGCAACTGCTGCATGCCGTTTTTAACCAAAATTTGCCTATCCGATCCTTCCGGTGCCGCCCAGCCTTTCTGAATCAGCTCCGCCAGGCCGATGGCGGCATCACCTTCTCCCATAATGTAGGCTTTCTGATAGAATGATACGGCTTGTTTGATGCTATCTTCATCGGGTTTTGGTGCGTATTCCACGCCGCGCTTTGAGAGTAGATCCGCCTCTTTGAGCATGGTGAAAGCATCGGGTGGCGGCATGGCCGGTGCCGGAGGAGAAAACAGGATGCCAAACAGGCAAAAAAATACAAAATGCCTCATCTTCATTCAGCATAAAGGCAGCTGGTATTGCCGCCAGAAAATTCATCAATTAAGGGACGTTTTTGCATGATATGATGACGCACTAGAAGATTTTTGAGACGCTTTGCCCGAAAATCATCCAGATAAGGCAGCAATGCCTCGGTGAAGGCCATGTAATGACGGCCATGGCCACGCTGTTCAAACAGCCCACTATCCTGCTGCAGGAAGTTTCCTGAAGGGCCGGGAATGAGGTTTTCCGCCGCATCCGGCAGTAATAATAACGGGCTTTGCGCGGCATTGAGGAAAAAATCCAGCAGCGTTACAAATGATTTTCCGTCCACCGCTTCATGGAATAAATCCACCTTATGTGCCTCGGCAATCTGAAGCATGAGGGTCATATTGGCCAGCACCTGCCGCAGATACCATAAAGCGCGTGCGCCGCGCCGTGTTTCAAGGCTTAAACTGCCGTCATTATGCATTTTTTTCAGCAGGCGGCGATAGCCGTCATAGCCAATTTGAAGCAAGGCCGGGTTCTCGCTCACATGCCCCCACAGCATCAACACCGCATCGGCGGAGCTGCGATGATTATTCTCATCCACATCACCGTTAAAGCGGTGATTCAGCACCGGCACAACCTTATCCAGCCATGCCGCGACCAATGCACGGTCGGCATCGTTCATCACCGGGCGCACATAAGCAAAGGCGGTGATAACGGGGGTTAAGGCGCGCTTCTGGGCATAATAGGCATCATGCACCTGCTCACTTTCGGTGAAGGCATCATCCTTTGCCCATGTGGTCAGCAGCCGGATAAGTTCCTGCTCCGCATTTTTGTTACCTGCCATCATGCGGCCTGTCAGCAGCATCACATTCCAGGCATAATTCTGCGCGCTGCCATCCGTGCCATAGGCTTTCGTGCGCTTTAAGCCTTTGATGGGCTGCCCGGCATCTTTCAGGGTTAAATCTTCGGCCAGACAAAGCTTTCGGATAGTTTCAAAAGAGGGCTGGGCAAGCTGCTGCATGCGCATTGCGCGATCCAAAAAAGTTGCATCGGCAGGGTGGGCTATAAGCAGTAAGCCTGTTAGTAATGGAATAAGAAAGCGCATTAAAAACCCTCCTTAACACTCTGTTCATCAGGGAGCTTTTCCGTGATCTTTGTGCAGCGCATCTCCGGCAATGCCTGTTCAAGATCATCCTGCCCGTCTTCACCAAACATGCCGGCACTGCGCAGTGGGCAGGCGGCGTAAGGAAGCCAGCTTCCGTCATGGCAATCTGCGCGAAGATTCAGCGGATTATTGGCTGCCGTTGCCAGCCATGCCTCTCCACGCTGCGCAAATAATTCACCGCGCAGTATCTTCGGGGACTGGTGGATGAAACGATTATCTTTCAGGCTGGCGGCCAGCGCACCTGCTGTGGCAATGCCGCTGCCATTTTGTTCAATATGGTTAGATTTTGCCGTGAAGCTGACTACCGTGCCGTAAGGATCCAGCGCGAAATCACGATGTTGGTGCAGCGGGTTTTGCTGCAGATTATCCGTATAGGCTTCTATGCCGCTTTTGCCGTTATTTTGCAGGATGTTATCGGTGATCAGAATGTCGGTGCTGTTGCGGATTTTAATGCCATCGGCATCATTATCATAGGCCGCATTCTGCGTCAGCCAGTTACAGGGGCTTTCAAAAATCGTGATGCCATCCTGCCGGTTGTTAAAAGCCGTGTTGGCGGCCATGGTGGTGTCCAGGCTTATCCGGTCAATCATGAAGCCGGAGCCGTGATTATCAAATGTCAGATTGCCGATAATTTCCGAATGGTTGACGCCCCGGCTGATGATGATGCCATGCTTGATCTGTGAGCCATAGGCGGTGTTGAAGGCAATGGTCAGGCGCAGAGAATGATCATGCGGATCAATGCCATAGACCACATTATTCACATATTCATTTCCCACCATTGCCACGTCATCGGCTTCATAGGCATAGAAGCCATAATAAACTTCGCGGAAGGAGTTATCCACCACATTGCCCGTTGGACGTCTGGGCGGAATATCGGATTTTGTGGTAACATCATAAGGCCCGCTGGAATAGGAAATGCCGTAAGATTTGCTGCCGCTATAGCCCAGCGCGGTTAACTCGCTGCCGCCGATATGCATTTCAGATCGGCTCCATCCCAGCAGGAATGGCCGAAAAATTTTCCTGTCTTTATAAGGCAAAATGGCGGGTTGATTGCCGGTGTCATCCCAGCCTGTCAGGCGTGTGTCGCTGATATAAAGCTTGCCGATGGTGGTGATGAATGCACCGCTTTGTTGCGAAAGTTTGAGGTGATCCGTTTCGGCATTGGAGATAACAAGGGTTGCATTTGCGCCAATGATGATGGGGATGCTGAGGTGATAATCACGCTTGCTGCGTGTGAGCAGATGTGCCTTATGTTGCTGCTTCAGCCAATGGTGAATGGTTGGCAGGTCGGCCACGCCTTCATTGATGAGCAACACCAGCGGCACGGCCTCTTTGGGTTGTTGCAGCTGAAAGCCGCGATGGCCGATCACATCCAAAAATTTTTCATTATACGTGCTGATATGGTATGGTTGAAGCGTGAAGCTGGCCGGCGCAGGTGCGGGAATATCTGCGGCAATATCGGCGCGGGTCAGAGTCAGTTTTTCAGGGTAACGCAAGGGGCGCTGATGCGGTTTTAATGTGGTTTCAGCAGTGGTTTTGGGTTGGAGTTCCAGCAGCCCCAAAAGTTTTGCCTGATGTTCTGCAATGGCACGAAAGCCGGCGCTGCGCCGGCGATAATCGCTCAGCTTCCGGACTTCCTCCGTGGCTTTGGAAAGCAAAACAGCATGAGTGCTTTTTTGATCCAGAAAGGCAGAAACATTTGTTAAATCTTTGAATTCAAATTCTTTTACGTCATTAGATTTTGTTGATCCGATTGTTTTTTCAGCATCGGAAATCTTCCTCAGAAGCCCATCACGTTTGGCGGAAACGGCAGTGTTTGGCTGGTCTATGCTATTAAGTAATGTTCGAGCCTCTTCACATTTATCAAGCCCAAGCAGCCCTTCGGTAAGATCAATGATGGCCTCATTTTTACGGTGTGGCCGGCGCAGCCGCTCAATGCTTTTGAGCGCTTTTTCTACCGCCCAGTCAGCGCGGGTGGACTGCCCCAGGCGGTGCCAGTTTTTAGCAAGCTTCAGGTAGACTTCCGCCGCATAACGCCCATCCCAGATGTGGCGTGCCACTTGCTCCGCTTCGGATAATTGCCGCTGATTGACCAGATGATTGGCATGGTTTCTAAGGGCGCGATCCTGCGTCCCGCCGTGGAAAATGCTGAACCATGCCTCCTGTGCCAGCGTGGATTGTTCCTGAGTGATGGCCTGCTCCGCCAGTTTTAGTAATGCTGTTTCACGCTGCGATTTTTTGCCGGCATCAGGCAGGGCTTGCAATATTAAAAGTGCCTGCTTGAAGGCGCCTTTGGCAAGTAGGTTTTTTGCTTCAGCCAGTTGTGATGTCTCATCGCTTTGGGATACGGCAGATGCATTTTCCGAACCCTTTGCCAGAAGGTGGCGTGCTTCGGCGCGGTGACGGGCGGTGGTGATGCGCGGCAGCCAGATGCGCTGCAAGCCGTGGCTGGAGATGACATTTTTCAGGCCGTAAATAACACCATAAGCGGCATGGCTTTTATCTGCCCGCGTGGCGAGAAGCTGCCAATATTGCTCAAGCAGATGGCAATGTTCCTTAGTTTTCCGGCAGAGCAGAAGCTGCGCCCAGAAGCGCTGCCGGATTGGCAGGAGATTGATGGCATTTTGAACTTCTCTGAGCATTTGCATGCTGTGCCCGGCCTGATCCGGCAGGGCGCTCAGCAGTGCCTGTGCCTGATGAATGGCGGCGATATCCATGTTGATGCCGGGCGCGGTTTGCCCTGATTCCAGATGCGATATAACCTTTTTCCATGCGGCGGCGGCTTGTTCTTTGGGTGCGGCTTCGGCGGTCAGGACGGCATTTTCCAGCTCCGAAAAGGCGGCGGCGGGGTTGGTCATCAGAGTGAAGATGATGCCGCTAATGCACAGTGTGAGAATGTTTCTCATGGCGTGTCATCCGCTATGATGGCTAAGATTATTGTGCCCATAGATTGATACGTACATCCACCGGGTCATCAATGGCAGCAGCAGGCAGCGGCGTTTGCGTTTGGAGGGTAATTTCCGCCAGCGTGGCACCTTCGGAAAGACGGATATCGCTGATAATGGCGGGCACCGCATTGCCGTCCGCCAATGGGGTGACGGTAGCCGATTGCCCGGTTTTCAGCTTCAGTGCATGGTCATATTGCACATAGGCACGAATATAGGGGCGTGTATCGGCGGCGGCCAGCAGCATGGCTGTCTGGCCTTTAAGAATGGGGCTGCCGGTTTGTAAGGTCAGCTCTTTAACGGTGCAGTTGCAGGGGCTGTCAACGCCGATGCTTTCACCATCTTCACGGATAATGGTGAACAGCGCCTGCCCTGCCACCACGTCTTGATTGCGTTGAACCAGCGGCTGTACCGTGCCGATGGCGGAGGATTTGACGGCGGTCAGATCGGCGCTGACGGTGGCGGTTTGCGCCTTCACAACCGCCAGCCGCTCAAACAACCCGTTAGCAACAACAAATAGCAGCCAGCCAAACAGCGCCAACACCAGAAGGCTTTTAAACAAAGTGGCGCATTGGTGGCGCAGTTTTTGCATCACCGACAGCCCGTCTTTGGCGGAAGGTGGCTTGCGGCTTTGGGTAAAATTATGCCGTGCGACTACATCCAGCAGATCGCCGGCTTCAATGAGTTCCCCGGAGACATAGCTGCCGACCAGCAGCTGCATGATGGAGATTTGCCTCTCACTCTGATTGGAAAAACGGCAGCCCGCCGTCTCAGCTTTCAGGTGCATCACTTCCAGTTCAATAGGAACAGAGAGGTTAAAGCCCTTGAAATTGAAATGCATAATAGCGGCATAGCGTTTCTTTGCCTTAAGTGCCGGTGCATCCCCTGATTGCAATGAAACGCCGGAGACAGACCAATCGTTGGTGGCATAATTGTGTCCGTTTATTTCAATGATGGCCGGCAGTGCCACGCGCACATGCTGGCGTTGGGCTTCGGCTTCATGAACAAGTTGCTGTGACATGCCTGATTTTCTCCGAATGGTAACCGTTACAAAATGCCGCTAACCCAGCCGAGTGCCGCGATGTATAATGTGACGGCAAAAGCGTGCATTACCGTGCTGCTGGTTTGCGCAAAAACTTCTCCCCATCGGCTGCGGCCTGTGTTTAGCACAGTATTTTGGCGTGTCCAACGCTGTTTGTCTAACCGGAATAAAACAATGGTTTTAATGAAGGAGCCAACAATCTGATTGTAAAAAAGCAGGAAGGGATACATGGCGGAAACGCGGCTGCGCGAGGCCAGCAGGCTGAGGGTAATGACGTAGCGGGTGATCATGATCCAAATCAGGTAATAAAGCAGGGCTATGGGAGTGACGAATAAGGTTGCCATGATGGCGATGGTGGGGCCGGTGAGGCTTGTCCACATGGAGATGCGCTGATCGATGATGCTGATCCATGGGAACAGCCCGCAAACACGGGGCCCAAGGGCAATGGCGCGGCTATTGGTGCGCAGCATGTTGCCAAACCACCGCCGTGAAAGCATCACCGAGCTTTTAAAGAAGCTGGGATGCGGTGGCGTTTCCACCGTCAGTACATTGACATCCGGCAGGTAGAGCATCTCATGCCCGCGAGAGAGGATTTCAAACCAGCTGGATTTATCATCCCCGGTGAGGAATTTAAAGCGCCCTAAGCGCCAATGGTCGATCCAGTCCAGCTCAACGCGTTGGATAAATTCCGGGCTGGTGACAATACCGGCGCGAAACATTGACATCCGCCCGGTGAGGGTTAGCACGCGCTTTGAGAGGCTGACGCTGCTCATAAAAACATGCCGCTGGGCAAAGCGCATATTATACCATTCTTTAAACAACCAATTGCCTTCCACCTCGCAATGTTCATCGGTGGTGAGCGCGGCCATGTTCGGAAATTGACGGAAGAAGATGGCGGAACGTTTAATTAAATCCGGCTCCAGCATGCTGTCTCCATCAATTACGGCCACCACGTCATCCGGCCTGGGCATGCGGCGGGAAATGGCGCGGAAGCCAACCGCCAGCGCATCCCGCTTGCCGGTGCCGGCAATACGCACGAAGGTGAGGGTGATGTGAGGCGGTGGCTGATAATGCTGAAAAATCTGCTTGATTAAAACCTGATCCGCACGTTCCACAATGGAGGCAACAATGGTGCAGGGGCGGTTATAGCGGATGGCTTCTTCCATCACACTGGCATAAACGCGGCGGGTGGTTTCTGCGCCGATGCGGAAGCTGGTGACCATCAGGTAAACATGGTTTGGCAAGGCTTCTTCGCCATGTACTTCGGCCTGCTTGCGCCAGCGTGGGAAGACAAGGCGGGTGTAGATAAGGAAGCGTATCCAGTTGACCGCCGCCCAGCCATAGCGCCAGATGGCGATCAGCCCGATGATAAGGATAAAATCCCGCGCCTGAGGATCCCAGAGTGTTTCAGGCATTTGCAGGCCAAAAGCAAACAATGAAAGCAGATAAAAAACATGACCAAGCAGAAGCATCATTCTATCATGGGTCATAGCAACAAGTGCCTCACGTACAAGAAAAAAATGCGTGCATCGTTGTTTTTCATCGGCTAAAGCCTGTCGTATGGTTCATGGTGGTTTGCGGGTATTTCTTCTAATTTTTTCAGTTGGGTTGATGGTTTCCGCCTGCCAGAAGGTGCTGGTGGAAGACCCGCTCAGCGTGCAATGGGTGAATGCGCTGAACGCGCGAGATGCCGGCAATGCCGGTGAAGCGCAGAAATTGCTGCAGCGGATGAAGTTGAATGTGGCGCGTGCCACCCTGCCGGAGGCGGAAAAGAGGGCGCTGCTGGCAGATGTTTATGATGTGCTTGGGCGGCTGCATGCCAGCGGGGAGCTGGGGCAGGAAGATAAAGCAATGGCGGTGCATTACTGGCAGAAGGCGGAGGCATTGGGAAATAAGCAGGCGGCAGTGAAGCTGGCGAAGGAATATCTGCGTGGTGAGGCTGTGACGCGCGATCTGGATGCGGCGGCGCAGCGTTTTCGTGCCGCTTACCCGGATGATCCGCAGGCAGTGATTGGGCTGATTGAGCTGCTGGAGAGTGGCTATATTTTTAACCCGCCACTGAATGTTTCACGTGAAACAATGCACCATCAAATGGTGGGTTTTTATCGTGATAAAATGGAGCAAGGAAGCGGGGCATCCGCCCGAAAATTAGCGGAAATCTATGCCGAAGGAAAAGTGCTTCCGCAGAATCTTCCGCTGGCGGAAGTGTTGCTGCGCCGTGCAATTGCGCTTGGGGATGAGAAGGCACAGAAAGATCTGGCAACGCTTTGGTTTGAGAAGCCTGATATGCGATATCACAAGGCGGGTATTGCCCTCTTGGAACGTGCGGATATGCCGGGCGCCGGGCTTTCGGCAATCATGAAAATGGCGAAGGAAGCCCAAAAAGCCGGTGATTTTTCCATGGCACGGGAATGGTATGAAAAGGCGGCCGGGCTGGGCAGCATCCGCGCCATGCATGTGCTGGGAGAGATGGCGTTAAAGCGCCAGAACCCGGAAAAGGCGGCGCATTGGTTTACGCAAGCGGCCAATGGCGGGGACGGTGAGGCCGCGCTGATGCTGAGCAGGCTTTATGTGGTGGGGCTGGGCGTTGCGCCGGATGCAGAAAAATCATTCCATTACATTACCAAAGCCGCCAAAGCCGGCAATGCGGAGGCGATGATAACGCTTGGCATGGCCTATCAGGAGGGGTTAAACATGCCACAGGATTTGCAAAAAGCAGCTTATTGGCTGGAAAAAGCGGAGAAGGCGGGTTATCGGCATGCGCTGTCTTTCCTGCAGGGTGCGACACAATGAGGAGAGGGTGATGCGGTATTTTCCGGTGATGAGTGCGATCTGGCTGGCGGCGTTTCCTGTGTTGGCGCAGGCTGTTGCCGAAAAGCAGATTGACCTGCCGGAGCTTGGCAGTGAGCGTATTTTGCCGGAAGAACGCCCGGCAGCATCACGCAAGGCCACGCCATTAGTAACGCTTTCCGCCGGTGGAGAAATTGGCACGGAATATAGCAGTAATGTCTTCCGGGAAAATGCTGATGAAGATGCGGATATGGCGGTGATTGCCGCGCCATCGCTGCGGCTGCGTGGCAGGAATGCGGAGGATACGCGGGATTATGATGTGCGGCTGGAGCTGGAATCCGGGCAGTTTATGGATTTTAACGAAAATGATTATCTGGATGGGCGTTTGCGCGGGGTGATGACATCGGAATTGCGCCCGGCGGTGAAGCTGGAGGTTACCGGCAGCCTGGCCAAAGAGCATGTGGGGATTGGTGCCTTTTCCGATGAGCCGGACAGCCAGCTGAGTGAGGTGACGAATTATATTCAGGCGCAGGCGGGGGCAGCCGTGGCGCATCGCACATCCAACTGGATGACGCGGGTGGGTGCGGATGTGGTGCATCTGGATTATGATAATGTGCGGCGGCGGGATGGGGTTTTGCGGGTTAATGATGACCGGGACATGACCGAAATGCGGGCGCATATGCGGGTGGGATACCAGCTTCAACATGCGCTGATGCCTTATGTGCAGGTGGCGGCAAACCGCCGCCGTTATGTGCGGCAGATTGATGATACGGCCATTGACGGGCGGGATTCGGACGGGCTGGAAATGCTGACCGGGCTGATGATTGGAAATGCGGAAAATGACGTGCTGACGGCGGATGTGGCCGTGGGTTGGCTGCGCCAGGATTATGACGCCGCCGCGCGGGAAGATATCTCCGGCATGGCGGCCATGGCCAGCTTTGACTGGAAACCTTCAACGGATTGGCGCGTGCGTGGCGGGCTTTCACGCAGGGTGCGGGAGACGACGCTTTCCGGCGCTTCCGGCTTTATGCAGACACGGGTGACGTTGCAGACGGAAAATCAGCTGACGGAGCGCATCACGCTGGAAAGCATGGGGCGTTATACGCTGAATGATTTTGAGGTTTCGCCCGGCGTGGCGGCGCGGGAAGATCATGTGGTGGATGTTGAGCTTGTTGGAAAATATCACCTGAGTGAGCCTTATTATGTGGCGCTGGGCATGGGCGGGCAGCGGCGCGATTCGGATAATATTCAGGCGGAATTTTCAGCGCTGACGGGTTTTGTTAATCTGGGTGCGGAATTTTAGTGGCTTTTGCGGTGGGCTTTTTTATGCAGAAGCAGCCTGAAAAGATGCGTTCTTGATGGCGTGGCGGGCGCGGGCTATAGACAGCGCGGCTGCGAGTGATTAAGAACATGACACAGCCCATGGGGGGATAGCTCAGTGGTTAGAGCAGGGCGCTCATAACGCCTTGGTCGGGGGTTCAAGTCCCTCTCCCCCTACCATTTTATTGATTTGCAGTAGCAATCCAGGTTCTGTTTTAACGACCAGTGCCTTTTTTATTTAAACCCATCTTTTTTTTATAATTTGTTGTTTTGACATCTCCAACCGGACGACCTTCAAACTGTTCATCGATATACTCTTGGTTAAGCGCCACCAGATACTCATAATTTTGGCCTGTTTGGTCTGCCGTTTTTCTTAGGTTATCAAGATAATTTTGTTTGTCGCTATTATTGGACATAAGCGTAAGTGCCTCATAAGTTAAATTATACCCCTGATTATACTATTGAAATAAACCTCATCCAACAGAAATTTTCAAAACCATTTGAGTTTTTTGAAGAAGAAAATCTGGGCGATGACGAGGGCGGTCAGGATGCCGCAGAAGATGAAGAAGGCATTGTGATTATCCGTGCCGGGAATGCCACCCACATTGATGCCAAGCAGGCCGGTTAAAAAGCCCAGCGGCAGGAAGATGGCGGCGATGACGGAAAGCACGTACATATTGTGGTTGAGCTTGTCCGCCAGAATATTGGCCAGCTCGTCCTTCACGATCTGAGCGCGCTCGCGGATGGTGTCCAGATCTTCAACATAACGGGTGACGAGGTTGTAATTTTCCTGCAGATGGCGGCGGTGATAATCATCCAGCCAGGAAAGTTCCGCCATGCGCAGCTGGCCGATAGCATCGCGCTGCGGCGCCATGTAGCGCCGGAAGAGAATGGCTTTTTTGCGAACATCCACAATGGCCTCCCGCAGGGAGGTGCTGGCATCTTCCAGAAGATTTTCTTCCACGATGTCGGTGGATTCATCCAGCGCGGTCAGCACCGGCTGGATGCGGTCAAACAAACGGCTGACCAGCATGGAGATAAACTGCCCGGCATCTTTGGGGCCGGTGCCTTCTTCCAGACGCTGCCTGATATCCTGCGCGGCGCGCACCTTGCGCCGGCGAATGCTGATGATGCGGTGACTATCCACCCACAGGCGAATGGAGACCATGTCTTCCGGATCGGCATTTTCGTTCAGGTTTACGCCACGGAGAATGAGCAACACACCGTCATTGATCTGGGTCATGCGCGGGCGTGTTTCATCGGCCAGCAATGCGTCGATAATGAAAGGGTCAAGATAGGCGATTTCTTTTTCCAGCCATGGTTTGGTTTCCGCATGGGTGGCGTCCAGATGCACCCATGCCAGTTGCTTATCCGATAATTTTTTGCTGATGGCGGCGCCTTCCAGCGGTTTTCCGCCGCCTTTTCCATCAAAATCATAGGCAAAGATAATGGCGTCATTCATGATGGAACCTTCTTTAATATCGTATTCTTATGGTTTTAATATGTATCATAGAACCGAAGAAACCCAAAAGAATCCTTTCAATCTGTAACCAGACCGTGTAAAGCGGGGTTGTCTGAAAGTCAGGCAGTGCATCCTGTGATAAACAAGATGTTTGAGGTGGGTGAAAAGGGCAATAGAAAGCTGGCCAATGTTTTGCGGTAAGTGACCTGTTTTCTCTTGCTCCTTTCCCCTTAATGATAATCGGCATGATAATGCGGCGTGGGCTGCATTTTTTGCCATGGCATCGGTTTGATGCCAGACAGAATGAAACATTAGGAGTGATTCATGTTTAACGAAATTAAAAAATCCATTGAGTGGGGCGGTGAAACGCTGGAACTTTCCACGGGTAAAGTGGCACGTCAGGCCGATGGTGCAGTCATCGTACGTTATGGTGCAACATCGGTTCTATGTACGGCTGTGGGGGCAAAATCCGCTAAAGAAGGCATGGATTTCTTCCCGCTGACATGCGTGTATCAGGAAAAAGCGTATGCGGCAGGGAAAATTCCCGGCGGATATTTTAAACGCGAAGGCCGCCCGACGGAGCGTGAAACGCTGATCTCCCGTTTGATCGATCGCCCAATTCGTCCGTTATTTCATTCAGCGTTCAAAAATGAAACGCAAGTGATTGCCACCGTGCTGGAGCACGACATGGTCAATGACCCGGACATTCCGGCATTGATTGGTTGTGCCGCAGCATTGGCCATTTCCGGCTTGCCGTTTAATGGCCCGTTGGCAGCAGCGCGTGTTGGTTTTGTGGATGATGAATATGTGCTGAACCCCAAAGTGGGCTTCATGGAAGAATCTGATTTGGATCTGGTGATTGCGGGCACGAAAAGTTCCGTGATGATGGTGGAATCGGAAGTGTATGAGCTGACGGAAGAAGAGATGCTGGGCGCGGTGCAATTTGCACATGACCATCTTCAGCCGGTGCTGAAACTGATTGAGGATCTGGCCGCTGAAGCCGGTAAGCCGGCATGGGAAGTGGAAGAGAAAGATTTCTCCGCCCTTGCTAAACGTGTTGCAGCGCTTGGTGAAAAAGATTTCCGTGCGGCTTATGCCATTCAGGATAAGCAAGAGCGTACCACGGCACTGAAGACAGCAAAAGCCAAAGTGGAAGCGGCACTGGCAGAGGAATTTGCCGATGCCGATGATGCGCCGAACAGCATTGAGATTGGTGGTCAGCTGAAAAAGCTGGAACAGAAAATCGTGCGTGGTGATCTGGTAAAAACCGGCAAGCGTATTGATGGTCGTAAAACGACGGATATTCGTAACATCGTGGCGGAAGCCGGCTTCTTGCCTGGCACGCATGGCTCCGCCCTGTTCACCCGTGGTGAAACGCAGGCGTTGGTGGTGGCCACGCTGGGTACCGGTCAGGATGAGCAACGTATTGATACGCTGGAAGGTGATATCAACCAGCACTTCATGCTGCATTATAACTTCCCTTCTTATTCCGTGGGTGAAGTGGGGCGTATGATGGGCCCGGGTCGTCGTGAGATTGGCCATGGTAAGCTGGCATGGCGTGCGCTGAAGCCGTTGCTGCCAACCAAAGAAGAATTCCCTTATACGATTCGTCTGGTATCTGAGATTACGGAGTCAAATGGCTCGTCCTCTATGGCAACTGTTTGCGGTGGATCGCTGGCGATGATGGATGCCGGCGTGCCGCTGGCGGCACCTTGCGCGGGGATTGCTATGGGTCTGGTGCTGGAAGGCGATGACTTTGTTGTGCTTTCTGACATTCTGGGTGATGAAGATCATCTGGGCGATATGGACTTTAAAGTGGCCGGAACGGATGAGGGTATTACCTCACTTCAGATGGACATTAAAGTGCAGGGCATCACCATCGAGATTATG
>JAUIEX010000008.1 GCA_030429725.1 Alphaproteobacteria bacterium
CCCACCCATCATCATGCAGCCTTGCGTTCGAACAGTTCGAACAACGGAGGCTAACATGAACGATTCACACGAAACTAAACCAATCTCTACCTTTGATGAAATCTGTCATTTGACCATCGAAACGATGCGAAAGATGGACTTGGAAACCCTGATGCAATTGCAGAAGCAGGCGGTGCGCGAACTTGACCGTGCAAAGTTGACTAAGGGCTGCATAGACCTTGCGCTCTCACTCAAAAAACAAGATCAGGATCGTGCCGCAGCAGAAGCTGATGCCAACCAGCAAAGTTTGCTTGATGACCAGAGGTAATGCATGTCGATGGAATGGTACAGGGCGTATCACGGTATGCCACACGATCCTAAATTACAGGTAGTAGCCAAGCGCTCAAAACAGCCAATGGCGTGCGTGGTGGCGGTGTGGGTATGCGTACTCGATGCCGCCTCACAGCATGATCCGCGTGGTGTCATCAACATCGATGCTGAAGAAATCGCGGTGGTGATGGATATGGAATTGGAGGCGGTGGAAGCCGTCATCCAATCCTTCCGTGACAAGAAAATGTTGGATGAAAACAATCATCTTACCGCATGGGATAAACGCCAGCACACCAGTTCTACCGAGCGTTCCCGCAAATCTCGTGCTGCTAAAAAGAAAGATGAAACAGGAAGCAACACCAAGCAACGCGGCGCAACGAAGGGAAGCAAGCCGCAACGCAAAAACAGTAAAAAAGCACCAGATACAGACTCAGATACATATTCAGATGCAGAGGAGAATACAGATACAGATTCAAAAAAAGATACAAATAAAAAAAACAGAGAGAGAGAAGAAAAGAAAGAGTCTGAGAAAGAAAAACGCAGAACCTGTGGAAAAGATACCAAAGGAAAACAGAGCGGGCAGATTTTAGAGCAGATGCTCGATATCTGGAATACAGAAGTTCAGAGCAAATTGACAAACGGCCATAAGGCAAAACTCACACCAAGACGCAAAGAGCTGATGACATGCAGATGGCTGGAGGATTTTCAGCAGGACATCAAAGCATGGGAATATTACTGCGAGGTCATCGGCCAATCAGATTTTTGTCTCGGCAAAATAGAAGGCAAAGGTTGGACGATTGACCTGACATGGGCGCTTGAATCCAGTGAGCATGTAGCAAAAATTCTTGAGGGTGGTTTTTCCAACGGCAAACACCCAAGCAAACCACCGAGCTGCGAAGTACCAGAACTGCAAGAGGCATGGGATTTCGTCATTGGCAGGCTTCAGCACAAATTCGGCAAACCATCCATCCGCAGTTGGTTCGGCAATACCAGTATCACCAAAATCACCAGCGTTACTGATGGCTCAATCGTTCGGCTCGAATGCCCACGAAAATTTATCTGCGACTGGATCGAGAAACATTTTCTCGCCGAGGTGAACGCCGCCTTCAACGATCAGCCGCATTACCACATCCCAATTATCACCACCGAATTAACCATCAAGGAGTAAGCCATGCAAAACTGGACAGTCACCGATATCGCCGACCGCTTCGAAGAAGCCGCGCAAACACTCAAACGTATGCCGCCCGTGCGGGTGCAGGGATATTCCAACGCATGGCCGGAAATAATCCATACCGTCATGGAGCAACTGCAAGCGGATCGTTTGCCAATGCGCCTTGGCCCACCAACACCTGATGCCATCAGCCGCATGGAAGAAACCATCAACTGGGTATTCTGGCTGGAAGAGGATGAATGCAAGTTAGTTTGGCTACGTGCTGAACGGGTGCTTTGGAAACAAATATGCTGGCGGCTGGGCTGTGGTCGCACCAAAGCATGGCAAATGTGGACTGTAGCGCTTCTTAAAATTGCCACACGCCTGAACGCCAATCAGGGAGGGCGTTAAAATGTTCGAACAAAAAAAGACTAAACAAAATGAACATAATTTGGCATATTCATTAATACAATCGCCAGAGTTGGGTGCATCCAAGCCCGATTCATTCCGTAGCCTGATTATTGGGGGCTGCGATGCCTGAAAACAAGCCCTCCCGTACAGTTGACGAAATTTATGCATCATTGGTGGCGCGCATCAAGCGTCAGTACGGCGATGAGATCAGCGAACAAGAAGCACACGAAGCGGCACGTAATCTTTTGGGTCTTTGCAACAAGATTGTTGATATGGAAATGGAGCATCTGAAATGAGCTTCATTCACTTGATAGATAAGGAACACAGAGGTAAATTAAGCATTGGAATAATTGAAGAAATTATTCTGGGGTGTCGAAACCTCGAATCAATCGGTGACATTGGCTCTAGCTGATGTATTTTATAATCCTCGCTTTCTATGGCCGGGGAGATGATGGTGTATGTCCAAGGCTTTTGCCTAAAGACCATCATAGCCGCTTCCGATTGATCGGTTTTTCGAACTCCCCGTCCGCCAGAATTTTCTGGCGGTCTGAACCGAAAACGGAGTGACCGTGGAAGCGACAAGAGCCATTATATTGGCGCGTGTATCAACGCCAGAACAGGAGGAAGGGCATTCAATTGATGCCCAGAAACATCGCCTGCTTGAATATTGCGCTCGTAAAAACCTTAAGGTCATGAAGGTTTTTGAAATAGTGGAATCCTCCACGAAAGGTGACCGCAAGAAATTTATGGAGATGGTGCAGTTTGCTAACCGCTACAAAGAGCCAATTGCTATCATTGCCGATAAAGTTGATAGACTGCAAAGGAGCTTCAGAGAGTTCCCCGTTCTTGATGAGCTAATTCAAAAAGGCTCAATAGAACTGCACTTTTACAGCGAAAATACCATCATTCACAAAGATTCACGCTCAAGTGACCGTACAATGTGGAGCATGAGAGTATTGCTGGCGCAATCCTATACGGATGCCACAAGCGATAATATAAAACGCAGCTTAGAACATAAACGCCGTCAAGGTGAATGGTGTGGCCCTGCGCCACTGGGTTATCTGAATGAAAGAGATGACCGCGACCGCAGTGCTATTGTAGTTGATCCGGTACGTGCGCCCATGCTTCAGCGGCTGTTTCAGGAATATGCTACAGGTGCGTACACGATGGGAGACATGACGCGGAAAGCAAAAGAATGGGGGCTTAGGAGCAAAAAAGGTCACCATCTAACAAAGTCAGTTATTCACCGACTGTTGCAACAGCCATTCTATTATGGTGAGATGGATATTAAGGGTGAGAGGCACATACATTGCCATAAACCGCTTATTTCGAGACAATTATTTCTAGCGTGTGAAGAAGTGAGATTAGGCTACAACAAAAAACCATTCCGCTATGGCGGTAAAGAATTTTTATTCCGTGGGCTAATTACTTGCGCCACAAGCGGGAAAATAGTGACGTCGGACAAAAAGAAGAAGAAATATCCAAGCGGCAGAGTGGATGAATGGACATATCTCATGTGCTGGAATCCTGATAAGCCTGAGAAAAAGCAGTGGGTACGTGAAGAAAAGATTATCGAGCAGATAGAAGCCGTGCTTAATCGCCTTGGTTTTAAAGACCCCGGCATGCTTGACGATGCATTGGATCATATTCGAGAGACCAACAAAAACAAAACGGCCTTTCATAATGATCAGCTGGGTAGATTGAAGAAAGAACACACCGACATTCAGAAAAAACTGGATCGCTTACTTGATCTACGTCTGGATGGCGAATTGAGTAAAGAAGACTTTGAAGCAAAAAAACGCCAGATAAAAGAGCGACAGTACGAAATCAGCCAATTGCTAACCAGCTATGACGTTGATGATGACCGTTTCAGCAAAGCCTGCAGCAGAATGGTGGAATTGCTCTCAAATGCTGGTGAATACTGGCGTGGTTCGAACGTTAACGAGAAACGCGAGTTGCTCAATTTCGTGTTTTCGAACCTCGAAATGAAAGGAGCAACCCTTTGTTATACTTTACGAAAACCAATAGACGAGTTCCTAGATATAGGTAGTCGTCCCGAATGGCGGAGAGAGCGGGATTCGAACCCGCGTTAGAGTTGCCCCTAAACACGCTTTCCAAGCGTGCGCCTTCAGCCACTCGGCCACCTCTCCGCAAATGGAAACGCGCATATAGCACCCACGATGGCTGAAGACAATGATGATTCGCCACATGCTGCGCATTTTGGCCTTATGGCGCACGCTTCTTAAATAACATTTTTCTATGAAAAATGGGGGCGCCTTCAGCCACTCGGCCACCTCTCCGCAAATGGAAACGCGCATATAGCACCCACGATGGTTGAAGACAATGATGATTCGCCACATGCTGCGCATTTTGGCCTTATGGCGCACGCTTCTTACACGCTTTTCCGGATACAATTATCCGCTAATAATATGAATCGCTTTATCTAAATCAGCCTGCGTATCCACCCCCAGCGGCACTGTTTCCACCTTCACCACATCAATCCGCATGTCATGCTCCAGCGCGCGCAACTGCTCCAGCTTTTCGCGCTGCTCCAGCGGGGATGGCGGCAATTGACAAAAACGCGACAAAGCAGCCCGGCGATAAGCATACAGCCCGATATGGTGATAACGCACGCCGTCATTAGCCGGCGCAGAGGCGCGCGTAAAATAAAGCGCCCTACCCTGTTTTTCCGCCTTATCCCATGCCACCACAGCCTTCACTACATTTGGATTGGCGTGCTCATCTTCATCGCTGATTTCCGCCGCCAAGGTTGCAATATCCACCTCCGGGCTCTCAAATGGCAGAAGAACATCGCGAATAATCTGCGGGTCAATTGTTGGCAAATCACCCTGCACATTTATCACAACATCATGTTTTCCTTGCGGATCAATCGCATTCAGCGCCTCAAAAATTCGATCCGTTCCTGAAGGATGCTCCGGTAACGTTAAAATTGCCTCACCACCGGCCGCCTTAACCACATCCACAATTTCCTGCTCTGACGCTGCCACAACCACGCGCCCAATGCCGGATTCTTCCGCACGCCTCATCACATGAACAATCATTGGCAGCCCGGCGATATCTGCCAATGGCTTTCCGGGCAAGCGCGTTGAAGCCATACGAGAGGGAATAAGGATAATCGGGTCACGGTTTTGCAGCATTTCTGCTTGATTAGATAAGACAAGCGCATTAGAAACACCAGCATAAATGGGGGTCGAAGATGAACGGACTTGAGCTAAACAAAATTGCAGCAGCTATTTTTATTGCAGGCATTATCGCCATGGTCTCAGGTTTTGTTTCACGAGCATTTTATGGCCCTGATGATGCAAAAACTCGCGGTTTTTGGGTTGAAGTTCCTGAAGAAGGTGCCATGGCCGCCAAAGAAGAAGAGATCATTGATTTGGGCACATTAATGGCAGCGGCTGATATTGCCAGCGGAGAGAAACTGGCAAAAAAATGCGTTGCCTGCCACAGCTTTGAAAAAGGCGGCGCCAATAAAGTTGGCCCTAATTTATGGGGCGTTTTGAGTGATGTTTTTGCGCATAAAAAAGATTTCGCCTATTCCAAAGCCTTTGAAGCACGCAAAGGTGAGGCCTGGAATTATGAAAAAATGTATGCGTTTCTTGAAAACCCCCGCAAATATGTTGAGGGAACCAAAATGGCGTTTGCCGGGCTTAAAAAACCGGAGCAACGCGCAGCTCTCATGGCTTATATCAACAGCATGGCCGATAAGAAGCGGCCTTTTCCGGCGCCTGTAGTTAACGCAGCTTCTGTTGACCCGGAAGCGGCAGCCGCCATCGCCACGCAATAGAAAAGTCAGCGATTATCTTACATTATTTGCGGAGTAACCATGCCAAAAGCATCTCCCGCAACGCCTGCTGAAACTAACGAGAATCTCGGCACGGTCGCCGTCATTACCCGCACGAAAGACCGCCCCACATTGTTGGCAAGGGCGCTGCGCTCCCTTACCCAGCAAACTTATTCACATTGGCACCTTGTCATTGTTAATGATGGTGGCGCGCCGGAACCGGTTGAAAAACTTATCACAAAATACCAAACACAGCTCAACGGCCATATCACCGTCATTCACCATAAAACCTCCAAAGGCATGGAAGCCGCGTCTAATGCCGGCATCACCGCAATTGATAGCGATTACGTTATTATCCATGATGATGATGATAGCTGGCATCCTGAGTTTCTTATGCAGTCCGTTTCCACGCTTCATGCCGCACCTAAGCATGTTGGTGGCACGGTTTGCTTCATTGAAAAAATTATGGAAAAGCTTTCCGGCGCACGTGTTGAAGAGGTTAGCCGGGAAGATTGCCGCGATTGGGTTAATGACCTCTCCCTGTGGGCGGTGGCCGAACAAAACCGCTTTCCACCCATCAGTTTTCTTTATCGCCGGAGCGTTTTTAAAACCATTGGTGGCATGTATGATGAAAGCCTCCCGGTGCAGGGGGACTGGGAATTTAACCTTAGATTCCTGCAGAAATTTGATATTATTCGTGTTCCAAAAACACTGGCTTACTACCATCACCGCGTTGGCGGCAGCGGCGTTTATGCCAATACGGTTAATGATGGCATTCTGAAACATCAGGAGCATAATGAAGCCATTCGCAACCGCTATCTGCGTGGTGATTTGTCTGAAAAACAAGCCGGCATCGGCTTTCTGATAAATCAGGCACGGGGTGATTTTGAACTGGCTCAACAAGTCCGGCGCTTTTATGCCCAGTCACAGCATGTCCGGAATCTGGAGCAAAATATCACGGCATTAAACGCAACCATCACACAGCAAAAAGACGCGCTTCTGCAGCAAGAGCAGCATTTTACGAGTGAACTTAGTGCAGCGGAAAATCAACAAAATACGTTGGAGTCCGATAATGATCGCCTGCGTGAAAGCCTGGAAGCAATTCTTAATTCACGCTCATGGAAGTGGATGAGAAAGGCACAGCGTTTGATTGAAAAAGCACGAAAATTCAAGCTCCTACTTAAATTAAGCACATGGAAAAAAATCATTTCTATTCTTAGAAATGAGGGTGTATTCGGCCTTCATCGCCGGGTTTGCATGGCACTTGGAGCATCTCCTGATATCGATTACAGCCAATGGGCGCAGCGCTTTGACCGCATCACTGAAACGGATAAACAGCAAATGGCACGTGCCATCAGTCAGTTCGGGCTTAACCCTGTCATTTCCATTGTTATGCCGGTTTATAATGTGGAGGCACAATATCTGAGCGCGGCCATTGCCTCCGTCAAAGCGCAAACTTATCCCCACTGGGAGCTTTGCATTGCCGATGATTGCTCTCCTGCGAAGCATATTAAACCCCTGCTAGAGAAGGCAATGGCGGAAGATAGTCGCATCAAAATTGCCTTCCGCACTGAAAATGGCCATATCTCTGCCGCTTCAAATTCTGCACTGGCGCTGGCAAGTGGTGAATTTATTGCCTTAATGGATCACGATGATTTGCTGCCGCCGCATGCGCTGGCAAGCATTGCCCATGCCCTGAATGAGAACCCTGAATTAGATCTGCTCTATTCCGATGAAGATAAAATGGACGCAAAAGGGATGCGCTATGACCCCTATTTTAAACCGGACTGGAACCCGGATTTATTTTTAGGGCAAAACATGTTCAGCCATTTGGGCGTGTTGCGCCATTCGCTGGTGGAAAAAGCAGGCGGCTTCCGCACTGGCTATGATGGCAGCCAGGATTATGATTTAGTGTTGCGCTGCTTAGAGCATTCCACGCCGGAGAAAATTTGTCATATTCCGCATATTCTCTATCACTGGCGCGCCCTTCCGGAATCCACGGCCAGCAGCACGGAAGCAAAGGACTATGCCTTCACCGCCGCCACCAAAGCACTCAAAGATGCCGTTAAGCGCCGCAAACTTAATGCTGAGATCGTCCCACAATATCCTTACCACCGCCTGCAATGGAAGCTACCGGCACAACCACCGCTGATTAGCTTGATTATTCCAACGCGCAATGGCCTTCACTTGGTTAAAACTGCGGTAGAATCTATTTTAAACCATACGGACTACCCCAAATTTGAAATTCTTATTGTTGATAATCAAAGTGATGATGCCGCCACATTGGCCTGGTTTAAAGAAATTGCAACAGCGGAAAAACGCGTGCGCATTCTGCCTTATGATGCACCATTTAATTTCTCCGCAATTAACAATTTTGCCGCCAGCAAAGCCAAAGGCAGCATCATCGGGCTGATTAATAATGATATTGAAGTGAAGCAAGGGAATGGTGGCTGGCTGAGAGAGATGGCCTCGCAGGTGCTGCGTCCGGAAATTGGCTGTGTGGGCGCCAAGCTTCTCTATCCGGATGGCACGGTGCAGCATGGCGGTATTGCCCTTGGCACCGGCACGGCACATGAGCCGGTGGCCGCGCATCTCTCGCTTCATTTACCTTCCGATGCGCCGGGTTATTTTGGCCGCGCCATGCTCACCAGCCGGATGATGTCTGTCACCGCCGCTTGCCTTCTGGTGCGAAAGGAGGTTTTTAGTGCCGTTGGCGGGCTGGATGAGCAGCTTTCCGTAGCTTTTAATGATGTCGATTTTTGCCTGCGCGTTCATGAAAAAGGCTTTCATAACCTCTTCACCCCCTTTGCCGTTTTAACGCACCATGAATCCGCCTCAAGAGGGCTGGACACCACCCCTGAGAAACATGCACGCCTGCGCGGTGAGGTTTCCTATATGCGCCGCCGCTGGGCAGAAACACTGGATAACGATCCTTATTACAACCCAAATCTAAACCATATTCAGCCTGATTTTAGCCCCGCCTTCCCACCTAAAGCCCGAAAATTCTGGAAAAGATAACATGAATGCCGCCATCACCTGCACCGGCCTTTCCAAGCATTATCAGCTTTATGGCAAGCCTGCTGACCGGCTGAAGCAAATGCTGCGCCCGGCACGGCAATATTTTCGTGAACATCACGCCCTGCATGATGTCTCTTTGACGATCCAAAAAGGTGAGACTGTTGGTTTAGTTGGCTGCAATGGTTCTGGAAAATCCACTTTATTGCAGTTAATTGCCGGAATTTTAACGCCCAGTGACGGTAGCTTAGTGGTGGATGGGCGAATTTCCGCCTTGTTAGAGCTGGGCGCAGGATTCAACCCGGATTTTACCGGACATGAAAATATTTATCTCAACGCCTCCGTTCTTGGGCTTAGCCATCAGGAAATTAAAGCTAACTATGCATCAATTATTGAATTTAGCGGCCTGAGCACAGATATTATCCAGCAACCCATCCGCACCTATTCCAGTGGCATGATCGTGCGACTTGCCTTCGCCATCGCCGTGGCAACGGATCCCGATATCCTCATTGTGGATGAGGCGTTGGCAGTGGGTGATGAAGCCTTTCAGCGCAAATGCTTTGCCCGCATTCGCGACCTGCAAACACATGGAAAAACCATTCTTTTTGTCTCCCACGCCGCACGGATGGTGACTGATCTTTGCGATCGCGCCATCTGGCTGCATCAGGGAGAAACCGTGCTTGATGGCACGCCCAAAGATGTCATGGCGGCCTACCATAAATTTTCTTATGCCCCGTCTGATCTTCAGACAGAGCTGCTGGCCACCTATCGGCGCGGCGAGGAGCCGGCTGAAGAGAATGTTAGCAGCTTACACGACCCTGCCATGCTGCCGGAAACCCGCATCAGCTATGCTGAAAAAGGGGCAAAAATTACGGATGTTTTTTTAAAAGACCAGGCCGGGAAAAAAGTGAATATCATTCGCTCCGGGGACACGGTTTCACTGCATTATACCGTGCTTGCCAGCGCCGATGCCGAAGAGGCACGGCTGGGCTTTCAGATTAAGACCATTCAGGGGCAGGATCTTGGCGGCAGCAGCGTGCCTCTGGAAGAAATTCACAAAAGCCCTGCGATTAAAAATGGGGATGAAATTCACATTACCTTTCAACTGGATATGCATCTTAGGGAAGGTACGTTCTTTGTGAATTGCGGGTGCAGCGGCGTGGTTGACGGCCAGCGTACTTTTTTGCATCGCATACATGATGCCATCATGTTCAAGGTACTCCCACGGGAGGGCATTCGCGCCAACGGGCTGGTGGATTTAAACCCGAAGGCCAGCATTTCCATTGCGGCAGAAAAGGCTGAAAAATGATTGATTTTTTAGGCATTGGCGCACAAAAGGCCGGCACAACATGGCTCTACGCACAGCTTTCCATACATCCGCAGGTGCGCTTTCCGGCAGGAAAAGAACTGCACCGCCTCAATAAGCCGGATTTTACCTGGAATGAATATCTTCCAATGTTCCCGGATGATGCCAGCGTTAAGCAGGGCGAAATCACCCCGGCCTATGGCTTCATGCCCCCGGAAATGATTGCCCGCACGCATAGCAAATTGCCACATTTGCAGCTGATTTATATGGTGCGCAACCCGATTGATCGCGCATGGTCATCTGCGCTGATGGCACTCAAACGTACGGAGATGCAGCCCGAAGAAGCCAGCGACCAATGGTTTCTGGATCACTTCCATTCGGAAGGTTCCTTAGCGCGCGGAAATTATGAAGAATGCATCAGAAACTGGATAAATATTTACAAGGAAAAACAATTGCTTATTTTGTGTTTTGAATCCGTTATATTAAATCCGCGCCCGCAGCTTCTGCGCGTCTGCAAACACCTGAATATTGATGCTTCTTATTATGAAAATATCAGTGATGAAGCATTGGGGAAAAAGGTGCATGCCGGCCTTGGCACAGCCATACGCCCTGCCCTGCGTGACGCCTTAACGGAACTCTATCGCTATCAGCTTCCGTATTACGAATCCCTTGTTAAAAAATATGGCTGATTGCGGCAAAATGGGCATGCGCTATCACCATCTTTCAGCGGCCTGTCTTCACCCACCCCTTTCACTGGCATCTGCGTGATTCAACTGCTAACTTCCGGCACATGAATGCATCTATCCTGATTACCGGCGGCGCCGGCTATATTGGCAGCCATATGGTCTTAGCCGCTGCGAGTGCCGGCTTTACCCCCGTTATTCTGGATGATTTTTCAACCGGCCATATGGATGCCATCACTCAGGGTGTTGCAGTCAGCGGCAATATTGCAGATCGCGCCCTGCTGCGCTCTATCCTTGCCGAACATTCACCGGCCTGCATTATGCATTTTGCCGCTAAAAGTCTGGTTGCTGAATCCGTTGAAAAACCGGAACTTTATTGGAAAAATAATGTGGAAGATGCTGCCATCCTGATGGAAGCAGCGGCAGAAGCAAAGATCCCCTTCATCTTTTCCTCCACCGCCGCGGTTTATGGCATGCCGGAATATACCCCGATGGATGAGGCGCACCCCACCGCCCCGATCAACCCTTACGGTGAAACAAAATTGGCGGCTGAGCGAAAACTGGAAGAATATCGCCTTTCCCACGGGTTAAATTATGGCATTTTACGTTATTTTAATGCTGCCGGTGCTGCGCCCGGCGGCGTTATTGGCGAACGGCACGAGCCTGAAACCCACTTAATTCCACTGGCCATTCGCGCCGCCATGCATGGCACGGAGATGAAAATTTTTGGTGATGATTATGACACGCAAGATGGCACATGCCTGCGTGATTACATCCATGTGCTGGATCTGTGCGATGCCCATTTGCGTCTTTATAATTACATTCAAACGCTCCGCCCCAGCCAGCCAGCGTCGGAACGTATCTTTAATTTAGGCACCGGAACGGGCTTTTCCGTCCGCGAAGTGATCGAAACCACAGCTAAAATCACCGGAAAAACCATCCATGCAATCACCCACCCGCGCCGCGCGGGTGACCCTCCCGCACTGGTTGCCAATGGCAGCCGCGCAAAAAACATCCTTGGCTGGAAACCTAAGCATAGTGACCTTGCAACCATCATTGAAGATGCGTTTCGCTTTCACCAGAATGAGCGTATTTCATAACGCCTCCGCCTGCAAAATTTGCTTTCAACGCCCATCTGCTCTATCAGCCTGCGGGTGATAAACAGTAAAGGCGTCATCATGAATGGTTTTTTCAATAATGCAAAAGTGGAGATTCTCTCCGGCTTTACCGTGGCATTGGCGTTAGTGCCAGAGGCAGTGGCATTTGCTTTCATCGCCGGCGTGGAGCCTTTGGTTGGCCTTTATGCGGCATTCATGGTGGGGCTGATAACCTCCATCTTCGGTGGCCGCCCGGGCATGATCTCCGGCGCAACGGGCGCGTTGGCCGTTGTCATGGTTGCCCTTGTGAAAGATCACGGCGTGGAATATCTTTTTGCAACGGTTATCCTGATGGGCATTTTACAGCTAATGGCCGGCATATTCCGCCTTGGTAAATTCATCCGCATGGTTCCTTATCCTGTTATGCTTGGCTTTGTGAACGGCCTTGCCATCGTCATCTTTCTGGCGCAGCTTGGGCAATTTAAAACAATTAATGAAGCTGGTGAGCTAACCTGGCTGCCGCAGGATGCGCTGATTTCGATACTCGGCATTGTGGCGTTAACCATGGCCGTGATTATGCTGCTACCAAAACTTACCAAAAGCTTTCCTGCACCGCTGGCCGGCATTGGCATTGCAACGGCGGTGGTGATCTTTGCCGGGCTGGAAACCCGCACCGTTGGAGATTTAGCGCATATTGCCGGCGGCTTGCCAATGTTCAGCATTCCAGGCATTCCCTTCACATGGGAAACGCTGGCTATCATATTCCCCTACGCATTAATACTGGCGGCAATTGGCCTGATTGAATCCCTCCTCACCCTCACCCTGATTGATGAAATTACCGAAACCCGCGGACGCAACAGTCGTGAGTGCGCAGCGCAGGGTGTGGCCAATATCTGCACCGGTTTTTTTGGCGGCATGGGTGGCTGCGCCATGATTGGCCAAAGCATGATTAATATCAATTCCGGAGCGCGCGGGCGGCTTTCAGGCACATCTGCCGCTCTGTTTCTACTCAGCTTCATTCTCTTTGCCAGCCAGTGGATTGAGATGATTCCGGTGGCTGCCTTAGTGGGCGTGATGTTTATGGTAGTTATTGGCACGTTTGAATGGTCATCCCTGCGCATTATTCGTAAAATTCCCCGCTCCGATGCGTTTGTGCTCATTCTTGTTTCTGCCGTCACCGTCTTCACGGATCTTGCCATCGCCGTGATTGTTGGTGTCATTGTCTCCGCGCTTGTCTTTGCCTGGAACTCTGCGCGATCCATTTATGTGGTGGTGGAAAAGGAAACCAAAAAGAAAAAAGTGTATGTGCTGCACGGTCAGCTTTTCTTTGCCTCCATCAGCCGCTTCAAAGATCTTTTTTCACCCAAAAATGATCCGGCAGATGTGGTAATTGATTTTCGCCATTCCCGCGTGTGGGATCACTCCGCACTGGAAGCCATTGACGCATTGGCCGAACGTTACATGAAGCATGGCACGCAGCTTCACCTGCTCCATCTCAGTGCGGATTGCCGCGACCTGCTTTACAAGGCCGGCCATCTGATTGAACGCGATCAGGATGATGACCCGCATTACCGCGTTGTGGTTGATTATAGCCAGCACCCGCCCAAAAACATAGAGGCTTAAGCCCCCAACAAAACTTAGGGCATGCGGACAATTAATTTAGGTTCCATCGGTTAGCTTCCTATATAAATCATCATACTGATCCACAATCTGATGCATTTCGAATTGCTCTTTAACCTTTGCCCTGTTGTAGTCATAAATTTCATGCGCATGTTCCGGCACATAAGCTGCCGCTTTTAAAATTGCACTGGCCACATCCGCTATTGCATAAGACTCCACAACAATCCCATTTTGGTCATCAATAATTTCATCCGTACCACTCACGGGTGTTGAAACAATAAATTTCCCTAAAGCCATTGCCTCCAGCATGGCATTGGACATCCCTTCATAGAGCGAGGTATTAATGAAAATATCAAAATTGGATATCTGGTCAAAAAGATGCTCCGGCGGCTCAATAAACCGCACTTTATCCTGAATGCCGCGCTCCTTCACCATGGCTTCCAGCATGGCCTGCTCCGTTCCGGCACCCACAAGATTTAACTCAATCGTCGCCCGCTCCTTTAGCGCAGCACTAAATGCCTCAACCAGTAAAGTGAGGTTTTTTATCGGCTCAAATCTTCCGTGCCAGAAAAACTGCAATGCCTTAGCATTTGGGGCTTTAAAATTCGCCTCAAGCGAAATCACGCCATTGGTAATTTTGTGGATATATTGTTTAGGAATTCCAAACTGCACCAGCTCTTTTTCGATCTTGGCAGAAATGGCAACAAAAGTTGGCGATCCCTCCAGCGACTTTTTTAAAAAGAAAGACCCCACAAAGCGCTTGCGCTTAAGCGCCCGCACATCCAGTGCCAGACCGGAATTCCCTATCTTTACCACTTGCGGCACGCGCAGAATTTTTGCCATAACACTACCAACATACAAACCAAATTTCCCCTGATGGCAGTGAACAAGGTCAAATTCTTTCCGGTGGCGCAGCGCATACAACATCGTTTGCAGAAGCCAGAGCAAACTAAACGGCAGCCATCGCCCTAATAAATCCGGCTGGCAAATAGTATAAATTCTACGAATTTTTATACCATCAATGACCTCACAGGCCGGTGAAGAAAGCCGCTGCCGTGAAGTTAAAATCACAACCTGATGCCCTTTTTCCGTTAAAATCCTGGCCTGCCGCAGGCATTGTTTTTCAGCGCCGCCATAAACCTCCGGCATAAACTGGCATGTTAGCTTAAGAATTCTCATGCCTTCCTCAAAACACCCCTGATTATTTCTGACAATGCCTTAAACTGCGATGGAAAAACAAAACGATATCCAACCGCGTAGATGGCCACACCCACAATAATTTGCAAGGTCAACATCACAGGAACATCCCCCGCATACAATAACCCAGGCACATAGAGCGCCCCTGCCATTAACAGGGACAAGGTCAGTGGCGCGCAAATCTTTTTAAAATAATCTATCAATGAAACACCTGCATATCGATTAGTGAAATATGTCATGCCATAATCCACCAGAATATTGGCAAGCGTAAATGCAAAAATTGCCGCATAAAAACTCCAATCCCTTAACAAAAACAGGGACAGGCTGGCCAGTATAAAACGCATCAGTTGCAGCTGAAAAATACTATCTGTTTGCCCTAACGCCACCATCACGGGTTTAAACAAATATCGTAATGGTATTGAAAGGCAGAATAAGCTGATAATCATTAAAAGATCCGCACTAACCTGCCATTGCTCACCAAAGGCCAAAACCACAAACTGTGGAGAAATAACCGCAAGCCCAATGAATGCCGGAATGGCAATAATGGACGTGGCCTGCAGGATTTTTAGATATAAGGCACGGAACTGCTTTGCATCTCCCCTCAAAGCCGACAGGCTTGGCAGCGAAACCCGCGCCAGAGGCTCAACTGCAAACTTCACAACAACATCCTGTAATTTAAATGCAATATGAAGAAAGCCAACAGCCGCTTCGCCATAATAGAGCCCAATCAGCACATCCTTACTTTTTAAAGATGCCATATCCAGAAGACTGGCTCCCATCACCGGCATGCCGCGCCGCAATAATGTCCGCAGGGAGGAGAAAGAAAAGCGCCATTTGGGATACCAATGGCAGGCAACCCAGAAAGATAACGTTACGAAAATAGCCGAAAAAAGCTGCTGATAAATAAGACTATCAATGCCATACCCCTGCAAAACCATTATGATTGCCAACCCACCCGAAAGCACCGCACCCAAGCCATTGCGTATGGAAATCCATTTAAACTGGTGATGTTTTAGCATGAGCGCATGCGGCACGGTATTCAGGCTGTAAAAAATGGGAATCAGAGCAAAAATCTTAACAATATGCTCCAGCAAGGGATTGCCAAACATAGCACCCACAAGCTCGGCGCAGCCATAAAGCCCCGCCGCCATAACGCAGCCCAAAAGCAAGGAGGTATAAAATGCTGTGGAAAGCCCTTCCTCCTCATCATCCTGACTGGAAACCAGAATTGGCGTCAGGCCACATTCAGCAACAATTTTTAATAAATTTGAAAACACCATCGCCAGTGCAATCAAGCCAAAATCTTCCGGCAATAGCTCACGGGAAAGTATAACCAGCGCAACAAAGCCAAAAATTTGCACACCTGCCGTTTCAAGAACCGTCCATAATGAACCGGAAACTATTTGACGACCATATTTCATGACATCTGCTTAAACCTTTCTGGCATTACGGAAAAGAAATAAAGGATGAAAAACCAAGACTCTCATCCATAAAAACGATGGTGCCTCGGGTCGGAGTCGAACCGACACATCCTTGCGGATACCAAATTTTGAGTCTGGCGCGTCTACCAATTCCACCACCGAGGCACAGTGTGGGGCTGTCTTATAGCGTTTTTAGAAAGCATCAACAAGTGGAGAAAGCCGTTCTTTCATTTCCTGCCATAATTCTTCCGTATAGGGCACGGATGCGCCACCCCAAACAGGGTTGGGCCACGATTTATCGCCCTGCCAACGCGCAATTACATGCACATGCAGCTGTGAAACCTGATTCCCCAGCGCGGCAACATTCAGTTTATCCGGCTGAAAGATTTCCTGCAGCACCGTTTGCGCGCGAAGCATCTCATCCCACAGCATGGATGCATCTACAGGTTGCAAGTCGATGAGTTCTTTGACACCCTCAATACGGGGTATCAGAATCAGCCATGGGAAAAAAGCATTATTCATCACCCGGATGTTGCAAACAGGCCATTCCGTAAACTCAAAAGAATCCTCAACAAGACGTGAATTTAATTCAAACATTGCCACACCTTTTCTCGCGCTATAATTGCATAAGCATGTTTATTATACAAAGCCATTACACAAAGCCACTGACTGAAGTTGATCTACACCGTCAGGATCATTTAAACCATATCAATAAATATTTTGCCAAGGATGTTTTTCTTATCGCCGGGCGCACGGCGGATGGGCAGGGCGTGGCGAACGGCAGCATCATTATGGCCAATGCCCCCGCTAAAGCAGCCATCATCGAGATTATGGAAAAAGATCCTTATATCCTGGCCAATGTTGCGCGTTATGAAATCACTGAATTTAACGCCGGTATCTATAACGGATCACTCGAAGGGTTAGTTTCCTGATCTCACTTCTTATTGCCTGACTGCCACAATGCCAAAGCATGAAACATCCATGCTTGCGTCCAACGAATATAATTAATGTTATTCCTAAAATATCTTTTCTTTTGGTATGTAAAATAAAGTTTTTTATTATTCCACATCTGTTCTATCGTCCACCTCAACACCCGGCCGGCCAATGCGGTTTTTTCTTGATCCGGCGCAATAGTCAACAGCGTTACCATGGCTTGCGCTGCGTTATGACAATCAATCGGACCCGCCTGATTTGCATAATAATATGGCGTGCCGTCCTCGCCGAAAAAGCTACGCTGATAATACGCCATGCCCCGAGCAATAGCATCGTCGCTCCCCTCCATAGCATCACCTAAAACGCTCAAAATGCCCCGCACGCGGTGCAGCACTTCCAGATTATATCCCGTATGGAAAGAGTCAATAAACTGATGATGAGGCGCCTCGCCATAAGGCCAACTGCCATCTTCCGCCTGCGCAGAAAGCGTGTAGGCTATGGCAGCCTGTGCGATCTCGCGCCATCGCCCCTCGCCACCGGCACGCCAACCTTTCAGCAATATCCACGCCGCCCATAAAGAGGCATTATGCACCATCGCATCACTGCCGGGCACATAGGCCAGATAGGTTTTACCATCGGTAGTTTTCCTGACTAAATGACGCTCAACAAACCTTGCCGCCTCCATACATAAACTTGCAGATGCAGCATTATTAGCCTCCAACCCGCGCAGGGCATAAGCCGTACACACCACATTGGGAACCCCTTCCGGCACATAAAAGGCCTTTGCCTGCCATGCAAAAGGATAGCCCCAGGCCGCCGCCCCCCACATCTCTACATTCGACACACGCATGGAAAGTAACTTTTCCTGCAGTTTTGCAGCCATTTGACGCCGATTCAACAGTACGTAAGAATGCAGCATCAAGCCGATGGTTTTGCTATTGGTTGTTTTGGGTGTCCGCGTTAAACCGCGAAAATTAATCGGGCTACGTTTAAAAAACTGCAACCATGGCAACCGAAAAACCCGGATTTTTGCCAAGGGCGTGGCATTAAAAAGTCGGGAATTTAATGCATCGAAAGGATCCCACCCGGCAAAATCATCACGCCGCATGGTTTCTTCCAGTAATGGCAGAATTTCTGCAACCTTTTGATTGAGCGTGCTTTCCATATGCGTATCTTGAGAGAAGGAGTAGTTATGTCAAGCATGCCCGCGATAATGCTGCCGGAATCATTGATGCAGCGGCGTTTTGTGTTTCTGGGAAGCCCAATTGACCCACTGACCATGGAGGAAACACTCGCATTGGCTGAAACCGCAATGCGTGAGCGAAAGCGCCTTCAGCATGTGGTGGTGAATGTGGCCAAGCTGGTGCATATGCAAAACGACGCCGAGTTACGGGAAGATGTTAGCGGAAGTGACCTTATTAACATTGACGGTATGGGCGTGGTCTGGGGCGCATGTTTCTGTGGCCACAACGTGCCGGAGCGTGTGGCGGGCGTTGATCTGATGGAAAATCTTCTGGCTCTTTGCGCAGAAAAAGGCTTCAAACCTTACATTCTTGGCGCAAAGCAACCCGTGCTGGAACAGGCCGTGCGGAATATTCAGGCCAACCATCCGGCCATTCAATTTGCCGGGTATCGTAACGGCTATTTTACTGCCGAGGAAGAAGCGGCATTGGTGCAGGACATTGCCACCTCCGGTGCGGATTGCCTGTTTATCGCCATGACAACACCTCACAAGGAACGGCTGCTGAAAAAATATAAAGATGCGTTTAATGTGCCTTTCCTGATGGGAGTGGGCGGCAGCGTGGATGTTATTGCCGGGCATGTGAACCGCGCACCGAAATGGATGCAAAATGCCGGATTAGAGTGGTTTTACCGCATCGTGCAGGAGCCTCGCCGCATGTGGAAGCGCTACCTCAACACCAATTCTAAATTTGCATGGCTTCTGTTGAAGGAACGGCTTGGGCTTGGTAGAAGCTAGGCCATGCTTATTGATTCCCACTGCCATTTGAATTATCCGGATTTTGCGGATATGACCGCCACGCTGAATGCCGCGAAAGATGCCGGCATTGGCCTGATGCAAACCATCAGCACCAAGCGCAGCGATTTTGCGGAAGTAAAAGCCCTCACCGCGCATGGCTGCATCTATGGCAGCATTGGCATTCACCCGCATGAAGCCGAAACCCACATGGATGTGACAGAGGCCGAGCTGACGCAGGAAGCCAACCATCCGAAGATTATCGGCATCGGTGAAACCGGGCTGGATTATTATTACGAACATAGCCCGCGCAAAGAGCAACAGGAACTTTTCAGGCGGCATATTAATGTCAGCCGCAAACTTAACCTGCCGCTGATTGTGCATACGCGCGACGCAGAAGAGGACACCGCCGCTATTCTGGCGGAGGAAACCGCCAAGGGGGAATTTCCATTTTTGCTGCATTGCTTTTCCTCCAGCCGTGCATTGGGTGAAAAAGCACTGGAGCTAGGCGGCTACATTTCCTTTTCCGGCATTCTCACCTTTAAAAAAGCCGATGAACTGCGCGAATGCGCGCGCAATTTTCCGCTAGAACGCCTGCTGGTGGAAACTGACGCGCCCTACCTGGCACCCGTGCCTCATCGCGGCAAATCGAACACCCCGGCTTACACCCTCCACACGGCAGAAATGCTGGCGGAGGTGCGCGGCATCGCGCTGGATGACGTTGCGCGCGCCACCACAGAAAACTTCTTCCGCCTGTTCACCAAAGTACCACGCAATCAGCTGGCCGCATAAGCTTACAAGAGAGCGCATCTTGTATCTGTGCAAATGGCTCTAAGGCTGCTAAACATACCGGCTTATGGCTGAAATACTTCTCCTGCTTTTTGTTATCACTCTCTGCGCCATGCTTCTCACCGGCTTTCCGGTAGCCTTTGTTTTAGCGGGGGTTAGTGTCTGGTTTGCTGTGATCGGCCATTTTCTTGGCGCATTTGATTTAGGCTATCTTGAGGCGCTGCCCAGCCGAATTTATGGCACCATGACTAACCCACTTCTGCTGGCTGTGCCACTTTTTGTTTTTATGGGTGTGGTGTTAGAGCGCGCTAAAATTGCCGAGGAATTACTGGAAACTATGACATCCTGCTTCCGCAATGCCCGCGCCGGGCTTGGCATTTCGGTTGTCCTTGTTGGGGCATTGCTTGCCGCCTCCACGGGCATTGTTGGTGCCACCGTCGTGACCATGGGCTTAATCTCCCTGCCCTGCATGTTGCGCAATAAATACAGCCCTGAAATTGCCACAGGCACCATCTGCGCGGCGGGGACATTAGGGCAGATCATCCCGCCCTCAATCGTTTTAATTCTGCTTGGCGATCAGATTTCCAATGCCAACCAAACGGCACAAATGCAGCTTGGAAACATGTCGGCTGAACCTGTCTCCGTTGCGGATTTATTCATGGGCGCACTTGTTCCCGGCGGCATGTTGGTTGTGGGATATATTACCCTGCTCCTTATCCAGAGCTATTTGAAACCCGCCAGCATCCCCAGAGCACGCTCTAAAGACCGGGAAGAACATCTTTATCTACAGGCGCTGAAAGTTCTGGCGCCGCCACTTCTGCTGATGACAGTTGTGCTTGGCAGCATTTTAAGCGGCATTGCCACGGCAACGGAATCTGCCTCCGTTGGGGCAGTTGGGGCGCTAGTTCTGGCAACGGCGCGGGGGAAATTATCGTATCACACGCTGCGCCATTGCTGCCGTGAAACGGCACTTATTTCAGCCATGGTGTTCGGTATTTTAATCGGAGCATCTTTCTTCACTTTGGTTTTTCGCGGCTATGGCGGGGATGATATTGTTCACACAATGCTCTCCTCCCTGCCCGGCGGCTTATTCGGCGCATTAGTGATTGTGATGATTGCCATTTTCTTACTGGGCTTCCTGCTCGACTTCATCGAGATCATTTTTGTTGTTGTTCCCATTGTCGTTCCCATTTTATTATTAATGGGCGCGGATCCCATCTGGCTTGCCATTATGATCGCCATTAATTTGCAAACATCCTTCCTTACCCCGCCTTTTGGCTTTGCTCTTTTTTACCTGCGCGGCGTGGTGGATTCCAGCATTCAAACCATACAAATTTACCGTGGCGTTGTGCCCTTTATTGCAGTTCAAATTATCGTCCTGTTTCTTATTGCCATCATGCCGTCGCTGGCGACCTGGCTTCCTTACAGCCTGCGCGACACTCAACCTGCAGCAGAAAATATGCCTGTGGACACTGATTTTCTAACGCCCTATGCCGACGATAATGCCGTTGATTTTTAACCCCACCTTATGACAGACACCAAGCAGCATCACCGCATCATTATGACAACCTCCGGCCGTCAGGGGCGGCCGCTGCGTCCTGCGCAACAGGAACTGGTCAATCATCTTCTGCCACGATTAAGCATCGATTGCCACGCAGCCCCATTAGAGCCATCTTCTGTTTTTAAACAAGCCAACCTGCATGACTACGCTTTAGAGATTGGCTTTGGCAGCGGAGAGCATCTTCTTTATCGCGCCCTTCACGAAGCGCAAACGGGCTTTATCGGCTGTGAAATGTACCCTCAGGGCGTTGCCAGCTGCATCGCAGCCATCCATCAGCACGAAGAAAAAAGCGGCAAGCAACTCTCCAATCTCAAAATCTGGAATCAGGATGCACGCATTCTTATGTCCGCCCTGCCGGAAGCCTCTCTTCATCGTATCTATCTTATGTTTCCGGATCCATGGCCCAAGAAACGCCACTGGAAACGCCGCATGATTCAAGCAGATTTCATCAAAGAGAGTGCTCGCCTTATCATGCCGGGCGGGCAATTTATTCTTGCCTCCGACCATGCCGATTATCGGGAATGGTCTCTTGTGCATTTTGCCAATTCAGAGGAATTTGAGCTTCAGGCCAGAACCTATCAGGATTGTCTTGCGCCACCAGATGGACATCATCAAACGCGCTATGAACGCAAAGGCAAGGCAGGTTTTCCAATGTTTTTTAGCTTTTTACGCAGGAATGCTTGACGTATCTACCCCCTTTCCCACATAAAGCGCATGACTAAAAGAGAGTATGTATGAAAAACGTTGTTATTGTTGAATCCCCGGCCAAGTGCAAAACGATCAACAAATATCTGGGCAAAGACTATACCGTATTGGCAAGCTTTGGTCATATTCGTGATCTTCCTTCAAAGGACGGCTCCGTGCGCCCGGATGATGATTTTGCCATGGAGTATGAAGTCTCGGCAGACTCAAAAAAACATGTCAAAGCCATCACGGATGCCGTTAAAAATGCAGATTCAGTCATCCTCGCCACCGACCCTGACCGTGAAGGCGAAGCCATTTCATGGCATGTTCTTGAAACATTAAAACAAAAGAAAGCATTAAAAGACCAGCAGGTTCAACGTGTTACCTTCTCATCTATCACGAAAAAAGCGGTGCTGGACGCGCTGGATCACCCACGTGATATTGATTTGGCATTGGTCAACGCACAACAGGCACGCCGTGCGCTGGATTATCTGGTGGGCTTTAACCTCTCTCCTGTGCTGTGGCGAAAATTGCCGGGCAGCCGCTCTGCCGGCCGCGTTCAATCGGTTGCTCTACGTATTATCTGTGATCGTGAAGCGGAAATTGAAGCCTTTAAAAGCGATGAATTCTGGCAAGTTCATGGCATTTTTGAAGCAGATGGCAACAGCTTTCAGGCGCGTCTTACCCATGCGGATGGCATCAAACTGCAGAAGCTCTCGCTTAATAATGAAGCCTCTGCCACCTCTGTTTTAGCGGCGTTGAATAATGCTAATTACCACGTGGCAAAAGTTGAGACAAAGCAAGTCAAACGCCATCCTTACGCCCCCTTCACCACCAGCACCTTGCAGCAGGAAGCCAGCCGCAAGCTTGGTTTTTCCGCCAAGCAGACCATGCAAGTTGCCCAAAAACTCTATGAGGGTTTTGATATTGGAGGCGAAACATCGGGTCTCATTACCTATATGCGTACCGACGGAACGGACATCGCACCGGAAGCTCTATTTGCCGCACGTGATCTGGTTGAGAGCAAATATGGCAAAGCCTATTTACCGGAAAAACCCCGCACATATTCTAAAAAGGCGAAAAATGCACAGGAAGCGCACGAAGCCATCCGCCCAACGGATCCCAAACGCCTGCCGGAATCCGTTAAAAAATACCTCAATGATGCCCAGTTTAAATTATATGATCTTATCTGGAAGCGCCTGATTGCCAGCCAGATGGAATCCGTGGTTATGGATCAGGTTTCGGCTGATATTGTGACGGACAATCAAAAATACATCTTCCGCGCCACCGGCTCCACCATTCGCTTTGACGGATTCTATAAAGCCTATCGCGAAGGCTGGGATGATAAAGCTACCGATGATGATGAGGGCGTGATCCTGCCACCACTGACGGAAAAACAGTCCGTTACATTGGGCAAAGTGGCTAAAGATGATAAAAACCCCAATGCAGAAAACCCTTTCGCCACGCAGCATTTCACCCAGCCGCCGCCGCGCTTCACGGAAGCATCCCTGGTCAAACGCCTGGAAGAGCTTGGCATCGGAAGGCCGTCAACATATGCAAGTATTATCAGTGTGTTACAAGATAGAGATTATGTAACACTTGAACAAAAGCGCTTCAATCCGGAGCCTCGCGGCCGAATCGTCACAGCCTTTTTACACAACTTTTTTCCACGCTATGTGGAATATAATTTTACCGCCACACTGGAAGACGAGCTGGATGTGATTGCCAGCGGCGAAATGGATTGGAAAGAGTCATTGCGGCGTTTCTGGGGGGATTTTTCTCTCTGCGTTGATGCTGCCATGGAATTGAAAATTGAACAGGTCATTACTGAAATTAACCGAGAGCTGGAACATCTCCTCTTCCCCGGAGATGCCCCGCTGGAGGAGCGCCGCACCTGCCCATCCTGTGCGGATGGAACATTAAGTTTAAAGCTCGGAAAATTTGGCGCGTTTATTGGCTGCTCTAACTACCCGGACTGCCGCCACACCACGCAACTTTCCGGCAATGCCACTGAAAATGAATCTGCAGGAAAAACGTTAGAGGGCACAAAAATTCTTGGCTCTCACCCGGAAACCGGTGATGATGTTTCCCTCCGCAAAGGCCCTTATGGCTTTTACGTGCAACTTGGTGAAGCGGCCGATGGCGCTAAACCAAAACGCTCCAGCCTGCCAAAAGGCATGAATGCCGAAAATGTTACCTTAGAACAGGCAGTCAGCCTGCTGGCACTGCCGCGCGAAGTCGGCATTCATCCTGAAACAGGCAAGAAAATAACCGCAAATAATGGCCGTTATGGCCCTTATATTCAGCATGATAAGAAATTCATTTCCCTCAAAGGGGAAGATAGCGTTCTAACCATTGGGATGAACCGCGCGGTGACGCTTATTGCTGAAGCCGCAGAGAAAAAGCCTCGTGGCGCTGAACCGCTGCGGCAGTTGGGTGAGCACCCGGATGGCGGTGAAATTGCCGTCTATGATGGGAAATATGGCCCCTATGTAAAACATAAGAAAACCAATGCCACATTACCAAAAAACGTCACGCCAGAGGATGTCACGTTAGAACAGGCTGTTGAATTAATTAAAGCACGCGCCGCTAAAGGCGCCACCAAGAAACCGGCCACACGGCGCAAAAAATCCGCGTAAATTCAGGCATCACCAGATGAATGCCGCCGCTTTTATAACTCACCGCGCCACTAGCCAATCCGGTAGTTAGGTGCTTCCCGCGTGATGGTTACATCATGCGCGTGGGATTCTTTTAAACCTGCATTGGTAATACGCACAAACCCACAGGAAGACTGCATCGCGGCAATATCTCCATTGCCGGTATAGCCCATGGCGGCCTTCAGCCCTCCAACCAGTTGGTGCACAACACTGGCAGCACTTCCTTTATAAGGCACACGCCCTTCCACACCTTCAGGCACCAGCTTCATCTGGTCGTCCACCTGCTCCTGGAAGTAACGATCCGCACTTCCTCTGGCCATTGCACCAACAGAGCCCATGCCGCGATAGGCTTTATAAGAACGCCCCTGATAGAGAATCACCTCTCCGGGGCTTTCTTTTGTTCCTGCAAGCAGGCTTCCAATCATTACACAATCTGCACCGGCGGCAATTGCCTTCGCCACATCACCGCTAAACTTGATTCCGCCATCAGCAATAACCTTAACGCCAGCTTTATGGCACAAATTCACCACGTTCATAATTGCAGAAAGCTGTGGCACGCCCACGCCCGCAACAATCCGCGTGGTGCAGATTGAGCCGGGGCCAATGCCCACTTTCACCGTATCCACCCCGGCATCAATTAATGCCTGAGCCGCTGCTTCGGTTGCAATATTGCCACCAATAATTTTAACACGGCCGCCCAATGCTTTCTTAACGCTTAATACTGTCTCCAACACAGCCTGCGCATGCCCGTGCGCCGTATCAATGGTGATAATATCCACGCCGGCCTCCGCCAGTGCCATGGCACGCTCAAGCCCGGCCGCACCCGCACCCACGGCAGCTGCCACACGCAGGCGGCCATGCTTATCCTTTGCCGCATTTGGAAAAGTCTGTGATTTTTCAATATCTTTCACCGTGATCAAGCCAATACACTTCCCGGCATCATCCACCACCACACGCTCAATACGGTGTTTATGAAGCAATTTTTCCACTTCCTCGCGGGAAACATCTTCTGTCACCGTCACTAATTCCCTTGTCATCAATGCGCTCACCGTATCATCCAGATTATCCGCAAAACGAATATCGCGGTTGGTAATAATCCCAACCAGTTTGCCACTCTTCTCAATCACAGGGATGCCGGAAATCTGATGCTCTTCCTTCAGTGCCAACACATCCCGCAAGGAAGCATCCGGGTGAATCGTAATGGGGTTAATAACCATACCGGATTCAAATTTCTTAACCTTGCGCACCTCGTTGGCCTGCTCTTCAATGGTCAGATTTTTATGGATTACGCCCATGCCGCCCTGCTGCGCCATTGTGATGGCCAGCCCGCTTTCCGTTACCGTATCCATTGCCGCAGAAATCAACGGGATGCCAAGCTTAATACCGGCAGCAATTTCTGTTTGTGTTTGAACGGACGCCGGGTGCACCTCACTATGTGCCGGAACAAGCAGCACATCATCAAATGTTAAGGCTTCGGGAATATCGCGAATATTGGAATGCAAAGACATGGTTTCTCCTTGCATCGTGCATGTAGCACCGCCGGTGATCCCTAGCAACCTCAAAATAGCGCTTGCAACTTTAATGATATTGGGCATACTGACCCCACTGCATCACTTGCAGGGGCGCCACGCTCACATAACTGAGTTTTCTGCGGGGCGCTATTTCACTTTTATATTGAACTTAACCACAACCAAATGGTTTTACTATGACAGAAGCCGCTTCCGAAAGCAGCCAGCTAAAAGATTCAACTCTCTCACTTTCAAATAATGATAGCGCAGAAACATCCGCACCAAAACGTCGCGGGCGCCCACGTAAAGCAGAGGAAAATACCACCTCCGAAACTGCGAATGAGCCAAAGGTTGCCGCCGCGCCAAAGCAGGCAGAGCCGCGCAGTGAGAATTCAACGGAAAATAACGCTTCCAACGCACAGGATTCCGATAACAGATATGATAATTCAAGGCAGGATAACCAGCGACATGACCGCAACAACAAGGGTCGCGATAACCGCCGCAATAATAACAATAAACAACAACGTGGCGGTGGCGCTCGGCATAACAAGCGCGAAGCCGGACTGCCGGACATCAACCCGAATGATCCAATTGAAACCGGCTTTCCGGATGACATGGACAGCAAAAATGTTCTTTATTCCAAGGATCTGCGCCTGCTCCCCATGAAAGAACTCTGGGAAATGGCAGAAGAAGCCGGCGTTGAAAATATCACCGGCATGTTAAAACCGGATGTAATTTTTAACCTGCTAAAAGCACTGGCAACACAAGGAACAATTGTTGCCGAAGGCACATTAGAAACACTGAAAGATGGCTATGGCTTTCTTCGTTATCAAGAGGTTAATTATCGCACCGGGCCGGACGATGTCTATGTTCCGCCACATCTTATTCGCCGTTTTGGCTTACGCACGGGCGACACTATTCAGGGTGAAGTGCGGGCTCCAAAACCGGGCGAGCATTATTTTGCCTTATCACGCATCTATACCATTAATGGCGATAGCGTTGAGAGCGTTCGCCGTAAAATTAATTTTGATAACTTAGTCCCACTTTATCCTGATGAGCGCCTGCGCATGGAATTTGGCGAAGGTGAAAAGAAATATATTTCCAACCGCGTGGTTGATCTTGTTTCACCACTGGGTAAGGGGCAACGCGCATTGATTGTTGCACCGCCACGCTCCGGTAAAACCGTTCTCCTACAGAGCATTGCTCAAGCGATTGAGGTCAACCATCCGGAAGTAACTCTGATGGTGTTGCTTATTGATGAACGCCCGGAAGAAGTAACCGATATGCAGCGTTCCGTTAAAGGTGAAGTGGTGTCATCAACTTTTGATGAACCTGCCCAGCGCCATGTGCAGCTGGCTGAAATGTTGATTGAAAAAGCACGGCGCTTGGTTGAACATGGCAAGGATGTTGTGATTCTGCTTGATTCAATTACGCGTCTGGCTCGTGCCTATAACGCCGTTGTTCCCTCCTCCGGCAAGGTTCTGACCGGTGGTGTGGATGCCAATGCCCTGCAACGTCCGAAACGATTCTTTGGTGCGGCACGGAATATCGAAAAAGGTGGCTCGCTTACCATTATCGGCACGGCACTGGTTGAAACCGGAAGCCGGATGGATGAGGTGATTTTTGAAGAGTTCAAGGGTACGGGTAACAGTGAAATTGTACTGGATCGTAAGCTGGCAGATAAGCGTATCTTCCCGGCCATTGATATTACCAAATCCGGCACACGCCATGAAGAACAGCTTTATGACAAAGACGAAATGCAGAAAGTCTGGGTGCTGCGCCGTATTGTTGACCCGATGGGTGGTGTTGATGGCATGGAATTCCTGCTGGAAAAATTACGCCGCACCAAAACCAATGATGAGTTTTTTGATACGATGAATAAATAAAGCGCGGCTTCAGCCACGCTTTTCATTACAATTGCTCTAATCACAGGTTTTAAATCTGTTATCCTGAACTTCAGTTTAAATGTGGGATAACGATATGACGAAGCCTATTGCACTCATGGTTGAAGATTTGCCGGAGCAGGCGGCAATTCAAAAAGAAGGTCTGGAAAAGGCATTTCCCGGCCATGAAATTATCCATGTCGGCACCCTCTCGGAGGCGTGTGATTTGCTGCGGGATACGTCTCGCCATATTACCTGCCTGTTAACGGATAACGGCTTCCCTGTTCAGCCGGGCGGCGAGCGGCTAGGCAGCAAAACCTCATCCGGCGGGGCTGGCACAAAACTTGTTCATGATATTCGGGATGGCATTTTCGGCGCGGCTTATCGCACCCTGCCCATTGCATGGCATACGGCCATGCTGCGTGCTAAAAAAATTGCGCTGGCCACCAGCCATGATACCCACTGCCCCGGCATGACATATTGCTTCGCCAAAACTCAAACAGCTGAAGGCTATCAGGAGATGGGACTTTATCTGGCTTTGCTCATTGAAAAACAAAAAGAAAATTATGGCACACCCTGAGGCCAGCATGATGACGCAGCGCTCCATGCCACCGCGCTCCGTCAGCCATATTGGGCTGAATATTTTTGCACTTTGCTGTGGTGTTATTGCTTTGCTTTTCATGCGCGATCACGCGCCGAAGGGCACACAAACATGGGAAATTGCTTTCTTTGTTTATCTTGCCGTCTGCCTGCCGCTCATCATCACCGATCTTGTGGTTCGAAAAAAACAATATGCCCCCTCCACCGGGCTGGCCAAACTCTCCCGTGAGCAGACAAAGAAAAACAGTAACGGGCGCCTCAAGCGCGTGGCGCTTAAATTACTCACTCTCTATGCCACATTCGCGCTCATCGCTTTTCTTTATTGGCTTTTTCCGCTATATCATACTGATTTCTATCAACCTTTTTTTAATGCTGCCATCCCACTCTTTCGCCTTTGGCTGATGGCCGCGCCGGTATATTTTTGGCTGGTTGATCGCAAACAAATTAACCCTGCGGAGGATTCATACCTTATCTTAGCGGAAATGCTTCTGCGTCAGCGCCCATGTGATTCCCACGTGATTCTTCCTCATTTCAGGGACTGGCTGGTGAAAGCCTTCTTCATTCCGCTGATGACTATTTTTCTGTTCCAAAATATCACTTTTTTTATGACCGTTGATTTTTCGACCGTTACCAATAATTTTAAAAACTTCTATAACTTTTTCTATCCCATGATTTTTCTTATTGATGTGCTTTTTGCCGCCGTTGGCTATGTCCTCACCATGAAGTTGCTGGACACACATATCAGAAGCTCCGAGCCCACGTTACTTGGATGGGGGATGGCCATTGCCTGCTATCCACCTTTCTGGACAATGCTGCTTTACAGCCAGTTTTTTGCCTATGATAACAACCATTTCTGGGGGGACTGGCTTGAAAATAACACGGCGCTTTATGCTATTTGGGGCAGCCTCATTCTGCTGCTTGTCAGCATTTATACTTATGCCACCATTGCCTTTGGTTATCGCTTCTCTAACCTCACCTATCGTGGCATCATCACCAATGGCCCATATCGCTGGTTCCGCCACCCGGCTTATGTCACCAAAAATCTTAGTTGGTGGCTGATTTCCGCTCCCTTCCTGATACAGAATTCTCTGGCTGAGTCTTTTCAGGCCTGCCTTTTGCTGGCTGGCGTTAATGCCATCTATTATCTGCGGGCACGCACGGAGGAGCATCACCTTTCTCGCTATCCGGAATATGTTGCTTATGCTGAGTGGATCAATCAACATGGCATACTCTCTCGCATTGGGCTTCAGAGAATTTTACCCTTCATTGCTTATAAGCGCCCGCCTTACGCCGCCAAAGAAACCGATGCGGAGGCCATTTCCATCCACCGGCCAATGTGGGGAAAATCTTCCTGGCTCTATCAATAACCGCATTAAGACAGTTCACAGCGCTTTCACAACCTGCTATCAGAAAGGCTATGATCAAGCGCTTTATATTTCTCACCTCTATCATAACACTAACACTCATCAGCAGCGCTAACGCGCAGGTTAATCGACTGACCATCACCCGTGGTGTTGTGGAGCCAATTTCCATTGCGCTGCCTGCATTCTCCGCCACGGCCAATAATCAGGTTCTGGGGCGGGAGATAGCCGCAGTCATTCAAAATAACCTTGAAAGCTCAAGCCTCTTTCGGGCCATCAATCCACGCGCATTCATCCAGACAGATGTTAATGTGGGTGCGGTGCCACGCTTTGCCGATTGGCGGCAGATTAAGGCACAATCCCTGTTAACCGGTGCGATTCGTGAGAATGGCGCTGATATTGTCGTTGATTTTCGTTTATGGGACATGGCTACGGAAAAACAGTTTGCCGGGCGCTCATTTACCGCCCCAAAAGCAAACTGGCGCCGTGTTGCGCATTTGATTTCTGATGCCATTTACACCCGCCTGACTGGTGAAGATGCCTATTTTGATTCACGGATTGTCTATATTGCAGAATCCGGTTCTTGGAATAACCGCACCAAACGGCTGGCCGTCATGGATCAGGATGGTGCCAATCATCAATACCTCACCTCTGGCCGAACGATGGTGCTTACACCCCGCTTTGACCCCTCATCACAGCGCATTATTTATATGGCCTATTACAACAATCAGCCACGCGTTTACCTCTATGACATGTCCACCGGGCGGGAAGAGTTGATTGGCAATTTTCAGGGAATGAGCTTTGCTCCGCGCTTCTCCCCTGATGGCAAAAAGGCGATCATGTCCATTTCCAATCGTGGAAATAGTGAGATTTACTCACTTGACCTTGCCTCACGCAGCAGCAAGCGACTCACCTTTAATTCCGCCATTGATACCTCACCATCCTATTCCCCTGATGGCAAGCAGGTTACTTTCAATTCCGACCGTGGCGGCAGCCCTCAAATTTACGTGATGGATGCCGATGGTGAAAATGTTAAACGCATCAGCTATGGCAAAGGAAGCTATGCCACACCGGTTTGGAGCCCACGCGGCGATCTTATTGCCTTTACGCGCATGTATGGCGGCAGATTTTATATTGGCGTTATGAAACCTGATGGCAGCGGCGAGCGCCTCCTCACTGAAAGCTTCATGGATGAGGGGCCAACATGGTCACCTAATGGCCGCGTGATTCTCTTCACACGGCAGGAACGCTCCAGCCCCAATCGCGCAGGCAAAAGCTATGTTTATAGCGTTGATTTAACCGGCTATAACCTCACAAAACGTAAAACTCCGGTTGAAGCTTCAGACCCCGCATGGGGCCCACTGCTTAGCTTTAAGTAAACCGCTGCTATTGAGCCAGTTTCATCAGTTTTTGTTGCAGCTTCTGAAGCTCGCCGTCTTTTGCTAATTGCACCAGCGCTTCCGCTTCCTGAAGCTCAAGACCGGATGGCTTACCACTCACAACACGGCGCACATCCGCACACACCGTCGCCTCCATCACCTCAAAATCATACGCTAATTCCTCGGTTAATTTCTCACCCTCCCGCACCCCGGTATAGATAATCTTAATATCCGTATGCGGCTGCTTACCCGCCAAACGAATCAGCTGCTCCGCCATGTCCGTAATTTTTATTGGTGCACCCATATCCAGAATAAAAAGTGGCGCACCGGAAGGAGCATGGTCTTCAGCAATCGCCGCCGCCTGAATCACCAATGCCATTGCCTCACGAATCGTCATAAAATAACGCTCCATCGCAGGGTCTGTCACCGTCACAGGGCCACCACCGGCAATTTGCTCTTGAAAAAGTGGCACAACGGAGCCCGTTGAACCAAGCACATTGCCAAACCGAATAGTCGTTAATAATGGCGCGCGCTTATCTCCACGCCAGCCCTCTGCTAATTTCTGAATTAAACGCTCCGCCACACGCTTGCTTGCGCCCATGGCATTGCTTGGCTCAACAGCTTTATCCGTTGAAATATAAACCATTTGTTTAACGCCATGAGCATGGCATACCTGCGCCAGATTTTGTGTCCCCATCACATTCGTTAACACCGCTTCGCCGGGGTTTAATTCAGCCAAAGGCACATGTTTAATTGCTGCGGCGTGAAAAACCAGCTCCGGCTGATATGTTTGAAAGATACGGTCCAAACGCCCATAATCACGCACATCGGCCAGAATTGCATGCTTGTCCAGAGTTGGCCATAAACTGCCAATTTCCCGATCAATCTGATAAAGCGCATGCTCGCTAACTTCTAACAATATCACTTTTGACGGGTGAAGCGCCGCCACCTGACGAACAGTCTCACTGCCAATCGATCCCCCGGCGCCGGTAATCAAAACCGCCTTTCCATGAATGAGTTTTTCCATTCTGGGTAAATCCAGAGGCCGCTGCGTCCGCCCCAGCAAATCTTCCAACGGCACCGGCTTCACATAATCACGCTCTTCATTTAGCTGGCTTTGAACATCCGTCACCCGGCGCAGCCGGCCAAAAGTTAAACTATTGGCTTCCGCCTCAAGCATCATTGCCTTTAGCGCCTCATGATCCAGATGATCCGGTGCCAGAATAATTTTTTGTATCGGCGAGCGGCGTTTTCTACATTTTTCAATCACAAGGCTAAGCTGGGATGGGTGGCCATAAACCTTCACGCCATGAATCAATCTACCTCGATGTTTTTCATTCTTATCCAGAATTCCAACAATGTTATACGCACCGGAAACGCCCGTTACCAAATCACGAATAAAATGTTCAGAATCTACATTAATTCCAACAACTAATGCATTAATTTTACTTCTTTTTTTATTTTTCAAAAAAATGGAAAACTCACTTTTCCTATCCAACATTCTGGCAATAATTCGCGGCACGGATAATAACGCAATGTGTAATAATGGGACAAATAAAATAACGGAACGCGGGATCCCTTCCAAGCGGTTATAAACAAACATCACCAGCAAAAAACTGCCATATGTCAGGAGCACCATTTGTATGAGCACTATTAAATCATAGGATGAAATATACCGCCAAATCCGCTTGTGAAATTGAAAGATGAACTCCCCGGCAGCACTCAACAGCGCTAAGCTTAACAGGGGAAGGACAATATCAGGTAAAGCTTTAACATCCTGATTATAGCGAAGAATCATTGTCAGATAAAATGCTGCAACCGCAACAGAAACATCATAAACCAAAACGAAGACAGGACGCAGATTCACCTGAAAATCACACTATAACATACTTGTTTTTCTTGATTTTTTCTTTGGGGCAATATGCAGAAACCGCAATGTCAGGAGTGCCGTTAGCCCAACCCCAACAACCAGAAGAGCCCACATTAACGAAGGATGGATGATCGCATTAATGGCCAGAATAAGCAGCACAATATTTAACAGAAGAATGCGCGAGACCACCCTGGCATGGCTGCGCCCCCTCCGCACGGCCACCTGATAAGCATGATTTGAATGCGGATGCCAGAACTTTTCACGCCTCGCCATTCGCCTCACCAGCGTATATGTCGCATCCGCCAAATAATACATTGGCAATAACAAGGCCACATACCACAGGCCAATTGCAACAAGTTCAAGCAACTGAAAGCCAAGAATATAGCCAAGCGTAATACTGCCAACATCACCGAGAAATAATTTTGCGGGATGCCAGTTCCACGCCAAAAAACCAACAAGCGCACCGGAGATAACAATCGACAACACGCCCAACTCCGTCGGCAAAACCGGAAGCACTAATCCGGCGGCAAGGAAAACCCCCAACGCAATTACAATTCCCTGAACGGCAGAAATGCCATCAATACCATCCATAAAATTAAATAAATTAATAAACCAAAGCCACAGCAACACCGCCAGCGCATTATCCGCCCACTCCGGCAACTCTCCATGAGAAATGGATAAATCTCCTAACAGCAAATGCGTACTGGCAACCACCACGCAGGCCTGCACCGGCAAGCGCAACCAGACCGGGGCACCAAAAATATCGTCCAAAAACGAAATCACCGCCAATATGGCAACGCCGGGAAATAAATTCCAAATAACGGCATCATCCTGCACAAGGGAGAAATAATCCGCCAACAGCAAACTAACGCCCATAGCCACCAGAATCCCAATACCGCCACCTCTGGGTATCGTACCATCATGATTACTCCGCTTACTTGGCTTATCCACCACTCTCAGTCGCCCTAAAATAGCAATAAGCCCAAAGCACAGCACATAGCTCATCACCGCAGCGCAAACCAGAATGATAACAAACTCAAGCATAGTTATGGAACTAACGAATCACATCACACAACGCAAGGGATTGCTTTCATTTTGTACAAGCATCTTGACATATAACTCCGAGATTTTGTCATCACCCTGATTATTGAATCACAGGATATGCCAGCAGAGCCTAACTATCACTTTCTGCCACCTGAAAGGCAATTATGGTCAGATCATCCCGAAATTTTCGGCCACCATGCTCTTCGATAAGTTTGTCATAAAGGTTGCGCACAATCTCCTCACTTGAAAGGCCGGAATAATCGGACATAAGATCAACTAACTGCTCCTCGGAGATTGGCTTCTTTTTCTTTAAATGCGATTCAATCAATGCATCACTATAGCACAGCAATGACAGCCCTTTAGACACCTCATAACGGCACTCTTCATAATACACCCCCGCCCTCACCCCAACGGGAACTCCTTTAATATCAATGAGCTGGCATGGATTATCAGCAGCCATAACAACCGGCTTCGGCGCACCGGCGCTGGCAATGGTAACGGCTTTTTGACGACGATCGTAATAAATGATCTGCATCGTGGCAAATTGCCCTGCATCCAGCAGCGGGTGCAGATAACTGTTAATATTTTTGAGCGTTGTTGCCGGCGAATCCGCAAAAATATTTCGCCGCAGCAACAATGTGTGCATTCGAAAAACATTCAGCGCCGCAACAATTCCTTTACCTGAAAAATCAACAATAGATATCGCACATAAGTCATCACTCAATGGGTGCAGCCCCCAGAAATCGCCTCCCAGCTCTTCGGAAGCATCGTTCACGCCTGCAATATCAATCTGGTATCTACGCGACACTTCCTCAATCATCGCCGATGATGGCATTAAACCGCCCTGCATTTTTCTGGCCACTTCCAGCTCTGAAACCAGTCGCCGATCAAATTTTTCAAGACGTTGTTTCATACTCCGCCGCTCAATATGGAATTCAAGACGCCCGATTAATTCATCCGGCTGGATGGGCTTGCGAATATAATCCGTGGCGCCCGCCGCAAAAGCCTCAGCAATATCTTTTGTTTTTGTGGTCGCACTAAGCAGAAGAATAGGAATTTCCGGGTAGCCCTCATCCTTCAATCTCTGGCAATAATCAATCCCCGTTCCATCCGGCATAATAAGATCTAAAATAACCAGATGCGGCTTTTGCGAGAAGGTAAGCTCCAGCGCATGGGCAATATTAGATGCCGAAATGACATTGCAATATCCTTTGCTCTCAAGAATCTGACGAATCACCGTGCGGGTGAACGCCATATCCTCAACAATCAAAATACGCTGGGATTTCCTCATGTTTTTACAAGATCCTCAATCGTAAATATGCTATCAAACTGAGAGACACTAAACACCTGGGCCACCTGCCCCCTTGGTCGCTTCAAAACAAGTTTTACATAGTTTGCCGCACTTTCTTCACGCGCAACAAGAAGCATCCCCAACGCCGCCGAATCAATATATTCAACCGCAGCTAAATCAATTTCACATCTTTTAATTGTACTATTAGAAAATGTTTTGATGATAGAACGAAACAGTTCATGATCATCAAAGGTAAAGCGCCCACTAAGCATTACATGATAGACTGAATCAATCTTTTTAAAGTTGCATTCCATAGCATCAATATATACCATAAGTTGCTTTATTTAAATTAATTCGCTTCCTTTTGGCAAAAATCAATTATTTTATCCGGAATCTGCGTCAACGCACACTCAGCCATCACCGCCTCTAACTCCTTTGCCGCTTTTGGCATGCCGTAAACAACACAGCTCGCCTCATTTTGACCCAGTGTAACGGCGCCTTGCTCTCGCATTGCCAGAAGCCCCTTTGCGCCATCTTTGCCCATGCCGGTTAAAATAATACCCAGCGCCCCTTTACCAACATGCCGCGCCACGGAGTGAAACATCACATCCACCGAAGGGCGATGCCCGGAGACTAATTCACCATCACGAAGCCGGCACTGCAAGCCGCCACCCGCTCTTGGTACAAACTCCAGGTGCCGGTCACCGGGAGCAAGATAGGCATTGCCTCCCTCAATCATCATGCCATTTTTGGCCTCCTGCACATGAAGATGGCAAAGGCTGTTTAGCCTCTCGGCAAAACTTTTGGTAAATAGCGGCGGCATATGCTGCGTGATAACAATGGGCGGCATCACCGCCGGAAGGCTAACCAGAATTTCGCGCAATGCCTCCACGCCACCCGTGGATGAACCAATCGCAATCATGCCATTTTTTCTTAAAGATTGATTTGCCGAATGCGATTTTGTCTGCCCCAGATATCGCTCCATCCTTGGACGGCTGGCGGCTGCCAGTTTTACTTTACTAATCAACAAGGCTCCTAGCCTCTCCGCATCAAATTTTGTGCTGGTTTCTTTAGGAACAACATCCACCGCGCCAAGCTCCAAAGCGCGAATGGTTGCCGTTGCGCCCTTTTGTGTCAGGGAGGAAACCATCACGACCGGCATCGGGCGTAGCCGCATTAATTTTTCTAAAAAAGACAAGCCATCCATTTTGGGCATCTCAACATCCAACGTGATAACATCGGGATTTAATGCCTTAATCTTCTCTCGCGCATCCATGGGATCCGTCGCCATCCCCACAACATCAATCTCCGGATCGCCGGATAATAGGCTACTGAACATTTGTCGGATCAGTAGCGAGTCATCAACAATTAAAACACGAATTGCCATCAGAACAACTCCACGCTTGTGGTGGATGAAGGCGCATGTGTAAAAAGTGTATTCTGAAATTGCTTCTCCTCTTCCACAATCTGCTTATCTTCTTTACGTTTCAGCAAGCGCATTTTAACCGTTCCCGTATCTGGAAAATAATGAATGCGGCGCGGATAATCTCCACCAACATGCTCCCCGCAAATGGCCATCTTTTCATTTGAGAGATACTCTTTTACAAAAGCAACATTGCGCGTACCAATCATGGCAGAGTTATTAATCACATTGCCGCCACCAAAAATTTTGGTCTCCATACGACTACGCACGGCACCTAGTTTGATTAACCCATTCACTAATTCCTCCATGGCATAGGCTCCAAAGCGATTGGCAAAGCCTGAATCCACCTGGCATTGCGTCACGCGCCCGGTAGGCAGCAAGATATGATTCATCCCGGCCACACCGGCCATCGGGTCACGCATACAAACGGAAATGCATGACCCCAAAATAGTCACCATCATTTCTCTTGGATCCGAAGAAACATAGCAATCCCCCGTCATTAATTTGACTACGGTGCGCTCCAGATTTTCATCGTAATAACGCTTAATATTATCGTCAAAACGACCAACCACATGGGCTTCAATATCACTTCGGCGCGTGCGTGCATGGCTCATTATTATCTATTTCCGCTGATAGATAGTGCGGCCAATCAGGGCATATTGATCCGTAACATTATGTAGATTTTCCGAATGCCCAATATAGAGATACGCTCCGCCAGGTTGTAGTTTTGCCATCCGCGCGAACATCTCCCGCTGCGTTTCCTTATCAAAATAAATGACTACATTCCGGCAAAAAATAACATCAAACATTCCTTTCATCGGCCATTCTTTGAGAAGATTCAGCGGCTTGAATGAAACATGGCGCTTAATTATTTCCTTCATCACAACCTGCTGATTTCCCGCATCCCGCATGGCGTATTTTCCAATATATTGCCTGGGGATTTTATTTCCTTCACTCAAAGGGTAGATGCCCTCTTTGCCGCGCAAAAGCATGTTGGTATCAATATCTGTTGCCAGAATTTTAGCATCCCTCCCGGCCAGCTTGCCCTCTCCGGCATCTAATAATGTCATGGCCATGGAGTATGCCTCCATGCCCGATGAGCACCCCGCCGACCACATTCGCAGCCGGCCATGTGCGGAAGGCATCTCAAAAAAAGGCTTTAACACCTCATCACGCAAATGTTCAAAGTGATGCGATTCCCTGAAAAAACTTGTTAGGTTGGTTGTGACGGCATTCACAAAATTGCCCATCTCCTCCTCGCCATCCGCCCCTTGTAATAAAGCACAATAATCTGAAAAACTATTCAGCCCCGTGGCACGCAATCGACGAACAATCCGCCCATAGACCATATCTTTCTTATGTTCCTTGAGCACAATCCCGGTGCTGCGTCCCACCAAATTAACAATGAAGCGGAAATCCTTATCGGAAAAATCAAATTCACGGGACATTTTTAAAGGCAACAAAAGCAATATGTTACTTTAAAACTCTTCCCACCCCTCATCATAGGCCGGCGCACCGCCTGAGGAAGCCAGCTTTTTAGGCGCAGCCGGCCGAGATGCACCTGCCGGCATATCGGAATTGTTTGCCGCCTTTCTGCGGTCTGAAATTCTCAACACATTACCTGCATTCTCATCCAGCCTGAAGAAGCTCACCAGCTCTTCAAGATCCTGTGATTGCTCCACCAATGACTGCGCCGCGGCGGTATTTTCCTCCACCAGCGCTGCATTTTGCTGCGTTGCCTCATCCATTTGACTCACGGCAGTATTAATTTCCTCAATTGCCGATGTCTGTTCAACGCTGGCATTGTTGATTTCTGCTATTAAATCCGCCACCTCACGTACGGATGTTACAATTTCTTCCAATGTCTTCCCGGCTTTATTAACCAGTTCAGAGCCGGAATTCACCTGTTCCACGCTTTCATTAATCAGCGTTTTAATATCTTTGGAAGCCTCCGCAGAGCGCCCGGCCAACTTGCGCACCTCTGCCGCCACCACAGCAAATCCTTTGCCCGCTTCGCCAGCACGCGCCGCCTCCACGGCGGCATTTAAAGCCAGAAGATTTGTTTGGAATGCAATTTCATCAATCACACTAATGATATCCACCACCTTCTTGGACGAAGACTCAATGCTGGACATAGCGCTGACAGCTCTGCTCACCACATTACCGCCCTCTTCCGCTACTTTTGCAGCCTCATTCGTGCGGCTATTGGCATTGGTGGCGTTTTCACTATTCTGCCGCACCGTACCCGTAATTTCTTCCATACTGGCCGCCGTTTGCTCCAATGTGGAAGCTTGCTGCTCCGTACGCTGAGAAAGATCGGCACTGCCGGATGAAATTTCACTGGAAGCGCTATTGACCGTATTGGAGGCATCCTTAATTTTCTGCACCATATCAGCCAACTGCGTTACCGTGCGGTTTACAGCCTGTTTAATTTCATCAAAAGTACCTTTATAATCACCCATAATCTGTTTCGTCAGATCACCCTCGGACAATGCCTGAATAATATCCACCGCCTCTGAAAGCCCGGTATGTGATGTTTCAGAGATGCGATTGATTCCCTCCGCCAATGCTTTTTGGAAACCCTCTTTATTATCTTCAGGAACCCGCTGAGTGAAATCACCATTTGCAACGGCTTCCACCACATCGTTAATCTCATCCTGAATCGCCAGCTCGGCAGTCACATCCAGCCATTCAACCACTGTTCCAAGCCGCTTGCCGGCATCATCAATAATGGGATTGGCAATCAGGTTAAAACTGCGTCCTCCCACTTTAATCTGCGTGCGGTATGTGCTTTTCAGCGCTTTAAGCATGCTTTGCTGGTGCGCAGGATTCTTATGAAAATTATCAATGGAAGTGCCAATCAGGTGGTTTGTATCAAAGTTTTTCAGCTCTTTCCGAATATCATCCTCGGCAATGCGCATCATGCTCATCACGGATTCATTCATATAGGTAATAACATTCTCATGATTCGCCACCATAACATTACTTGTTACGGCATCCAGCGCTCTCTGATTGCGCTGCATTGTTATGTTTTCAACACGAATGCGGCGTGTTGTCGTAAAGGTTGTATAGATTGCAATCACTAAGCCCGCCAAAAGCAGCACCTCGTTTATTCCAAAACGGTTTCCCTGAAGAGATTGATAAAGGCCATCGGCTGTTTCAATGACCAGAATCGTCAAAATAATTCCAAAACCGATTATAAGTTGCGTCTCCATTTTTATATTATTCGCTTGTTTTTTCATGAGTTTCTCCATCACTTGAATAAAAATTAGTTTGTTATTAGGCGGTTGCCTCTGCCCCCTCATCCTGAGTCAGGACATCATTCTCCGAGGTCTCCTCCCCGTGACTTTCATTAGAATTTGTATTTGTCCGATCACTTTCTAACGCCCGCCCCGATGACGACGCCTCCGCAAGGCTGGCGGCAGTTTTTAAGGAAGATTGATCAAAAAGGTGATTCACATCCAGCAGCACCACCATCATTTGTTTCAGTGCAATTAAGCCACTAATATAATCACCACTAAGGCCACTATCATGCCGCTCCGGGGCGGGTTTAATATCTTCCGACGTCACATTCAGAATATCTGAAACAGCGTCCACAAGCATGCCAATGGTGCGCTGACCAACCCACAGCACAATCACCACATGCTTTTCCGTTGCGTCCGTAAAATGTTGACCAAAACGCGCGCGTAAATCAAAAATCGGAATAACAATGCCGCGCAAATTAATAACACCACGCATAAAATTCGGCGCATTTGGAATACGTGTTGTTTCCTGCCACCCACGAATTTCCCGCACCTGCATAATATCCACCGCATAATGATTATCTTCAATCCGGAAGCTTAAATATTGATGCATCTCCGCAGCAATATTTGCTCCCTCCTCCTGCTTTTCCGCCATCTGGTTCATGTTTGCTCCTCTTGCCACTGGTTACATGCTAAGAATTTCATGCCACTTCCTTTAATTTGGGCGCGGCTGTTGCAACACGATACAAACCACCCACATCTAAAATGAGTGACACATTGCCGTCGCCTAATATGGTTGCACCGGAAATACCCGCCACCGGCTCGCTATGCTCCTCAAGGCTTTTGATGACCACCTGTTGCTGGCCAATAATTTCATCCACCATCACCCCAAGCTGACTGCGGCCGGATTCCACCAGCACCACCAGGCGTCGTGCATCCGCCCTGGTTGATAATTTCGGAATGGAAAATGTTTTCTGAAGGCAAATAACCGGAACATAATGCCCGCGCACATTCAACACCTGCCCGCCGGTTGGCGTTGGCTGAATTTCACCCTCTGCCGGGCACATGCTCTCCACAATATTGCTAATCGGCACAACATACATTTCATCACCGGCACGGACAATCATGCCATCCAGAATGGCCAATGTCAGCGGCAGGCTAATACAAAAAATTGTTCCTTTGCCGGGATGATTTTCCAGCTCAACGGTTCCACCAAGCTCGGCAATATTTCGCCGCACCACATCCATGCCAACGCCACGCCCGGAAACATCCGTAACCGCTGCAGCAGTTGAAAAACCGGGATGAAAGATCAGTTGGTCAATCTCTTCATCGCTTAATTCCTGATGCTGAAAGATCAGACCTTTTTCAAGTGCCTTTTCTTTCACCTTGCCACGGTTAATTCCTTCGCCATCATCTGAAATTGTCAGCACAATTCGCCCGCCAGTATTATCGGCAGAAAGCCGAATCGTTCCCCGCCTGGGCTTGCCAACACTCTCCCGATGCTCCGGCTTTGTGATGCCGTGATCCAGCGAATTACGAATCATATGCGTCAACGGATCAGAGAGTTGCTCAATCAGCGTCTTATCAATTTCCGTTTGTTCACCCGACACTTCCAGTTGCACGTCTTTACCAAGACTTTGCGAAAGGTCACGCACCAGTCGTGGCAATCGGGCAAAAATGGTTTTGACCGGCTGCATCCGCACCGCCATCACTGCATCCTGCAGCTCTCGCGTGTGACGAGAAAGCTCCTCCACGCCCTGAATAAGATCATGAAAACGATCCACCGGCAGCCCCGTTACCTGCTGCGCAATCATGGATTGCGTTATCACCATTTCACCCACCATATTGACCAGCGTATCCACCTTATCAATATCCACGCGGATGGAAGAAACCGTCGCCTGCTTTGCCTTTGCCTGATCACCTCCGGCGTTTAGGGGGTCTTTACTTTTCTTCTCTTGCCGCACTTGCGACATCCCCGCCATAGCATCATCATAAATATGGTAGGGCATTCCTGAAGCACTCTCTTCATCCGCACCAATCGGCGCACGGTCAGCGATAATTTCCAGATCGCACTCATCTTCAACAAACATGAACGCATCCTGAATAGCCGTTTTGGTCACATCCCCGCTAAGCTGAATAGTCCAGCTCAAATAGGATTTCTCCGGCTCAAAATTCTGCAATAATGGAATGTCACTCTCATCACAAAATATGTGCATCTCACCCAGCTGGCTCAACTCTTTAAGGATGGCGATAGGGTCGCTACCATTCCTTGACAGAGTATCATGCGGCATAAATGAAATATGATAAGAACCGGCCTCATTTGCCTGTTGATCCATCACCGGATCATCCAATGCATTACCATGATCCGGCGCTTCATTGCCTAACAAGCCCTGTAAATGCTCTTCCAGCTCCACACCAAAAGCAGCGTCCGTCTCTTCGCCGTTTTGCGCCGCATCCACCATCGCGCCAATCACATCCACGGTTTGCAGAAGCGCATCAATAACCACCTGCGATGGCTGCATCCGCCCTTCGCGCAACTCATCAAGCAAAAACTCAACCGTATGCGTAAAGCTGACAAGGCGCGTAAAGCCAAACGCCCCACCGCCGCCTTTAATGGAATGCGCACAACGAAAAATAGCATCCAGAGTTGCCGCATCCGGGCTCTCATCAAGGGCAAGTAAAAGCTGCTCCATCTCCTCCAGCAGCTCACGACATTCCGTGAGGTAAGTACCGACAAACTGGGAGATATCAATCACGGGTCATACCACCACTTTATTCACCACTTCAATCAATCGCGCCGGTTCAAACGGCTTAACAATCCATCCCGTTGCACCGGCCGCTTTCCCTTCAACTTTCTTTTGTTGATCGCTCTCAGTGGTCAGCATTAAAATAGGCGTCCCCTGATAAACCGGCTTACTGCGCAATTGCCGAATCAACTCAATGCCATTCATGTTGGGCATGTTTAAATCTGTAATAATCACGTCCACCGGCTGGTCTCCCAGCGTGGATAACGCCTGCACACCATCTTCAGCTTCTTTTACTGCAAACCCTGCTGATTTCAGGGTGAAACTCACCATATCACGCATGGTTTTTGAGTCATCCACCGTCATTGCCGTTTTCATAGCGCCCTCTTATTTTTACCTGAGAGGTTCAGACCCAGTAATTTTTCAGCACTTAAAAAGGCATCTGAAACATCTTGCATTCGCCATTCAATACCGCGTTCATCACATGTTTTTTGGACAGAAAGCAAAAGTTGCAGTGCCGACGTTGCCGCAACCCCCACACCGGATGCTTTCACCTCCAGACGCCTGGGCGCATCATCCAATGCCTGAATAAATGATGGCAGAAGATCAACTGCCGCTTTAGCGTCTAAGCGCTCCGGTAACGTTCTTTGCCTAACTTTTGCCGCCATAACTCCTCCCATGGTTGTATAAACAACCTATGAGCGAGCGAAGGTTAGGGCAAGCATTATTTACACGCATAGGGCGTGCTTTTTTGCAACGAAGTTACTAAGGGTTGTATTCCGGCATCACTCAAAACCACCCAAATGATTCAAAGTTGATCGTATTAATCTACTCTTTAATCTGGCACTGAATCGGAAAAATGGCCTGCAAATACTCACTATCTTTAGCATCCGGCGGTGCATTCTTTGCACTGGCCGCCGCCACGCGGCCAATGGCCTGCCGCGTTTCTTCCGTATACTGACATAGTATCATTGCCCCATCGGGCTGCGTTTGCGTATGGAGGCACCGGTTATCCCCTGGGCCATAAACAAACCCGGCCACATTATGAACAATAACACCGTCATCGGTTGACTGTTGGCAAACCACGGGCTCACACTTGGCAATGTTTGCCTGCACATCCTCACAAGGCGGCGCGGCAACTGCCTGAAACATGGCAAAGGTCACCGGAAACATGAATAGAAAACGCATTTATGCTGCCCCAAAATGGTTATCTTTTGGAAAACCCACCGGCGGCATACGCCCGGTATGCCCACGCGCGCCGTGCCATTCCGTCAATTCAGTCTCCGTGCGCGTGCGTTCTCCTAATTGCCAGCTTAACCCTTCCTCCGCACGGAATGTTTTGGCATCACTCAAGCCGCCATCGCGATAACGTTGCAACTGAACTCCCTGCCCTTTCTTCATCTCAGGCAATTCAGAGAGTGGAACTACCAACAGCTTGCGGTTTTCTCCAACCACGGCCACGTAATCATGTTCAGGTAATACAACCCGGCAAAGCTGCGCCACATTCTTCTTCACATTCTTGGCCTTGCCAAGCCCAAGCACCTGCTTCCCACTCTTCGTTTGCGCCACCACATCATCCGCCGGCGCAATAAAGCCTTTACCTGCCCGGCTTGCCAGCAATAGCTTGGTTTCGGGCTGATAGAGGAGCAACGCGATAATATCATCCCCTTCCGGCAAATCAATCAACACACGCATGGCGTCGCCCTGCCCCTTACCGCCGGGCAGTTTGTCACAGTTAATCGTATAGAAACGCCCATTACTACCAAATGCCAGAAGCTTATCTGTCGTGTAGCATTTGATGGCAAAACGCGCCGCATCATCTTCCTTATATTTCACATTGGAAATATCGGAAAGATGCCCCTTCATAGCGCGAATCCAGCCCAACTTAGAACAAATTACCGTAATCGGTTCTTTCTCCACGAAGGCTTCAATGGAAATAACCTGCGCCGTTGGGGCATCCAGAATGGTTGTGCGCCGAGCGTAAATCGGATTTTCCTGCCCTCCGCCAAATTTTTTCTTTGTTTCTTTGATTTGCGCCGCAATGGTTTTCCAGCGCAGCTCTTCTGAGTTCAGCAACTCTATCAAGCCTGCTTTTTCATCAGAAAGCGCATCATGCTCACGCTTAATTTCCAATTCCTCCAGCTTACGCAAAGACCGCAACCGCATATTCAGAATGGCTTCCACCTGAATCTCCGTCAGGCTCCATTTCATCATCATCACGGCTTTTGCGTCATCTTCTTCGCGGATGATGCGGATCACTTCATCCAGGTTTAGATAAGCAATCAGCAGGCCGCCCAGCACCTCCAGACGGTGGTCAATTTGCTTTAGGCGATAGCGGGATTTTCGTTCCAGCACCTCCATCCGGTGCGTTAGAAATGCCCAAAGCGCCTCGCGCAGGTTCATCACCTTTGGCGCACCTCCCGCATCCAGCACATTCAGGTTCATATTAAAGCGGGTTTCCAGCTCCGTGAGCTTAAACAGGCTTTCCATCAGCATTTCGGGCGCCACGGTACGGCTCTTCGGCTCCAACACAATGCGCATATCTTCCGCCGATTCATCACGGATATTACCCAGCATGGGCAGTTTCTTCTCTTTATACAGATCGGCAATCTTTTCCATCAATCGTGATTTGGAAACCTGATATGGAATTTCGGTGACTATAATCTGATATTGCCCATGCCCCAGATCTTCCTTCTCCCAACGCGCACGTGTCCGGAATGCCCCGCGCCCGCTGCTATAAGCAGCAATAATATCGCTGACATTCTCCGTCACAACCCCGCCGGTCGGGAAGTCCGGCCCCGGTATAAAATCTATCAACTTCTCAATCGTTGCATTCGGGAACTTAATAAGATGCAATAAAGCGTCGCATAACTCCCCTGCATTATGGGGCGGAATGGATGTAGCCATCCCCACGGCGATCCCCTCCGCCCCATTCGCCAGCAAATTAGGAAACGCCGCCGGCAACACCACCGGCTCTTCGTCCGAGTTATCGTAGGTTGGGCGAAAATCCACCGTATCCTGCTTAATATCCTCCAGAAGCGCCATTGCCACTTCCGTCAAACGCGCCTCCGTATACCGCATCGCCGCAGCATTATCCCCATCAATGGAACCAAAATTCCCCTGCCCGTCCACCAGCGGGTAGCGCACGGCAAATTGCTGCGCCAGACGCACCATGGCATCGTAAACCGACATATCACCATGCGGGTGATATTTACCGATCACGTCACCCACCACGCGGGCGCATTTCTTATAGCCATTGGTGGGATCAAGCTTCAGCTGCATCATGGCCCAAAGCAGCCGCCGATGCACCGGCTTCAGCCCATCGCGCACATCAGGCAAGGAACGGCTGGTAATCGTTGAAAGTGCATAGGCCAGATAGCGATCCGATAATGCACTCGTAAAAGAAACCTCTTCAACTTTGGCGGCAAAACTAATCTCTGGAATATCACTCATGGCGCTGTTTTAGCGTGTTTCAATCATCCCTGCCACCCTATCTTCAAGCTGATAGCGAATATTAGGTAATCTTCGGCCAATTACCTCCAATACGTGATGTTCAAGAAAATAGCGCGTCACGTTTAGTGAGCACAAAATATCCGCTAATAACGCGGGATTTTCCACCGGCGTATTTTGACTAACCAGTTTATTTATATCAAAAATATCGCCAGCGGCTTCCGGCATCGGCCAAAAGTCGGGCACACGCAATAATTTTGCTTTATAAGGCTCTCCGGCCTCCGCGCACACGGCACGCCCTGTCTTCGGGGAAACATAAATAAGATTTTCTTTCGCCCCCGTCGCGGCACATTCCGTCAGGTTTAGTCCAAACCCAAGATAAGAAAGCAGCGCCCTCTCCAGATGGCAATAAGCAACCAGCGCCATCAGATCACTTTCTAAGCCTATTAAAAAATCATGCACCATCACATATATTTCCGGATGTGGATCACGCTCCTGCATCGTGCGCGTTAGAAGAGCCGTGAGCGCAGAGATCATGGTCAGCCGCACGCGGCTCTGCATTGCCTTTGCCGCCACAGGGTTCACTAACTCCAATGTATAGCTGCCCAGCTGTTCGGCCAGACGACCACGCCAGCATGCCTGCACCACATTGCCCTGCTGACAAATAGGAAGCTGCTTGCGAACGCCACGCACCATGCCCGCATGCAGGCCATGCTCACAGGTTAAAAGCTGCACAATCAAACCTTTATCTTCATGCTTTTGCGCAGCCAGCACAATGGCTTCATCATTCCATTCCATAGAGCTTATTTATCTGGCATAACGTCTTTATGCTAGGCAGGTCTTTCTTAACGGTTAGTTTCTTTACGCTTTTAAGCCGCATCCTTGGCTTTGCACGCGATATTCTTATGGCCGCCATCTTAGGCACAGGCCCACTGGCGGAGGCTTTTCTGGTGGCAAGCTTCCTAACCTCTTCCGCCGCTTATTTGCTGAAGGCGCATTTTCCGCCGCTTTCGTCCCTTTATTCACTAATATCTTAAAAGAAAAAGGCGCCGGCGATGCAAAAGAATTTGCTGGCCGGATCACCGCTTTACTGTTGATCATCCTGCTCCTGATTACCGCTCTGGCAGAAATTTTCATGGGCAGCATTATGCATGTACTTGCCCCAGGATTTGCCGATCAGCCGGAGCTTATGGCGCTGGCTGTTGAATTAAGCCGCCTGACTTTTCCCTATCTTCTATGCATCTCATTAATGACACTACTCATTGGAATGCTGCAATCATCACAACGATTTATGCCCGGAGCAAGTGCCCCCATTCTGTTGAATATCTGCCTGATTTCCGCACTTCTTTTCGGCACTTCCACAACAACAACCGCCTCTCACATGCTGGCTTACGGCGTTATCGCCGCCGGCGTTACTCAGCTTTTATTTGTTGCAATATGCGCGTGGAAATCCGGCATCCTTCCCACTTTATCAGCGCCCAAACTATCGCCTGAAATACGCCTTTTCTTCCGCCGGCTTGCCCCCGGACTGCTTGGTGCCGGCATCACCCAAATCAATCTCTGGATTGATGTGCTGCTGGCCACTTTCTTCACCGGCGCGGTGGCATATCTTTATTATGCAGATCGGATTGTGCAGTTGCCACTGGCACTCATCGGCACAGCCATGGGCACGGTGCTTTTGCCAGCTTTATCGGCCAGTTTTACAAAAAAAGACACCCAGCAAAGCCAACAGATTCAAACACGCGCCTTGCTGGTGACCATGCTCCTCACCCTGCCTGCCGCTGCTGCGCTGGCTACGATTCCACATATTATTTTGTCATCCTTATTTGAGCGTGGTGAATTTACTGCAGAGGATGTCAATGCCAGCGCGCAAGCAATGACAATGTACGCCTTTGGCCTGCCCGCCTTTGCACTACAAAAGCTTCTCACCACCCCTTATTTTGCCATGGGCGACACAAAAACACCGGTCAAAATTGCGGTCATCACATTGGTCACTAATTTATGCCTGAACCTCAGCTTCATCTTTGTTTTTAAAGCCGTTGGGCTCATGCCCCATGCCGGGCTGGCGGCGGCAACCTCGCTCTCCGCATGGCTCAGTGTGGCACTGCTCTATCTTGGCATTAGAAAGAGGGGGCTATGGCAACTGGCAAAAACCACCTCATCTTACTTACGTAACATCCTGATCTCAGTCTTTATGATGGCCGCCGCATTGCAGCTTACCCATCATTTTCTGCCGGAAACTTTATCACCCATTATCTCGCTATGTTTGCTTGTTACCACCGGCATTGCGGTTTATCTGCCCTGCATCCTTCTTTTCAAGCTGGAGCGCCTTGCTTTTGGAAAACACCCGTTGGAGTAAATGTTAGGCAGAAAGCTCCGGGGCGATAACATAGGCCGCTTCCGTCTTCGAGGCCACCTCATCCAGCGAAATTCCCGGCGCAACACGCCGTAACGTCATCACATAATTTTCAATATCAAACACCGCCAATTCCGTAATCACACGATCCACCACCGCCTTGCCCGTTAATGGCAGGCTACATTCCTTGCGAATCTTCGGCTCGCCATCTTTGGTCGTATGCGTCTGCAGTACCACCACACGCTTTACGCCCGCCACCAGATCCATCGCCCCGCCGGGTCCCTTAACCATCTTTCCCGGAACCATCCAATTTGCCAAATCTCCGCGCTCAGAAACCTCCAGCGACCCGAGAATTGAGAGGTCAATATGCCCGCCACGAATCATCGAAAAAGAAAAGGCGCTATCAAAATAACTGGTCTTTTTCAGTTCTGTAATGGTTTGCTTTCCGGCATTAATCAGATCGGCATCCACTTCATCTTCCCTTGGAAAAGGCCCCATGCCCAGCATGCCATTTTCACTCTGCAACGTTACATCCATATCATCCGGGATAAAATTGGCTACCTCTGTCGGCATGCCGATGCCCAGATTTACATATGCCCCGTGAAAAAACTCTTCCGCAGCAATCATGCACATTTCTTCCCGTGTCCATGCCATAGAGCACC
>JAUIEX010000009.1 GCA_030429725.1 Alphaproteobacteria bacterium
CCGCTGGCCATCAGGGAGATTGCCGCCAGCACCGGCACCACCGGCTGGCACACGGCCATCACATGCACATTATCCCCCAGTTTATGAATAAAGCGCTTCACATAGCTGATATAGTCATCCAGATCGAACTTGCCGTGGGTTGCAGGCACGTCGGAAGCATTCTGCCAATCGGTGATATACACATCGTAATAAGGCAGCAGATCCTTCACCGTGCCGCGCAGTAAGGTGGCAAAATGGCCGCTCATGGGCGCAACAATCAGCAATTTCGGCTGAACAACATCACTGTCTTTTTTAAAATGCAGCAGCCGGCCAAAACGCAGCCGCATGGGGATTTTATAAGTAACGGCCACTTTCTTATTGCCGATTTTAGTCTCATGAATGCCAAATTCCGGGCGGGTATAAATGCGCGTCACACGCTCCAGAAGTTCCATGCCGGCAGCAGAATGCCGCCCGGCATCGGTGTAGGAAAGCGGGTTGAGCGGGCTATTCATCATCTCTTTGCCAATCCACGCCGCCGTGTTCACGGGAGAAAGCATCATCCGCTGAAGTTCCATCATACTGTAAAGATGGCGGTTTCCGTAATAATCGAGCATAAAATGAACCTAATGGTTAGCCCTTTTTTAACTATCATGCCTCTATACTCGGAGAAAGCAGTTCCTGAAAATAGGGAGCGGAGATTAAGCGATTATTGAAAAGGTGTGCATTATGGGCAAGGATAAGAAACCGAAGGGCGGCGGTGAGCAGCTAGTCGATAAAATTACAGAGTGGGATGGCAGAAAACATCCTGAACCACCTGTAACGGGCGGAGGGTGGCAAACAAACCCCGATAGTGGTCATAACAAAAGAGCGCGCGCCAATAAAAATGGCGGCAAGCGTGGTCGTTAGGTTTTAACCGCGCTTAAAAGCAGTTTCAGTGCGTGGCGTGTTGCTTGCTGGCGTATTTCCGTGCGTGTACCTGTAAAAATTATTGTTTTATCCCCGGTGAGTTCTACTGAACTCCCCATGGGAAGGCGCTTGCGCGCGCTGACGGCTCGGTCGGCCTGCCGGCCTTCCACTTCTATTTGCGCCTGCTCCGACCCTCTGGCGCGGTCTCCTGACTGCGCTTTTTGAGCTTCGGCGGATAAGCCTGAGCTCACTGGTGGCGTTTTTGCCAGCCCAAAATGCACCAGCCCCACGGGCTTTTCCGCCGTGCCGCCGCCGGGGCCGGCAATACCGGTGATGCTGATGGCCAGCTGTGCGGTGCTGTGTTTAAGTGCGCCCAGCGCCATGGCCTGCGCCACCTCTTCGCTAACAGCGCCATGCTGCGCAATCAGCGCTTCGGGCACGCCAAGCAGCGCGGTTTTGGCGGCGTTGGAATAGGTTACAAAGCCACGATCAAAAACGGCGGACGCACCGGGAATTTCCGTCAATGCCGCAGCCAGCATGCCGCCGGTGCAGGATTCCGCCGTGGTAAGCATGATGCCGGCCTGTGCGGCGCGTTCCAGAATTTTATTGGCAAGTGCGGCCGTGCCCTGCGCCATTTTCTAGCCCACCAAGGCCGGGTAATAAGCGGCGTAATAGGCTTCAAACGCACCGGTGAAATGTAGCGTGAAGAAAATCACATAAAAAGCCAGCACGGCATAGAAAGCTGCGGCCAGATCATCCAGCATGATGCCAAAGCCGGATTTTAAGCGATCCGCGCGCTTCACCCAGCCGATCTTCCACATGTCAAACAGGCGAAACAGCAGAAACAGCGCTATGACGAAATAGGGAAAAAGAATCAGATGAAATTTAAACTGGTCGGCAAAAAAGATGCCCAGCGGCGCAAAGATAATGGCCGCCAGTGAGAAGGTTAGAAACAGGCCGGCAATTTCATCAATCACCACCTCGGAGGGGTCATCCTTCCCGGTGCGCTCAGCATAAATGGCGGATGCCCAGAGGCCAATAAGGGTGAGGCCGACGGTGCTGAGAAATAACAACCCCAACATGGTGGGCGGGCTGATAAGGCCGGATTTCGGCAGGAAAACCAAGTGCGTGAAGAGCCATAACCCCAGCAGCGTGCCGAGTGTGCCGGGCATGGGGCGCAGATGGCCGAAGCCAAAGCCGGTGGCAATCAGATGCGCCGGATGCCAGACAGGCAAGCCTTTCTTTTTGCCGCGTAATTGCGTTGCAATCAGCGATAACAGCCCCACGGCCAGAATCAGCCAGCCAAGGGCAATCTGCTCCCCGAAAAGCTCAACGCGAATCAGCGGTTGAATGCCGGGCGAAGGCGGCGTGGGCAGCATCTCCGGGCTGATGGGCAGGGCGCTGCCGGGTTGGATGGTGACAGTCTGTGGTTCCATAAGAAAGGTTTAACCGAAAAAGGCGGTCATTTCAGCATGAATATGGGCAGGGTCGCTGCTGCGCATTACGGCGTTGCGGAAATTGGCGGAATTCGGGATGCCGGCGGAATACCAGCCCATATGTTTGCGCGCAATGCGCACGCCTTTTTCCACGCCATAATGCGCCAGAATTGCATCAAAATGTTCCTGCATGACGGGCAGCATTTCCTGCCGGGTTGGCGCGGCAAGGCGTTGCCCGGTTTGAATATAATGCGAGGCCTGCGCCACAAACCACGGCTTGCCATAACAGCCACGGCCAATCATCACACCATCCGCGCCGGATTGTTCCAAAGCGCGGTCAATCGCATCATAATCGGTGATGTCGCCATTGACGATGACGGGCACATTCACGGCCTCTTTCACCTTGCGCACAAAGCTCCAATCGGCCTTGCCCTCATACATCTGGCAGCGCGTGCGGCCATGCACGGTGATCATCTTCGCGCCCGCATCCACCACCTTGCGCGCAAGGGAGGGCGCATTGCGGTGATTTGCATCCCAGCCGGTGCGCATTTTCACCGTCACCGGCACATTCACGGCATTGGCAACAGCATCCACCACGCGCATGGAAAGGTCTTCATCCTTCATCATGGCGCTGCCGGCATATTGCCCGTTCGTTACCTTCTTCACCGGGCAGCCATAATTGATGTCGATGATATTGGCACCGTTATCGGCGTTCATTTTTGCGGCTTCGGCCATCAGTTCCGGATCGCACCCGGCCAGCTGCACGCTCATCGGATATTGTTCCTTCTCAACCCCGGCTTTGCGGAAAGATTCCTTCGCGCGGTAGAGCATTTCCTTGCTGGCGATCATTTCAGAGACCACCAACGGCGCACCATAGCGCGATTTGACAAGGCGGCGAAACGGCGGATCGGTTACGCCGCTCATCGGGGCAAGGATGGCATTTCCTTCCAGTTGAATATGGTCTATGGTGATCGTCATAATGCTCATTTACCTTAAGCATTGAACAGGGCTGCAAATGGTGATGTTTTGCGCTTCCGGTGCTCAAATACTCCTATGTATTATCCGCTCCGTTGCTCAAACTTCACGATTTTCGCCAGATGTTCAATGCTTAATCTAAACGAGTATGGGTTTTTCACAGGAGGGGTGATGGTTCAAGATGTTGATTTATCAAAAGCTTTCAGGGAAAGCAAGCAAAAGCTGGTGGTGCTGATTATGGCGGCCGGCACCGGAGAACGCGCCGGAGGAGAGGTGCCGAAGCAATATCAGCATTTTCGGGGAAAGTCGCTGCTGCGGCTCTGCGTTGAAACATTCATCAGCCGCGACGATGTGGAAGAGGTGCAGGTGGTGATTCACCCGGAGCATGAAGATCATTACAATAAAGCCGTTGAGAATCTTCGCCTTCTGCCGCCGGTGCATGGTGGTGAAACGCGCCAGAAATCGGTGTATCTTGGGTTGCAGGCGCTGGGATATGAAACGCCGGATGTGGTGCTGGTGCATGATGCGGCGCGGCCTTTTGCCAGCCATGCCATCATTGATCGCGTGCTGGGCAGGCTGATGACGCATGAGGCGGTGATTCCGGCAATCCCGGTGACGGACACCTTAAAACGCAAAGTGAGCGGGCGTATTGTGGAAACGCTCAACCGTGAGCAATTCTGTCTGGCGCAAACGCCGCAGGGCTTTCGCTATAAGCAGCTTTTGCGGCTGCATGAGCGCTATGCCGGTCAGCCGGTGACAGATGATGCCGCCTTGTTCGAACTGGCCGGAGAAGATGTGGCCATGGTGGCCGGAGAGGCAACCAACGGCAAGATCACCACGGCGGAAGATGTGGAAGCGCTGCTGAAAGAGGTGAATTAATGTTTCGCATTGGCAGCGGCTTTGATGTGCATGCCTTCGGCGCAGGGGATCACGTGATGTTGTGCGGTGTTTGCCTGCCGCACAGCCATGGTCTGCAAGGCCATTCGGACGCGGATGTGGCGCTGCACGCGCTGGTGGACGCGCTGCTGGGCAGCATGGCGCTGGGCGATATCGGGGAGCATTTTCCGCCCTCCGAGGCGCGCTGGAAAAATGCCGATTCCGGGCAGTTCGTGCGGCATGCGGTGGCGCTTGTGGAAGAGGCCGGCGCGGCCATTGTGAATATTGACCTGACCATCATCTGTGAAGCGCCGAAAATTACCCCGCATAAAATGGCCATGCGGCAATGTGTGGCCGAACTTTGCGGGCTGGAGGTGGGCGCTGTGAGCGTGAAAGCCACCACCAGCGAAGGGCTGGGCTTCACCGGGCGAAAAGAAGGCATTGCCGCACAGGCTGCCGTGATGGTGCGGGTTTAGTGGCTGTGGACGGCGGTGGCGGGGTCAAAAATAAGCACCACTACACCAAAATGGATGAATTTCTAACGGTTTATGTTCAGATGGATGGTGCAAAGAACACAGATGGTGCGAACATCCATTGAAGTTCAGGGTGGATGTTCCAAATTGGCTGGTGCATGCCGCAGGCTTTGGTAAGCTTCAAACTGTTTGAATGTTTAAGGGGAATTGCCATGGCTGTTGATAAAACCATGCCGGTGCTGGTGGTGGATGATTATGCTACGATGCGGCGGATTATTAAAAACCTGATGGGGCAACTTGGCTTCACTAATATTGATGAGGCGGCCGACGGGCAGGCGGCTTTGGCGAAGATCAGGGAAAAAGACTATAAGCTGGTGATTTCCGATTGGAATATGGAACCGATGACGGGGCTGGATTTGCTCAAGGCGCTGCGCGCGGAGGAGCGAACGGCAAAAATGCCATTTGTGATGGTAACGGCGGAAACCAAAGCGGAAAATGTGATGGTGGCCAAGCAGGCCGGGGTGAATAATTACATTATTAAGCCATTTAATGCCGCGACGTTGAAGACAAAGCTTTCCGCCGTGCTTGGCCCAATTTAGATAAATGTGAGGGGTGATGAGCCAGCCAGCTAAGAAAGAAGCCGCAATTGTTCAGGATGTGCTTGGCCTGCTGGATGAGATGCGGGCGGAGCGCGGGGATAATATCTCTGCCGCTGAAATACGAATGCTGTTTGCCGGCCTTAAAACTGAGGAGAGTGACGGCACATTGGAGGCGGTTCAGCAAATTGCGGATCGGATTAAAGCAGGAAAGATAGCGCTTTCGATGAACCCGAACATGGTGGCGGAAAATCTGGTGCCGGATGCGGGGGAGCAGCTGGAGGCGGCGGTGAAGGAAACCGAAAAAGCGGCGAACAGCATCATGGATGCCGCGGAAGAAGTTTCCGCCCTTGCCATGGAGCTGGAGGGCGAACAGCAGCAACGGCTAATGGATATTAGCACGCGAATTTTTGAGGCTTCCAATTTTCAGGATGTGACGGGACAGCGGATTCGTAAAGTTTCAAAAACCCTGTTGGAAATTGAAGCGATTGTGACGGAATTGCTGGAGCAGTTTGGAGACCAGGTGGAGGTTTCAGGAGAAGCCGCGGCGGTGTTAACGGAAGAAGAGAAGTTGCTGGGAGGGCCTCAGCTTTCACAGGATGCGCCGACACAGGATGATATTGATAAACTTTTTGAAGCCTGAGACAATGAGGCATCGCCGTATTTTGCCGGAAAATTCTAATGCGGTGCGCAGCAATGCGCAGGCCGGGTCGGCAGCGTCGCTGTTTGTTTCGCTTTATCTGGTGGTGCTGGCTTTTTTTATTCTGCTGATGTCGATTTCGCATGTGCGGCAGGAGCGCAAGGCGCTGGCAATGGGTAGTGTGAAAAGCCAATTTCGTGTGGTTTATGATATGGAAGAGGCGCTGTTTCAGGTGGCGGATCACGTTGGGCTGGGGCAGGAATGGTTAAGCAGTCAGTATTTTGGCGTGATGCGTCGGTTGGCGCAGGATTTATTAGCGTTAAATGAAGATTCCGTGATGCAGAAGGGCAATCGGTTGCAGATGGATGTGCCATGGGAAAAATTATTTAAGGCGCCGGAGGCGGTGGTGGCGGCAGTGCCCGCTGCGGCGGAAGAGGACATTGTGGCAGAGGAAACCGCCACGCCGGAAGCAAGCATAGAGCCGTCATTGAATGCGTCCGGCGAAGCTTTCATGAAGCAGCTTGGGCGTGAGGTTGGTAAGCTTGGCGGGGAAGTGAAGATGGATGTGGAGGTGATTCTTCCGGTTGTGGAATTGCCAAAAACCCCAACGGCTTCCGCCTTTCCGGCGCTGCTGAAGAATGGTTTGCTGGCGCGTTCTCTGGTGGCCGGTGGGGTGGCGCCGGAGGCGGTGTTTACGGGTTTAAGCCGAAATGTGCAGGAAGGATTTGTGCGGTTTCAGTTCCGTTATCGTCCTTTGGTGGGGGGCGAGGTGCTGCCGGAAGGGGGCGCCGGGGATGAGTAAGATGCCGGAGAGAGAGGTTTTTTCCATCAAAGCCATGCGCGAGCGGCGCATGTTGCAGATGTCGCCCGGTGCGGTACGTTTGCGTTCAAAATCAGATTCAAATGACCCTAAATGGATGGTCAGTTTTGCGGATCTTTTATCGCTGATACTGACATTCTTTGTGTTGATGTTTTCCATGTCGGTAACGGAAGAGAATAAGTGGGATAGTGTGACGCGCTCTTTTTCTCAGCGTTTAAAACCGGAGCAGGATGCCCGTATTGATGTGCCTTCGGAAACCATGAGTATTACCCGTATCCAGTTGGATAAAGCCATGGATTTATCCTATCTTTACAATGTGCTGGAGTCGAAACGTCAGAGCCAGCCAAAATCGGTGCAGGATGTGTTGAATTTTGAGCTTTTAGAGGATCGACTGGTGATATCGCTGGTGGGAGGGCAGCCATTTGCGCCGGGGCAGTATGCACTTTCAGCAGAAGCGCAGACGGCTATTGATTTTATCAATGAGGCGCTGGCGCTGCTGGCCAATCGTATTTCAGTGTATGGGAATGCCTCGGCCGGAGCGATTAAGACGCCTGATTTTCCATCCAACTGGGAGCTTTCGCTGGCGCGGGCAATTTATGTGGCCAGACAATTGGAAGCGGCGGGCTATGGATATGAGGTGCGCGTTTTTGGTCGTGGAGAAAGCCTGGCGGAGCATCTTGCGCCGGCGGAGAAAGCGGCGCGGGATACGCTGGCACGGCGGGTGGATATTGTTATTGAAGAGGATCATGCTGAGGAAGATTAGGCTCTGTTGTTATTTCTCTGCGTGAAAAAACGCATTGCAATCACATCCGGGGTGCGTATGGTCAGATTATCCTGAACCATAACCAAGGAGTGATGAGGATGAACGCGAGTAAAACTTTTATGCTGGCAGCCGGGGCGTTGGCACTGGCAGTGGCAAATGCACCTGTTGATGCGCATGCTGATGACAAAGAAAAATGCTATGGTGTGGTGAAAGCCGGTGCAAATGACTGTGGTAATGCACAAGGCACGCATTCCTGTGCCGGTCACGCAGCGGCGGATGCTGACGGCGGTGAGTGGGTGTTTGTACCGAAAGGTCTGTGTGATAAACTTTCCGGCGGTTCAACTGAGCCGAAAGTTTAAGGCATGACCAGGGCTGGTGTTTGACACCGGTTTCTGCTAAAAAAAAGGCGGTTGCTTTTGGGCAGCTGCCTTTTTTTATGGCGCATGATGTGGAGAAAATAAGGGAAATAAGTATGAAACCATCCGGTTATTTTATGGCGGCGGCGGCTTTGCTGGCAGGGAGTTTGAGCGGCGAGGATGCGGCGGCTTCCGTGAAGCAGGAAAAATGCTATGGCATTGTGAAGGCCGGGCAGAATGATTGTGCCAGTGCCAATGGTGCGCATGCCTGTGCGGCGCTGGCCAAGCGTGATAATGACCCCAATGAGTGGATTATGCTGCCCGATGGTGTGTGTGACCGGATTACGCGCGCGCGGACGACCCCGCCGCGTGGCAGTAATGATGGTTAGTTGATCGCGGGTATGTCAGCATGATGCAGGGCGTTGGGCTTGGTTTGCGGAACCCTCACTTGCGTGAGGTGCTGGCGCAGCGCCCGGATGTTCCCTGGTGGGAAGTTCATACGGAAAATTTCTTTTCTACCGGCGCGGCGGCCAGCCGGCTTTTGTTGCAATTGGCGGAATATGTACCGCTTTCGATGCATTGTGTTGGGCTTTCACTGGGCAGTGCCGATGGGGTGGATGCCGCGCATCTGGCGAAAGTGAAGGAGGCGGTGGCGCGTTACCGTCCGGTGCTGGTTTCCGATCATATTTCATGGAGCGGTGCGGCTGGCCATTTTGCGCCGGATCTGCTTCCCGTGCCATACACGGAAGAAGCGCTGGCCGTGATGGTGCGTAACATCACTCAGGTGCAGGAGGCGCTGGGGCGGCGGATTCTGGTAGAGAATCCTTCCAGCTATATCATGCCGGGCGAGCAGGGCATGACGGAATGGGAATTTATTGATGCGCTGGTGCATTCTGCGGAGTGTGACCTGCTTCTGGATGTGAATAATCTATATGTTTCCTGCCATAATCATGGCTGGAACGCGCGGGATTATCTGGCGGCGCTGCCACAAGCCCGTGTCAAAGAAATGCACCTGGCGGGTTTTTCTATGCGGGAAGTTAGTGGTGAAACCGTGCTGATTGATACCCATAGCGCCCCGGTGCATGCGGCGGTGATGGCGCTTTTTAAAGAGGCGGTGCAGCTGTTCCCGGATGTTCCGGTGCTGATGGAGTGGGATAATGATTTGCCGACATTGGAGGTGCTTTTGCAGGAGCGGCAGCGGATTGAGGATGTGCGTGACGCAGTTTTAAAGCGGCAGAAGGCGGCATAATAATGTTCAAAAACGCCATGAAGTTGCAGGATTTGCAGCATGATTTTTTTGCCAGAATCAGCGCGCGTGATGTTCCTTCCGGGCGGATGGAGGTCTATCGCACGAACTATTATGAGGGGCTGACGGCTGTTCTCAAAGGGGTCTATCCCACAGTGGAAGCGCTGGTGGGTGAACAATTTTTCTATCACATGGTGCAGATTTTTATTGAAAAACATGTGCCACATTCAGTGAATATGGATGCTTATGGTGAGGAACTGGCGGCATTCATTGACGGGTTTGAACATGCCGGAACTGTGCCCTATCTGGCGGATGTGGCGCGGCTGGATTGGCTATTTCACTGCGCGGAATTAGCGCCCTATGCTCCGGTGGCCGATAGTGCGCAATTTTCCGATATTCCACCGCAACAATATGAGCATGTGCGATTGAAGATTCACCCTTCTGTTATGCTGTTTGAAAGCCGGTTTCCCGTGGCATCCATTTACCGGATGGCGCAAGGTGAGCAAGGTGAAGAAGGTGAGGAACTGCTGGATTTATCCGTTGCCCAAGGGGAGCGGGTGGTGGTGGTTCGCCCCTTTTTGAAGACGCAGATTGTGCCGCTAAAATCTGTGGAATATGTTTTTTTGAAAACGCTGATAAAGACACAAACCCTGCCGCCTTCATTTGAAGCGGCCATGGCGGAAGATGAAACATTTGACTTTGCCCATGCGATGCGGAGGGTGATTGATTATGGTGTTTTTTGTGGCTTTATCGCCTAAGATATTTTGACGTAAAAGGAGAATAAAATGGCAGAAAAACAACAGGGATTCAGGGCGAATGCCACGGCGCTGAGCATTGCAATGATTCGCTTTGCGGAGCAATTTAAATTACCGACGATCAGTGCCATTTTGCTGGGTATCCGGGTTTGGCTGGCGTGCCTTTTCTGGCATTCCGGGCTGACGAAAATTGCCAATTGGGATACGACGGTTTTCCTGTTTGCCGAGGAGTATAAAGTGCCGGTGCTTTCCCCGGAAATGGCCGCTTTCTTTGGGACGGGTGCGGAGCTGTTGGCGCCTTTGATGTTGCTGCTTGGTTTGGGCACGCGGTTGGCCGCTTTGGTGCTGTTATTGATGACGGCGGTGATTCAGTTGACCTATCTTTCCCACATCACCCATCTATATTGGGCCGTGGGGTGCGTGATTTTGATGGTGCTTGGCAGCGGAATGATGGGCTGGGATTATCGTATTCGTAAAAAGAACATGAATGATGTGGAAGAACCGTGCGCACTGGGAAAAATCATCGCACCGCTAAGTTTGCTGGCGCTAACTTTGCTGGTGTTGAATGAGGTGGGTGCTTCCATCATCGGTATTGAGGCGCTGGAACCACAGCTGAAAATGATAACGGATATGTTTAAGATCAAAATGCCTTAGGCTGTGATAACGGAGCCTTATGCGCGCTGAAGGATGTTATTTATGCCTTTATCAGCGCGAAGGCATTGGTTGCATTTGCCTGCAAGGATTCCTGGCAGCGCAGGATAACCTCATTGACCTGATCGGCACTGGTGAGTTCATGATAAGCGGCGCTGAGGCTGAGCGGGGAGTGATCGTCAATCACATAAATGGCTTCGTCTTTATAGGTTTTGAACAGCCGATTGAGCGGAATATGTGCATTTTCAAAGGCGGTTTTCAGCAGGCCGGCGGCAAAATAACCGTCCCCCAGATGGGCGATGACATCCGCGCCGCGCAGCACCTGTTTCAAACGCAGCGCGGTGCGCTCTGAAATAATTTCTTCGTCTTTATCCGTCATTTGCCGGCGCAGCTGGGGCAAATTGTCGATGCGGATAATGGCAATGGTGGCCACCATGGTGCGCTGGGTGATATAAGGATGCACCTGCTCCATGGCATGGGTGAAAGTGCGCCCGGTGGCCAACCCGGTGAGGGGGTCACTTTCTTCCGTGCGGAGCAGATCCTGCAATTTTTTCAGGCATTCGTCATTGCCAAGGGATTTGCTGCCCATCACCAGCAGGTAATGTGGCAGGCCATCATCGGAAACGGCATGCTCAATGCGCATATTCATTTCAATGGCCTCATTTTCCGCGTTGGTTAAGGCAAAGCGGCGCGTGCGCCGAAGGACGCTGACAAGATCATTGCCGCCATCCTCAAACTCCAGGTAGTCAGCAATATTTTCCGTGATGTGGGGGGGAAGGAACTGGCGGAAATCCTGCATTTTCATGGTCGCAGATGACAGGCCGATCATGGCGTCGGTTGTGCCCTTGGATTCATCAATCTGCGTGATGGTGAGTGATTTTCCGGCATTGTCCTGTGCCACAGTCATCACAATATCGCCGTTTCTTACATGCATAGGCCGACCCCTGTTAAACGCCGTTAGCTGATTAGGGTGAGTATAGCGTGAATCAGGAGAGGTAATCCACCGGGTTTTTCGAAGTGCGCCCCTTGCGCACGGCAAAATGCAGCTGGGGTGAGGTAACATTGCCGGTTTCGCCCACGCTGCCGATGATGCCGCCCGTGTTGATGACCTGACCTTTTTGCACACCAATCTTTGCCAGATGCGCATAAGCGGTGAGCCAGCCGCCCGCATGGCGCAGAATAACCAGATTGCCATAGCCTTTCAGGCCACTGCCGATATAGACAACCTCCCCTTTGGCAGCGGCGTGAACGCGCGTGCCGGCTTTGGCGGCGATGTTGATGCCTTCATGGTAGACCCCGCCGCGCTTGGTGCCAAACGGCGTGATGATGCGGCCTTTGACCGGCCATTTGAACTTGCCGCTGAATGTGCCGAGATTGGCAGGTTTCTGCGCTACGTTACGCGCGGCCGGTGCGCGTGATGGTTGTTTGGGCTTTGCTTTGGGTGAAGGCGCTGCGCTGCGTTTATCATAGCTGGCGATGATATTGGATTGTGAACGGCTTGCGGATGTGGCCGGCGTTGGGCCGGGGGATGAGGTGACAGCGGAGGCGTAGCGATTTGGAATCTGCAACCGCTGGCCGACCATCAGCGCATAGGGCGCTTTCAGGCCGTTAAGTTTGGCCATCTGGCTCATTTCCACATGGTTGTCTTCGGCAATGCTATAAAGTGTTTCACCGGCGCGGACGCGGACGAAATTACGTTGCGGCAAGGTTAGCTTTTGTCCGGCTATGAGGCCATAAGGCGGCTTGAGGTTGTTGGCTTCAATCAACCCGCGAGTGGTGACGCTGTAGCGATTGGCGATCTGATAGAGTGTATCGCCCTTGCGGACGGTGATGCTTTTGGTGGTATTTGCCGATTCTGTTGTTTTGGTGCGCGGGCGGGCATCGCCATAATCCCGCACGGTCAGCGGCAGAAGCGGCTTGCTGACGGGGGTGGCGGTGATGCGCCTGGCGGCATCCCGCACGGCCTGCTTATCCAGCCCGGATTGTGTGACATCCACCCCGTGAAAGCGCACTTTGGCAGGGCGCTGCGTCATGCAGGCGGCGAGGAGGCAGAGCAGCGCCAGCGCCCCCACCTGATTTGCGTGGCGAATCAGACTCCCCCATCGAGGGAGGGTGATGTTATGCGTTATCTTCCCATTCACGCAATCACCTCCTGCCCTTGCAGGTAAGGCCGCAGCACCTCCGGCACGGTGATGGAGCCGTCATCATTCTGGTATTGTTCCATGATGGCAATGAGGACGCGCCCTGTCATGCCGGTGCCGTTCAGCGTGTGGAGGAATTGGGTTTCTTTGTCATTTTTTGCGCGGTAGCGCGCATTCATCCGCCGCGCCTGAAACGCGCCGCAATTGGAGATGCTCGCCACTTCGCGGTAGGTGGCCTGTGAAGGAATCCATGCCTCGATATCGTAGGTTTTTTGTGCTGAAAAGCCGGTATCGCCACTGCACAGCACAATGACGCGGTAAGGAATTTCCAGCTGCTGAAGCAGCGCTTCGGAGGCGTTGAGCATCCGTTGATGCTCGGCCTCGGACTCATCCGGCTTGGCGATGGTGACCATCTCCACCTTCATGAATTGATGCAGGCGCAGGAAGCCGCGCGTATCCTTGCCCGCCGATCCGGCCTCCGACCGGAAGCAGGGCGTGCGCGCCGCATAGCGCAGCGGCAGAATGTCGGTATCGATAATATCATCCCGCACCAGATTGGTGAGCGGCACTTCTGCCGTAGGAATCAGCCAGAAGCCCTCTTTAGTCTGGTAGAGGTCTTCGGTAAATTTCGGCAGCTGGCCGGTGCCGTACATGGCGGCATCCCTGACCAGCAGCGGCGGCGAAACTTCCAGCACGTCATAACGCTCAATCAGCGTATCCAGCGCGAAATTATAAAGCGCGCGCTCCAGCCGCGCAATATCACCTTTCAGCACGGAAAAGCGGCTGCCGGAGAGCAGCGCCGCGCGTTCAAAATCCATCTGGCCGGTATGGCCATCGGCGTAAAGTGCGGCGCCCAGATCATCATGCGCGATGGCGGGCGTATGTTCCGCCGGTGTGCCAATGCGGTGCAGCTCAACATTATCGGATTCGTTTTTACCGTCCGGAACATCCTCCGCCAGCAGGTTGGGGATGGTTTCCAGCAGGGCGATGGTGGCTTCGTTATCAGTGGCTTCGGGTGTGTCTTTCAAGGCCGCTAACTTTGCTTTAACCTCTTTGGATTCCGCCATCAGCGGTGCGGCTTCCTCCCGCTTGCCTTGCCCCATCAATTGACCGATTTCTCTGGCCAGTTCATTGCTGCGCGCCTTCAGCGCCTCCAGCCCTTGTTGGCTGCCGCGCGCTTGTTTATCCGCCGCCAGAATTTCAGCGGATTGCGGCGGCAGGCCGCGTCGCGCTAAAGCGGCATCAAATGCGGCGGGATCCTTTCTAATAAATTTTATGTCATGCATAGCGCGGTTTCCTAAAGAAATTATTTAGCGCATACGTCTCCCTTCGGCTAGCACCTATTCCGCCAAACTGCCCATTCGCGCCACTGCAAGGATGGTAAGCTCGTAAAGCAGCAACAGGGGCAGTGCCAGGCCAATCTGGCTGATTATATCCGGCGGGGTGATGATAGCGGCCAGCAGAAACAGCCCTAAAATGGCATATTTACGCTTTTTTCGTAAGCTGGCCGCGCTGACAAAACCGGCCTTGGCCAGCAACATCAGAAAGATGGGCAGCTGAAATGCCAGCCCGAAAGCCAGCAATAAGCCAAGCACAAGGGAAAGATATTCGCTGACGCGGGCTTCCAGCTCAATAGCCATGCCGGCGCCCTGATGCTCAAAACCGAGGAAGAATTGCCACGCCATCGGAAAAATGCCGAAATAAGCCACACAGGCACCCAGCAGAAAGAGCAAGGGCGCGGCGATTAAAAAGGGCAGAAAAACCTTCTTTTCCTGCCTATAAAGGCCGGGGGCAAGGAAGCGATAGAGCTGCCAGGCGATGACGGGAAAGGCCGCCATGAAGCCGGTGTAAAAAGCCAGCTTCAGATAGGTGAAGAAGGCTTCCGTGAGGCCGGTATAGATCATGCGCCCGCCAGCGCCCTGCGCGCGTGCCAGCGGCTGCAACAGAAACTGATAGAGCGGCTCGGCAAAGAAAAATGCCAGCAGGCTGCAAAGAAGCAGGGCACCCATGCTGATGAGGATGGCGCGCTTCAGGTCACGAATATGTTCGATCAAGGGTTTGGGAGTGTCGTCCATCATTCCATCAGGATGAGAACCCTCGCTGTTATCCGGCGCTAAACTAGGCATGGCTAGTCATCCATTTTGAGGGCGGCGAGGAAGGCCGTTTGCGGGATTTCAACATTGCCGAAAGAGCGCATTTTCTTCTTCCCTTTCTTCTGCTTATCCAGCAGCTTTTTCTTCCGGGAGATATCACCGCCATAGCATTTGGCGGTGACGTCCTTACGCATGGCGGAAAGGCTTTCCCGCGCAATGATTTTTCCGCCGATGGCGGCCTGTAGCGCAATTTTGAAAAGTTGCCGCGGGATTAAATCCTTCAGGCGGTTGATGAGCGCCCGCCCGCGCGGGTCGGCCTGAGAGCGGTGGACGATCATGGCCAGCGCATCCACCGGTTCCTGATTCACCAGAATCGAGACTTTCACCAGATCACTTTCCCGGTGGCCGATCATTTCCCAGTCAAAACTGGCATAGCCGGAAGTAATGGATTTTAACCGGTCATAAAAATCATAGACCACTTCATTAAGCGGCAATTCATATTTCAGCACCGCACGGTTGCTGTTATTGTAGGTGAGGTCTTTCTGGATGCCACGCTTTTTGGTGCAAAGCTCCAGCACATTGCCAAGATATTCGTCCGGAACAAGAATGGTGGCATTGATCCATGGCTCTTCCATGCTCTCAATCTGCACCGGGTCGGGCATGTCCGCCGGGTTATGCAGCAGGATGGTTTTGGCTTCTTCCTTTGCGGTACGTTTCTTGTGAACCGTATAGACTACGCTGGGTGAGGTGGTGATAAGGTCTAAGCCGAATTCACGATCCAGCCGCTCCTGAATGATTTCCAGATGGAGCAGGCCAAGAAAGCCGCAACGAAAACCAAGGCCGAGTGCCGCAGAATTTTCCTGTTCATATTCAAAGCTTGCATCGTTAAGATGCAGCTTGGCGATGGCGTCGCGCAGATCGTCAAAATCATCCGCATCCACCGGAAACATGCCGCAGAACACCACGGGAAGGTTGGGCTTAAAGCCGGGCAGTGCCCTGGCGCAGGGGTTGGCATGATCGGTGATGGTGTCACCCACTTTGGCGTCCGCCACCTCTTTAATGGAGGCGTTAATGAAGCCAATTTCACCGGGGCCAAGGCTTTCCACGATGACTTTTTTGGGGGTAAAAACACCAACATCATCCACTTTATAGGTGGTGTCCGTTTGCATCATTTTGATAATCATACCTTTTTTGAAGCGGCCATTGATAACGCGCACCAATGTGATAACCCCAAGGTAAGGATCATACCAGCTATCAACCAGCAGGGCTTTGGGCGGAGTGACGGCGGGTTTGGACATGGCACTGCTCTATCCAAGAAGCGCTGAAGATGCAAGTTGAATGGCAGGGTACACGTATTAAATTCTTTTAAAAGCAGCACTTAAAAAAAACTTTCAGAAATCCTTGCAGTGGCCATATGGGCAGTTATAGTGCCCGTCTATGATTCAGCGATTATCCAAACGCCGCCGTTGGCCAAAAAAGCGCCGTGGTGGCCGGGCGTGGCATTCGCGGATTGAGCTTTTTGTCCTTTACGGCATGTTTATGCTGTTGCTTGGGATTGGGCTTGGTCAGCTTTTTTCTTCCGATGAGGTTGAGCCGGATGCGCCGATGGTGGATGCCTATCCGCCCGGCGTGGATCGGGAGGCCTATCTTTCCGCGATTCCTCAGGAGCTGCCAAATGAAGCGGCTTCCGAAGAAACTTCCGGCGATGTGGTGGAGGACAAAGCGGGTGATGCATTATTCCCTGAAATTCTGAAAGATGACATTGATTCACGCCCGGAGGCGGTGGCTTTGGAAGGCGCATCTGCGCCGGTGGCGGCGGTGGGTGTGGTTCAGCCATCCGGCGAAGAGGCGGAAGCGGAGGATGTGCCGGATCAAAAGCCGCCAGCGGCGTTAACCTCGATCGAGCAGGAGCTTGAAATGGAGGCGCTTTCCGTTGTTCCTGTGCCGAAGAAAAAACCGCTGGTGGATGATGTGCTGTTGGTTGTTCCGGTGCTGCGCCCTGTCCCTGAAGAGGGCGGCGAGGCGGCGGAAGAAGAAGTGGCGGCGGATGTTGCTGCAACGGAGGATGCGTCTGCGGTGCCGCCCGAAGAAGAGGCAGCCACGGAAGATGAGACTTCAGAGGAGGTTGTAACCTCCGAGGAAGAAGAGCGTGCGCAGGAAGAAAAGCTGGCGGATGTGCCCGCAGAAGAAGGGGGCGTTATCCGCGATTATGAGTTGGATATGGTGGTTGAGAAGGGCGCGACGTTTAACTCCATGATGCTGGAAGCGGGGCTGGATGGCGGGCAGGCGGCCGAGGTGCTTTCTGCGCTGAAAAAAGTGTTTAATCCCAGGACATTGCAGATTGATCAGGTGCTGAATCTGACCTTGCAGGAGAACCGTGAGAATGGTGAAATTTCACTAAAAAAACTGATGATTGACGATGCTGATGAGTTGATTCAGGTGGTGGCGGAAGGGGATGGGTTTATTGCCACGCGTGAGGCAAAAAAACTGACGGTCAAACCGAAATCTGCCAAGGGGCTGATCACCAGCAGTCTTTATGGCCTTGCCAGTGAATTAGGTGTGCCGGATGCGGTGATGGCTGAGTTGGTGAATAAGCTTGGATTTGTTGTTGACTTTCAAAGGGATATTCAAAGCGGTGCGCAGATGGAGCTGGTCTATGAAGAGCTTTATGATCAGTCCGGGCGTCATATCAAATCAGGGGATTTGCTTTTTGCTTCCGTGGAAGTTCGGGGCAAGCCGGTGGCCATTTATCGTTTTGATAAAAGCGACAAGGACGGTGCGGATTATTACGATGCTGATGGCCATGCGGTGCGCCGTTCTCTGATGCGTACCCCAATTAACGGTGCACGGCTTTCTTCCCGCTTCGGCAGGCGAAAGCACCCGGTTCTGGGCTATACGCATGTGCATAAGGGAATGGATTTTGCCGCGCCAACCGGCACGCCGGTGCTGGCCGCCGGCGATGGGGTGGTGGTTTCCCGGAAGCGGGCGGGTGGTTATGGTAACTATCTGAGAATCAGGCATAACAGCACCTATGACACGGCCTATGCGCATTTGAGTAAATTTGCCCGGAATGTGCGTGTTGGCACGCGGGTGAAGCAGGGGCAAGTGGTGGCATATGTGGGGACAACCGGTCGTTCCACGGGGCCGCATTTGCATTATGAGGTGTTAAAAAACGGCAAGCAGATCAACCCGATGAATATTACGGTGGCACCGGCAACAAAGCTGCAGGGTGAGCTGTTGCAGAAATTTAAGATGCAGAAGAAAAAAATTGATGCCTTGCGGCAACAAGGCTGACATGCGCGGCGCTTCGCGCTCTAAAATACGACAGATAGGGCAGCATTGCTGGACGTGTTACGGGCAATGCACTATCCTGAATCCATGAAGGATGAAGATAGGCTGACATCACAGGAAGAAGGTGCGCTGCAGGGTGAGCCTCAGGATTTCTCGGAAACTGTTTCTGACGATAAGCCTCGGAATAATGCCGCGCCGGAAGCGGCTTCGGAGGAGGCAGGAGATGCTGCCTCAGATCCGGAGCGTGAAAATAGTGCCAAAAAACCGAGCCGTGCTGCGCGGCGCAGAAAGCGCATGAAAGCATCGGAAGATGCCGCTGCATCGGAGTTGCACAACAGGTTGCCGGGTGATGAGCAGGCTGATGAAGAAAGTTCCGCAGGTGCTTCGTATGGGCAGAATGCCGAGGAAAATGAGGGTGATGCTGCGCCATTGGCCGCCCCGCCGCCGGTGGATAATGATGCGCCGCCGATAGACGCGCCGCTGCCGATAGATGCGCCACCGGAAATTGAACCACCGGAAAGTGAGCCGCCGGAAAGTGAGCCGCCGGAAGTGCCTCCCGCGCCATCCGTGCCGGAAAGTGACACGCCGGCAGAGATGTCGGATAGCACTGAGCCCTCGGAAGCGCTGCAACCGCCCGCGCCGGAAGTGAGGCCGGAAGATTTTGCCCCTGTAACCACACCACTTTCTGAAGCTTTGACGGCGGATGAGGCTGTGCAACACGAGGAAGTTGCCGTTTTGCCTTCACATGATAATGAAGTGCCGGCGCCGGAGATGGGCCTGCCGGAAGAAGAGAATTTGCCTGAGGAGCGGATGGCGACGCTTGAGGATGAGTATGTGCCGGAGGAGGTTGCAGCGCCGGAAATTGAGCCGCTGCGTGACAATCCCGTGCCGGAGGAGGTGGCCGAAGATGTGCCCCCGCCACCAATGAAAGAGGTGGCAGTGCCGCTGCCTGAAATGGAGGTTCCGCCCCCGCCGCCGGAAGCTGAGAATGTCCCATTGCCGGAAAGACCAGCCAGCCAGATGGCGCCGGTGGAGATGGCGGCGCAAAATACGGGATTCCGCCCCAAAGGCAAAATTGTGGATGCGGATCAGAGCCATGATGCCGGTGATGTGGAGCAGGCCCGGCGTGCCCAAAAATCCAGTGAACGCGCCCGGCAGCTGGGGAAAACAAAAAACTGGTATCAAGACCGGTTTCAGACATTACGAATTCAGCGTAATATTCTGTTTATTATGATGATTATAGCTGTCTTTACGATGGTGATTACCGCCATGCGGATGAGCAGCCTGATGGAGCAGAAGGTGTTTGAGCCTTTTGTGATTGAGGTGGAAGACAAGACCGGAGTGGTGACGCAGGTGAGCCAGAAAACGCTGGAGAAATATCAGGCGGACGAGGCGGTGATCCGCTATTTTCTGGTAAAATATCTGCGCGCGCGGGAGGGTTTTGATCCGGCAACGTATAAATATGATTATAATCAGGTGGTGCGGCTGCTTTCCGCGCCGGATGTGTATGGCAGTTTTATTGCGTATCTGCGTGGTGATCCACGCAGTCCTCTGAAGGTGGCGGGGAATAAGCGCCGGGAAGTGGCGATTAAGTCGCTGCGCTTTATGGATGCACGGAAGCGAGAAGTGCAGGTGCGGATTGCGGTAAGTGAGATTGCGCCGCGTACGAATCAGGTGACAGATGTTTATAATTATTTCATTACTATTAAGCATGATTTTGTTGCGCTGGATTTATCCTCAACGGGTCGGTATGTTAATCCACTTGGGTATCAGGTTGTAAGTTACTCGAAAGAAGAGGAGCGGTTTGACTGATGGCGCAGATCTGGAACACGATAAAGCAATGGATGTTGGTATGTTTGGTGCTGGTGCTGGCGCAGCCGGCATGGGCGCAAATGGCCACGCCGCTGGCCACGGACAGCCGCATCCGCACCTATATCTACAGCCCGAATGAGGTGTTTCGGCTGACGACGGAATATGGCTATCAATCCAACATTGAATTTGGAATGGGCGAGCAGATTCGTACCATTTCCGTGGGGGATACGGTGGCGTTCAAGCTGACGCCGACGGGAAATCGCCTTTTTGTTCGTGCCATGCAGAATGACGCGCTGACGAATATGACGGTGATTACGGATAAACGCGCTTATCAGTTTGAGCTTTCTTCCATTATTCTTCAGGATCAGGATATCACCTATGTGGTGCGGTTTTTCTTCCCGGAAGAGGATTTGGATGCCAGGCGTTCGGATATTCAGATTAAGGAATTTTCCTCGGCACGCCTGAATTTGCATGGTGGCGCGGCGGGTATGGTGGCGGGTAATGCTTATCGCATCACCGGAACGGCGTCATTGCGTCCGGAAAAGGCCTATTCCAACGGTGCCAGCACCTTCCTGCAAATGCCAAAAGGTCTGGCACTGAAGCCACGCGTGATGACGGTCTCCGCCCAGGGGGTTGAAACGCCGGTTTCCGCCGTTAAGCAGGGGGATTATCTGGTGGTGGATGGTGTGCAGGAGCGTCTGGCGCTGCGGTATGGCAATGACGTGATTTGTGTTGTTAAACAGCCGGTTATAGCTGAAGGGTCGTAACATGGTGGATGATAACCAGAAAGAAAATAGTTCACCCGATATGCCGGAAGAGGGCGCCGCACCACTTCCCGAATCTTCGCAGGGTATTGCCCCCCCACCTTCGGTGGATGATATTCCGCCGATGGCCACTGAAAACCCGGAAGCCATAATGCATGACGATGGCTTGCAGGAAGATATTCCTGCCGTTGCCCAATCAAACCGTAAAAACGTGCTTGGGCTGGCAGTGATGCTGCTGGTGGCGCTGTTTTTCCTGATTAATATTTTTTCCAGCTCGGATGAAGAAGAAAAAGCTAAGGAAGAGGCGCGCAAACAGGCTGAAATTGTGCCTAACGAGCAGACGCGAGAAGAAAAATCACCCGCTGCGGTTCCCGCGCCGCCGGAAGCTTCGGTAACATTGCCGGAAACGCTGACCGAAACCGATATTTCCATAGCGCCACCGCCACCACCACCACCTCCTCCGCCACCGCCAACGGAAACGAATGTGCCGACAATTTCCACCGGAGATCGTTCTTCGCTTGGTTCGAATCTGGGTGCCGGCAGCTCCTCCTCCGGCGGCAGCTTGCCGCCCCCACCGCCCCCTGCACCAACGGTGGTTAGTCAGCGTCAGACCATTCCGGAAATGATGGCACGAAGCAATAATCGTGGCGGGCCTCAGGGGGCGACGGGCCCGGATCGCAATCGCACACCAATGTTTGTTACGGGTGGCGGCGGCGGTGGCAAAGGCGGTGCACAAAGCGGCGCTTCCGCCCCAATGAATGAGCTTGGGCTTTCAGGAACGTCCGCCCAATCCGTGGAGGTAACGATTACCGGTGATTTGCGTTCAACCGTGCTCCAGGGAAAAGTGGTGGATGCCGTGCTGGAGACTGCCATTAACTCTGATTTGCCCGGCGTGGTGCGTGCGGTGGTCACGCGGGATGTTTATGCGGAAGCCGGGCGCTCCGTGTTGATTCAGCGTGGGTCACGCCTGATTGGGAGCTATAATACGGATATTCAGCGCGGTCAGGCGCGAATTTACATTATCTGGAACCGTTTGATCCGCCCGGATGGCATTGATATTCAGCTTGGGTCACCGGCGGTGGATTTGCTGGGGCGCTCCGGTATTGTGGGTGAAGTTGATAATAAATATCTGGAAATATTCAGCAATTCGCTGTTGTTGAGTACGCTGACGGTTGGGTTTGCCGCTGCCACGGATTCAGCAACGAATTCCGGTGGCGTGGAACAGGGCGAAACCGGCAGTGGGGACGCCACCACGTCTGGCTCGGTGTTGGATATTGCAACGCTGGAGGCGGTAAATGCCTTCAACCAGACGGCGCAGGACGTTCTGGGTGATATGGTGGATTTAGCACCAACCATCACGCTGGATCAGGGCACGCCGATCAAGATTTTTGTCAATCGGGATATTTTATTCCCGCCGGAACTGGCGCAGGGCGTGCAGATATTACGGTGATGTGGCACGTGGGCGGGCACTACTCTTTTTATGATGATTACAATAGGTGTGCCTTATGAGTGTGACGGCACTGGAGACCTATCTTGCGCCAATCAGTGAGTTGCTGGCGCGTGATGGGGTGAACGAGGTGATGATCAACCGCCCGGGTGAGGCCTGGGTGGAAATTAAGGGCGAGACATTTAAGGAAGATATCCCGCAGCTGACACTCTCTCATTTGATGTCTCTGGCGCGGCTGGTGGCGCAATCCACCTCACAACAGGTGAGTGAGGAGCAACCGCTGCTTTCGGCGAATCTTCCGGCCGGCTATCGGATTCAGGTGGTGTTTCCACCGGCTTGCGAGAAAGGCACGATTGGTTTTGCGATTCGTAAGGCAAATGCGCTGAATTTGAATCTGGATCAGTATGAGGCGCTGGGCGCATTCCAAAGTACGGTTAGCCAGCGTCTGGAAGATGAATCTGAAGCGCGCCTGAAAGATTTGCTGGATCGTGGGCAGATTAAGGATTTTTTAGATCAGGCGGTTAAGGCGCGAAAAAATATGATCATCAGCGGTGGAACATCCTCCGGTAAAACCACATTTGCGAATGCGGTGTTTAAGTCTGTTTCGCATAAAGAGCGGCTGATTACCGTGGAGGATGCGCGGGAGATTGTGCTTGATCAGCCCAACCGTTTGCATTTGATGGCCTCCAAAGGGGGACAGGGTCAGGCGAAGCTGACCACGCAGGATCTGATTGAAGCCTGTTTGCGCTTAGCGCCCAGCCGGATCATTATTGGTGAGTTACGTGGCGCGGAGGCGTTTAGCTTTCTGCGTGCGGTGAATACCGGCCATCCGGGCTCCGTGGCCACACTGCATGCGGATACACCGGCGCTGGCCAAGGAGCAACTGGTGCTGATGGTGATGCAGGCCGGGCTGGGGATGACGCGGCAGGAAATTCGAGGTTATATTGAGAGTGTGATTGATATTGTGGTACAGTTGAAAAAAGGCACTGGCGGCCGTCGCTACGTGTCTGAAATTTCCTATGAACCCAAAGGGATGCATTAAGGAATGACAGTAAATTTACGCAATCGTTTCCTGCTGATGCTGATTGTTCTCAGTGTGCTGGGGCTGTATCTGTATCTGGCGATTGTGGGCAGTATTGTGATGATTGCCGGCCCCGGCTATATGCAGAATGCGGCGGATATTCCCTTTATGATCGATTATTACGGGCAGCTGTTGGGCTATTGGCTGCAATATGGGGATCGGCTGCCGGCCGGCTATCAGAACATGCCTTATCAGCTTTTTTTCCCGCCAACCATTGCCTTATTTGGCTTCTTGCTGACATTGTTCTTCCTGCGTGCGCCGCTGATTGATTTTCGGCCTTTTAAGGAAAAAGAGAGTATCCACGGGGATGCGCGCTGGGCATCGGAGAAAGATATTCGTGAAGCGGGGTTGCGCGAGAAAGAAGGGATGCTGGTGGGTAACAGCCCGCGCGGCTATCTGGTGGCGGGCGGCTTTCAGCATTGTTTGCTCTTTGCACCCACCGGTTCCGGTAAGGGTGTGGGGTTTGTTATTCCGAACCTTCTATTCTGGAAAGAATCCTGTGTGGTGCATGATATTAAACTGGAGAACTATGAGTTGACCAGTGGCTGGCGAAAGAACCATTTTAATCAGAAAGTGTATCTGTGGAATGCGGGTAGCCCGACCGGCGTGACGCATTGCTATAACCCGCTGGACTGGGTCAGCCGGGAATTTGGCCAGCAGGTGGATGACGTGCAGAAAATTTCCAGCCTGTTGCTGCCGGAGCAGGAATTCTGGCAGAATGAGGCGCGCTCCTTGTTTGTGGGTGTGGCGCTTTATCTGATTTGTGTGCCGGAAAAAGCCAAAAGCTTTGGCGAAGTGGTGCGGACATTGCGGAGTGATGACGTGGTGTATAATCTGGCGGTGGTGCTGGATACGCTGGGTAAAGAAATTCACCCGGTGGCCTATATGAATATTGCGGCCTTTTTGCAGAAGGCGGATAAGGAGCGCTCCGGTGTGATTTCCACCCTCAACTCATCATTAGAATTGTGGGCAAACCCAATTCTGGATGCGGCCACGGCCAAAAGTGATTTTGACTTTAACCGGTTTAAGAAGGAAGAAACCACGGTTTATGTGGGCTTAACGCCGGATAATATTGACCGTTTGAAGCCGCTGATGCAGATTTTCTACCAGCAGGCATCGCAGATTCTGACCAAGCATATGCCACGCCCGGATGAAAAAATCGGCGTGCTGTTTGTGATGGACGAATTTCCGACATTGGGCGAGATGCTGCAATTCAAGCAGGGGATTGCGTATTTTCGGGGGTATAAGGTGCGGCTGTTCCTGATTATTCAGGATACGGAGCAGCTGAAGGATATTTATGAAGAAGCGGGCATGAACTCCTTCCTGGCGAACTCCACGTATCGAATTACGTTTGCGGCCAACACCCATTCCACGGCGGAGATGATTTCCAATTTGATCGGGAATAAAACGGTGAAGCAGGTTTCACGCAACAGCCCGGTTTTCCTTGATCTGAACCCGGCCTCGCGTTCCAAGCACTTGTCGGAAACGCAGCGTGCGCTGCTGCTGCCGCAGGAGGTGATCGGCCTGCCACGGGATGAGCAGATTATTCTGATTGAGGGTGCGCCGCCGATTAAATCCAAGAAGATTTTCTATTATAAGGATCCGTTCTTCACCAAGCGGCTTGTGCCGCAGATTGATATTCCTGTGCAGGAAGCTTACGACCCGCGCAAGAAGAAAAAAGAGGCGGAAGAGAAGAAAAAAGCTGAGGAAGAGGCCAAAGCGGCGGAAGAAGCCGCCGGTGCGGAAGCGCCGCCGCCGGAAGAGGAAGAAAAAACCGAATAATCAGCATGTTCTGGCCGTGTGAGGCTGATTTTCGGCATGTTCTGATGGCGTGAGGCTGATTTTCGGCGAAGAATGCACCGACAGGGTGCTTCCTTAATCATTTGTTAATATTTCCCTGATACACTGATGAAATAGGAAATATTATGCCAAAAGATAAAGTATTTACGCTGGAAAATAAGGATTTCGATCAACTTACGTTTGATCGTTACGTGAAAGCAGCTGCGGAAATGCGGCTGGAAGCGCCTTATCTTAAAGAATTACATGAGCAATATGAGCGTGCCTATGATGGTGCCTATAAGGCGGCCATGAATGCCGGTTTAAGTGGCCCGGCGGCGGAAGATGAAGCGCGTGGGGCGGCGCATCGCTCCGTGGAAGAGGCATTCCACGATAAGTTTGCCGAGGGTATGGAAGCCATTTCCAAGCAGGTGGAAGCCAAACGGGAAGCGATTTTTAAAGGCCTTGAAAAGGGCGAAAACGGTCATGTGATTTACACCGATGCTGATGGTGAAAAGCAGAACGATCTGCTGAAGCTGGAAGACGGTGAAATTAACCCTGAAATTGAAGCGTATGTTGAACGGGAATTGCAGGCGGAACAGCAGCAGATTTTTAAAGATATGCTGCATAGCGGTGATGATGGAAAACATGCCGCCGCGCGCTATATGCTGGCGTTGGAGGTGGATGCGCAAAGCACATTGCTCAGTGAGCTGGGCAAGGATGTGCATTACGATGCACGCGGTTTTGCCAGGGAACTGGAACGGGGCGTTAAAAAGCAGCAGGGTGATGAGGCGCTGATTAATGAGTATGAAGGGCAGGAAAATGCGCCCAAAGCCCGTGACGAGGAAGGGAATTACACGCCGGAATATCTTGATTTTGTGCGTGAGAAAGTGGCCCTAGAACTGGAGAATGATAAAAAACTGGGGGATGAGGCTGAATATTATGCCGATTTAACCCCTTCCCAGCAGAAAGCATTTTTAGAAGGTGAGAAGAAAATCACCGCGTTTGATATTGCCGCGAATAAAGCGTATTTCGGTGCGGTTTCTTTCGAGGTGGATGCTTACAACCATGTGGTGGACAAAGCCCGTGGCGCGGTTAGTGATGGCGTGGAAGCTTCCGTCCGTGAGGGCAAGGATGGTGCCGAGGGGGCGCTTAATCGCGCGCCCAAAGCTGCGGATATGGTGGTGGAAAACGCCATTCTGGTGCAGCAGGTGGAAACGCTGGTGAAGATGCATGAATCCGCCGGCTCGCCGGAAGCGGAAAAAGCGCTGGAAGACCGGATTGCGGCCACGCAGAAGCAGGTTATTGGCAATGTGAACCAGCTTTTTTCAGTGGCGGCGATTCAATTGGGCATGCAGCCAAGTGCCGAGAAGGTGATTGCCCATGCCGGGGAAATTGTGGAGGCAAATGCGTTCAAATTGCTGGAAACCTATCACCGTTTGGATTTGGTGAATGGTGGGAAAAGCACGCTTGCGGCGGAGGGGTTTGATTATTACCCGGCCGACCTGAGAGCGGTTAACGAAGATGGAACAAAGGGAATTGGAAGCATGCCGCCGCAGGCCGCCGAACTGGCGCTGAAGGAATATGGCATTGATTATGACGCCGTGAAAAACATGCCGGTGGTGGTGGGTGATAACGACAAGGTGCGTGTGGCGAAAGATGCAGCGGAATTTGCCAAGGCGCTGGCAGATGAGACATATGGTGAGGCGGCCTTTAAGGCGGCGCTGCAATATAGCGTGGCGGTGGAGCTGACAGACCCGGCTTATGCATCTGTGCTGGGGGAGATGGGTGTTTCTCAGGCGGAGCTGAAAGCTGCCGTGAAAGAGGTGCCGACCAAGGGCGTTGCTGTGATTTCCGACATGATGGGGCAGGCGCGCAATGGCTGGGAGGCGGCGGAAAGCCACACGATTCTGGAAGATCGCGCACGGACATTGGCGGAAACGATCCTGCTTTATGAGGAAGCTTTCAAAAACAAGGACAGTGATGCACTGGCGAAAGCAGGCTATAGCGGTGATGGAGCCGTTGCTGAGGCAATGCAGGACATGGATGCGCTGAAAGGCGAGCTGGCTTCCACGCTTGAGACGATGAACTCCGGCCAGGCGGTTGACGGCTATCTTCATGGTGTTGCTGAGAAGCTGAAGGCGGAGGAAGCAGAGAAAGAGAAAAACAAAACCACGGGTGATAAGATTTTCCAGGGTGCTTATGACGGTGCGCAGATGATTGCGGACAAGCTGGGGTTTGGTGGCTTTGCCGAGGTAATTCAGGATTTGATTGTGAGCATTGCCCGTATTTTCGGGGTGAATATCGACACGCATCAGGAGGTGCAGGAAGTGAGCCGCTATGCCACCGAGGATCTGAAAGCGGGGCGTGACATGGCGCGTGCGTTTGAAGCGCGCGGGCTGGAAGCCGGCAAGCTGGCATGGAACAGCCAGCTCTTTGAGCAGGCTTATCAGGCCAAGGCAGGCGGGCAGGATATTGATGCTGTGTTGGCGCGCTATCAGCTGCCGGAAGGGCTGAACACCGAGGCCGCCGCGGCAACCCATGCCCTGAAACTGGTGGTGAGCACGACACCGGAACAGTTAGAGAAGACGCTGAAAGCAAAATTGGGTGATGACGCCACGCAAGAGCAGAAAGCGGCGCTGCCAACCAAAATTGAGCAAGGCAAAGTGGAGCTTGGTAAGGTTCATGAGAGCTATGTTGCCATGGCCGACGCGGTTGGGAATTATGAGCTTTTGGCAAAAGAATCCAAAGCCGGGCTGACGGGAATTCAGGATGAATTTAACGAGCTTCGCAATGATTTGAGCATGACGGATGAAAAGATTGCCGGGGTGAGTTTTCAAGATATTCAGAATAACCCGGAAGAAGCCGGCAAAACGTTGCTGGAAGATGTGGAAGCATTGCTGGAGCGCAAAGATTTGTCGGATGAGCAGAAAGCCACATTGGAAAAGCTGCAAGGTGATTTGAAGATGGTTAATGGCGCGTTTACGACGGCGAATGAACAGATGGCTGAAGCTAACGCGGCGCTCACGAATAATCTGAATGCTTATATGAATCTGGCCAATGGTGAAAATGCCATGCAATTTGCGGGTGTTTCACCGGAGCATATGGGCTTTGGCGTGGGGCTGATGGCAGAAGGGCATGTGAAGGTGGTGCCATCCGATATTCAAACCGAAGCGGCGGCAAAATTCGCCACATTAAACGAAAAATATGGCAATGATATGGCGGATGTGGCCTCGCATTATGGCGGGACGGAGCGCGAGGGAGTAGTGATTACAGCGAATCAGGGTGCGGCGCAGGGTCAGAACGTTGAGGAAAAATCCGTTGAGGCGGTGGCACGTGGGCTGGAAGCCTTTACGGTTGCAGGTGCCAATCCGGAGCAAGAGGCCAAGCTGGAAGCCATTGCGCAGGGAATGGGCATCACGGTAGAACAGGCAAAAGAACTGGCAGCGATTGTGGATGCGGCTTCCGGTGGCGATGCAGATATCAAGAACGATAAAACCTATGCCGAGTTGACGGATGAGCAGAAAGCAATATTGATGGAACGGGGCGTGGACGCGCAGGAATTTGAGGTGCTGGTGAAAGCGGATGCCGTGGCCGAAAAAGCGTTTGAGGATGACCTGGCGGCGATTCTGGAGGGGGAGGGCATTGTGAGCAGCCTTTCTTCCAATGGCAATACCTATAAAATTGAAAAAGATGGTGTGGATCTGGAAGAACTGCGCGCGGCGATTACCGGAAACAATGCGGAGATTCAAAGCACGATCACGCTTGGGCAATAGAAGCCGATGCGTTTAGCATCAAAAATCCAAAAACTAAAATATTGAAAAGACAGCTTTTGTGGGAAAGCGGCCACAGGATGGCGGTGGCTTCATGGCCTGTTGCGGATGAAGGGGAAATGCCGTTGGTGGGCGGGTGATTTGCGATATACTGCCATGAGGAAGTATGGCTATGACAGATAATTCACCCAAAGCGGATGTTTTTAAAGACCCGGTGCAGGAAATGCTGCGGGAAAAAGAGGAAGCGGCGCGCGTGCAAGCGGCAGAGGAAGCGGCGAAAGCTGCTGCTGAAGCGCAGGGTGGTGAAGGTGAGCTGGATATGAGCCTGCTGGCGGATATTCAGGCGGATATCCAGAAACAGGGGATTGGCGAAGGTGAACAAGCCGAAGATGGCAATATTGAGGCGGAGCGGGTGCTTGAGACTGCGCCGCGAGAGATTATTGCAGGTTCCAAGGAGCGTTTAGCGGCGAAAGAGCGCGCCCCAGGTGATGAGGATGCGGGTGGTGCCGGGCAGCCGGAGGTGCCGGTGAGCCATGGCGGTGAGGTTGACCCTGTTTTAGGGGGGCTGATTACGGCAGAACAGGCGGAGCAAATTAAGAAAGAAGGCAAAAAACGCCTGCCAATAGGCCGCCGCCTCATTGAAAAGGGGATTATCTCTAAAGATCAGTTGGAAATTGCCCTGAAAGTGCAGCGGAGCAGTGACGAGCCGATTATGATTGGTGCGGTGTTGGTGCAGCTTGGGTTTTTAACGGAAAGCACGCTGAGTGAATTGCTTTCGGAGCAGACGGGGAATGAGCAGCTTGATCTGTCATCCACAATCATTGATCCAAATATGGTAAAACAGGTGACGAAGGATGTGGCGCAGAGCTATAAGGCCGTTCCGGTGATGCTGGAAGGTGATACGGTGCATGTGGCGATGACGGATATTTATGACGTGCTGGCACTGGATCGCATCCAGCGCTATTTCCCAAAGCGCTTTAAGCTCAAGCCGCTGCATACGAGTGAGCCTGATCTGGCAAAAATTATTGAGAATTATTTTGACTATGAACTCTCCATTGACGGAATTCTGCGTGAAATGGAGGCGATGAGCGAAAACCCTGAAGAGCTGGTGAAGATCAGCGCGGAGCAGGATAACTATACCAACCCAACCGTGCGTTTGATTGACGCGCTTTTGGTGGATGCGATTCAGCTGGGCGCATCGGATCTGCACTTTGAGCCGGAGGGGCCTTTTGTGCGTCTGCGCTATCGGATTGACGGCATTTTGCAGCTGGTGCGTTCCTTCCATAAGGATTATTGGGGCGCGATTGCGGCGCGGATTAAGATCATTTCTTCCATGAATATTACGGAAACCCGCAACCCTCAGGATGGACGAATTTCACTGACAATTCTGGGGCGTCCGATCTCTTTCCGGGTGGCAACGCAGCCCACGGTGCATGGTGAAAATATTGTGATGCGGGTGCTGGATAAGCAGAAAGCATTACTGCCGATGGCAAAGCTTGGCTTTAGTGAGGCCAATGTGAAGTTTCTGCAAAAGGGCCTGAAGCGGCCGGAAGGGATCATCATTGTGACCGGCCCGACGGGTAGCGGTAAAACCACCACGCTTTATTCGATTCTTGGCTTCATCAATAAGATGGAAATCAACATCATGACACTGGAAGATCCGGTGGAATATGAGCTGCCGATGATTCGTCAATCGAACATTCGTGAGGGTACGGGGATGGATTTTATCTCCGGGATCAAATCCCTGATGCGTCAGGATCCGGATGTGATCTTTGTGGGTGAGGTGCGTGATAGTGACACGGCTAATATGGCGGTGCGTGCGGCGATGACCGGTCACCAGGTATATACCTCGCTGCATACGAATGATGCGCTGGGTGCCATTCCGCGTTTGGTGGATATTGGTGTGAAGCCAAGTTTGCTCTCCGGCAATATTATTTGCGTAGTGGCGCAGCGTTTGGCGCGAAGCCTCTGTGGGAACTGTAAAGAAACTTATATTGCCAATGAAGAGGAATGTAAGATTCTGAAGGTGGACCCGGATCAGCCGCCGGAAATTTATCGCGCTGTTGGGTGCGAGGAATGTAATGGGCGTGGTTATCGTGGCCGGATTGCCATTTCAGAAGTGCTGTTGATGAATCAGGAGCTGGATGAATTGATTATTAACGAAGCAAGCTACGCTGAGTTGATGAAAGTCGCGCTGAAATCAGGTTTTATTCCTATGCCGGATGATGGCGCGGATAAGGTTCTGCGTGGCATTACGACCATTGATGAGCTTGTGCGTACCGTTGACGTGACAGACCGCTTGTAGCCAGCATGAAAAAAGGGTTAGAAAAGGGTTATGCCTGAATTTAATTACACGGCCTCCGATGCGAATGGCAAGATGGTGCGCGGCAGCATGAATGCTGTCAATGATCTTGATCTTGAGGAGCGCGTTGGGGCGCTTGGCTATCAGCTGATTGATTCTAAATTAGCCCGGAAAGGCATCACGCTCTTTGCCAAGAAAGTTACAACCAAAGAATTGGTGATGTTTTGTGTGCATCTGGAGCAGCTGGATAAGGCCGGCGTGCCGCTGCTGGATTCTCTGGCGGATATTCGGGACTCTGCCGATAACCCGACATTTCGTGATGTGCTGGCGGATTTATATGAATCGGTAAAAAGTGGTTCGGTGCTTTCGGAAGCCATGAAAAAGCACCCGGAAGTGTATAATGAGGTGTTCATCGGGCTGGTTTCCGCCGGGGAGCGTACCGGGAATTTATCCACGGCGTTCCAGCATCTTTCGGAGCATTTGAAGTGGAATGACGACTTCAAGCGTTCGATTAAAAAAGCAACGCGCTATCCGATAGTGCTCTTGGTGGTGATGAGTATATTGATTACGTTTATGATGGTGTTTGTTGTGCCGCAATTGGTGGACTTTATGACATCGCAGGGTTTTGAACTGCCGATTTACACCAAGGCGCTGATTGCTACGTCGGCTTTTTTTAGCGACTACTGGTACCTGGTTTTCTCATTCCCGATTATTTCAATTATCGTACTGGTAACATTATATAAAAATAATAGTGCGGTGCGCTATAAGCTGGATTTGTTTCTGGTGAATGTGCCGGTGATTGGTCCGGTGATTCTGAAAGTTAACATGGCACGGTTTACCCGCTTTTTTAGTATTACGTTTGCCAGCGGCATTGGCGTGATTGAGTGCCTGCAAACCAGCCAGCGTGTTTTGGGCAATATGGTGCTTCAGGAGTCGATTGGGAATATTATTAAAAACGTGATGGACGGTAACTCTATCACGAACTCACTGGCGGCCACAAAACGCTTTCCCACATTGGTGGTACGCATGTTTAAAGTGGGAGAAGATAGTGGGAATATGGAAAGCGCACTGGAAAATGTGAATTTCTTCTATAATCGTGAGGTGGAAGATAGTATGACCAAGATGATTGGTTTTATTCAGCCCATGTTGACGGTGGTGATGGGTATTATGATGGCCTGGATTATTATTGCAGTGTTTGGCCCGCTTTATGGTAGCTTCAGCGAGATTGACTTCTGATGCTTAGCAAGAAAGAAAAAATTATTCTGAATATTGGTGATGATGGCGCCATTCTGACGCATATGCGCGGCAAAGAAATGGTGAAGCGTATGTTCGCCTCATCCCCTTTGGTGCCGGAGTTGAAGAGCTATTGTAAGGCGCATGCGGAGGCGGAGCTTAGTTTGTTTGTGGATGTGGTGGATCAGGCTTTTATCCACCAGACTTTTCCGCCGATCAGTAAGATTTATGTGAAGAAACAGGTTGCCAGAAAGCTGGCACGTGAATTTGATGAGCGTGATATTAAAGCCGCCTTGCCGATGGGTCAGCGCAAAGAGGGCAAGAAAGAATGGGAATATATATTTGTTTCCGTGCGCAATACCAGTCCTTTTTCCGACTGGGTTGCAATGGCTTCGGAGCTTCCAAACCCGTTGGATGGTATTTATCTTCTGCCGGTGGAAACCATGGCCATGCTGCCAACATTGCGTGAAATTGGTGAGGTTGATACATCCGGCGGCCAGACAAAAGAATGGGCGCTGCTGGTTTCACATAACCGCGTGGGTGGGTTTCGTCAGATTGTGTACCATCGTGGCCGGGTTGTGTTTACCCGTGTTGCGCAGCCGATTGGCGGGCAGACGCCGGATATGATTGCCGGTAATATTGAGCAGGAAACCCTCAACACTTTGGAATATATCCGCCGGCTCGACTATCAGGATGAGTGGGGTATTGATATTTTTATTATTACGTCATCGGAAGTCAAAGAGTTTCTGGAGGTGAATAATTTTGTGAATTCCAGCCCGGTGGTGGTGACGCCCTATCAGTTGGCACAAAAATCGGGCATTCCAACTTCCGCCACAGAGAGTGACCGTTTTGGAGATGTGGTTGCTGCGGCTTTCTTTGCCGTGCATGGCAAGCGGCATTTGCGGCTGGAGACACCTTATATCAGAAAATTAAGCCTGTTGCAGCTGAGCCGAAAAGCAGTGAAAATTGCCGGCGTTTTGGTTGGTCTTGGCCTTGTGTTGACGGGTGTGTATTTGTTTGCCGACACCTATAATATGAAAGACCAATTGCTGGTGAAGCAGCAGGAAATTGCAGAACAAAAATCACGGATGAGCAGCCTGAATAAAATTGGCGAAGGGTTGAACTATAACCCTGATTTTATAAGAGAAATTGTGTCTGTGGACAAATTATTGACCATACATGAATCCGCCATGTTTGATTTTTATTCGCGGATCACGAAGGTGGTAACATCGCAAATTACGGTTAAAGATGCGCGCTTTTCTTATGAAGAAAAAGCGCCGCAGAAATCCAGTTTGCCGCCAGGAAAGCCGGTGATTGTCGGGACGTTTGATTTCGTTGCCGAAGGCACCGCCGAAGAGGGTTTGGCCGGTATTGTGGAAGAGATTGATTTGTTTGTTGCCGCAACACGCAAAGCATTTTCAGAGGGTGATGTTGAGTTTAGGGATTTACCGAATCAGGATGCGTTATCGCTATCCAACTCCGCTGCACCCATAACGGGCAAGCGATATGAGTTTAGCGCAAGTATTATTTTGCTAACTGAGGAGGTGAAGTGATGAAAGCTAACCTTCTGAAGAAATATTTGATTAAGCAATCCATTGTCTCACTTGTGGTGGTGGTTGTCTGCGGTGTGTTCTTTGGCGGAATGTATCTATACTGGGCAAGTATTGATGGTGAGATTGAGGCGTTTGATAAAGAAGTTGAGCAGATGAAGCGTGATATTTCTCAAAGCCAACAAACCAACAAAGCCGTGATTGAGGCGTATGAAGCCTTTGAAAAACTGGATCCAAAATATCTGACATTAGCGGATCCAATTGCCACTTCCGCCGGACGTTTGCGCGCGGCGGAGCCTGTGGTGGAGGCCATCCGGCGGGACTTTAAACTCTCCGATATTAACGTCACTTTTTCAACATTGGAGCGTGAGAAGCTGCGGAGCTTTGCGAATAAGGCAACGGGTATTCGTAATAAACTGAATCTTCGTATTCTGGCGGCAACGGATGAGATTTTTCTTTCCGCGCTGATGCGGTTGCGACAGGATTTGCCGGGTTATGTTCAGATTAAAGCCATGAATTTTAGCCGTCGGGCAGAGGTTACGGATGATTATCTGAGTAACTTCCTGGTGAATAACAAACCATTAGAGCTTGTCACCGGGGATGTTCAGGTGGATTGGGTGACTCTTGAATATGATGCGGAGCTGGTGAAAAATATTGAGGATGCCAAGAAAGAAGAGGAGCCGTTATAATGGGGCGGGTTCTTTTATTTTGGTTGTTAGGCCTATCATTGACGTGGGTGCTGCCGGTGCAGGCGCAGCAGCAAGAAGGCGCAAGGATCGATGATTTTCTTTCGAATGATGATGTGCCGGAAAATGAGGCGGCAGTGCCGCCGGCTGTTTTGCCGGGGCAGGATGGGGTGGCGCCGGTGGAGCAATCGAAGACGGTGGCTGGCTTGGTATGGCAGGGTGGCAGCGCCATGTTTAATGATAAGGAACGTGCGCTGATTTATCAGGTGAATGACTACATCACCCTTTCGGAAGGGGTCATTCAGGATAATGCTCTGGTGGGTAATTTATTATTTCCAACACAAAAAGAGGCGGAAGTGGGTGGCGTGTTACCGCCCTTGGAATGGCCGGGATTTTTCCTGAACTCACAAATTTATTATTCGGACGATAACTGGGTTTTCTGGCTTAATGGGCAGCGTTACCGCAAAGGTCAGGTTATTTCTGAGACGCTGGAAGTGCTCAATGTAGAGGAAGGAAAAGTGGATTTTCTGTGGCGCCCGGGTCCAAATTTGCTTGAGGCGATGAAAGAGAGGGATCTGTTTGCGCCGTTTGAGTTTGTAGAAAATGCCACAACAAAAGAAGGTTATCTGTGGAATCTGGTCTCACCGGATGGGCAGATTTTTGCGGCCAGCGATAAGGCGGTGCTTCGTTTCCGTTTGCGCCCGAATCAAACGATGGTAAGCCAGAGCCTTAGCATTGAGGAAGGTGAGGTTAAAGGATTGATAGAAAATAGAGATACCGGGCAAATGTCGGCGGAAAATCCGGATATGATTAATCAGGTGCTGGATCAGGTGGATGCGGTGCAATCTTTCCAGAATCAGGTGCAGCGGTAAATAGAGGGAAAAATTATGGTTAAAGATGCGATTATCTCTATCGATGCAATTAAAAAATCATTCAAGAAACATCAGGTGCTGGATGGGGTCAGTTTTGCTATTCAGCCCGGGGAAATTTTTGGCCTGATCGGCCTTAATGGTGTTGGCAAAACCACGTTAATCAAAATTATGTTGGGGCTTCTGAGTGCGGATGCGGGGAGTGTAAAATTCTTTGGTCATGACCATGTAACCAAAGAGGCGCGGCGCAAGCTTTGCTTTATACCGGAGCGATTTCGCCCCTCTCACCTACTGACGGGGGATGAGTTTTTAAGCCTGTCACAATCCTATTATGGCTTAAAATATGATAAAAATCGTGCGCGGGAGTTGGCATTAGAGCTTGATTTGCGCCCGGACGCGTTGGCCAGCCGGACAACCGATTATTCCAAGGGTATGGGGCAAAAATTAGGGCTGCTTTCAGCCTTGCTGAGTGAGGTGCCGCTGCTGGTATTAGATGAGCCGATGAGCGGGCTTGACCCGAAGGCGCGGATTTTATTTAAAGAGGTGCTGATGCGCCATGCCGGTAAGAACCGGGCGATTTTCTTCAGCTCCCATATTCTTAATGACATGGATGAAATTTGTGGGCGGATCGGAATTTTGCATGATCGTCAGATGCAGTTTATCGGGAAACCGTCACTATGCCGTAAACAGCAAAAAGCTGAAACATTGGAACGTGCGTTCATCTCAATTATTGAAAGGGATGAGCGGAAAATCGCCGCCTAGAAGAATGTTTAGTGCACCGTGTGTGCGGCGCCCTCCACGCCATGCGTGGCTTTCAGATCATAGCTGGATTGTAACTGCACAATGCCACGCTTATCCAGCTTCACCCCACCATCGGCAATCGCGCGGATTGCCAGCGGGTAGAATGTATGCTCCAACTGGTGAATTCGCTCCGATAAACTCTCTTCCGTATCATGGTAAAAAACCGGCGTGGCCGCCTGCACGATGATTGGCCCCGCGTCCATTTCCGGCACCACATAATGCACGGTGCAGCCGGTAATTTTCACCCCCGCTGCCAGCGCATCCGCCACCGCATTTGCCCCTTTAAAAGAAGGCAGCAAAGAGGGGTGAATATTGATCATCTTCTGCTGCCACTGCTCCACGAAACCCGGCGTTAACAGCCGCATGAACCCGGCCAGCACCACCAGATCCACCTCATATTCGGAAAGTTTCTCGTGCAGGGCGGCGTCAAACGCTTCCCGCTTGGCATATTGCCGGTGATCGATGACCATTTCCGGAATCCCCGCATTGGCTGCACGCACAAGGCCATAAGCATCCGCGCGGTTAGAAACCACCACCGCCACTTCCGCCGGGAAATCCGCCGGCAGGCAGGCATTGATAATGGCCTGCAAATTGCCGCCATTGCCGGAGATCAGCACCCCCAGCCGCAGCTTCTTGCGCGGCGTTTCACTCATTTGACTATGCCTTTCACGGCGCTGCCCCAACCCTGATTCATAGAGGCAGTTTACCATGCGCGGCGCTTCGGGCAATGGCGAGTTGTTTTGATGATGGGCAGCGTGAGGATGCCACGGATATAATTACGTCCCCGCGATGCGAGAAAGGGAAGATCCGGCCTTTTCCGCCACCCGCCGCGCAGGGCAAGAATAAGCAGCGCTAAAAAGCAACCCAAAGTTTCAAAAAGCAGGATTTTTCGCTTAAAAACATGAAGATATGCTTAATTTTCTTGCAGAGAGAGAGCAATTTTGATATCTTATTCATGTTTTTGTGTTCTTCCTGTGGGTATTTTGGCTCTGCAGCCTCTTTATCTATGGGAAGTCCTAGCGCCCGATCCACTTGATTGCTCCCTCCGACGTGGGGAGAAGAATCAAGGCTCGGAACTCCCTCCCACTGACATTGGGAGTGTTTGATTATTTTTTTTCGTATTTTTAACCCATAACACAACACGTTATGGAATGTTCAAACTGCGGTATGACCTATGAAGGTCAATACTGTCTAAATTGCCTTGGCACATGCTATGTGCCCCTCGTGCTGGTCGCCGAAAGGCCAGCACCCGTAGCGCCAACTGCATTGAACTGCCGCGACCGCGGCGGTTCATGCAACTGCAAGGAGGGCCAGTGCTGGCTGGATCAGCAAGCACTGGCCGCCCCTCTCAGCCTTGTGCTGGAAGTGGTAGAGCTGTCAGACATGATCTGCCCCAAAGGTGGAAAATGTCTGAACAGCGCAGGCTGCCTTCATGGCGGCTGCATCAGGCGCTAATAGAGCACAGCTGAATAAATCAGCATGCTTGAAACCACCCACCGGGTGGAATGTCCGTCATGTAAATCTTCCTGCCTTAAAAAGCAGGTTTGCTGAAGCATGGCCGACAAACCCGCCGCCATCAATGGATGATGGCGGTTGGCACAATGGTTCTAAGGGTTCTTGATTGAATGCCTGCCACTTCATTGCCTGCAATGATGCGTGCCGGAAAGCCTCCCTCCTGATAGTAACATATCAGGGTCGGGAGGCTTTTTTTATGCCTGATAAAAATTACCGCCGGAGCGCCGGCGGTGCTGCAACCTAAAAATTATCTTTAAACCACCGCATCACGCGGCCAACGCCACCCTGTCTGGCCATGCTTTCACTCTCCGCAATGCTGCCCACAGATAAGCTCTCTTTCTGCTTCAGGTAAATCAACATGCCAATGGCAGCGGAAAAAGCCGCGCCACTGGTTGCGTCCGCCATGCCTTCCAGATGGCGCGGGCGGCCAATCCGGATATGCTTGTTGAGCATGTGCCCGGCCAGCTCTCTTAAGCCCTGAAGCTGCGCTCCGCCACCCGTGATCACCACGCGGGGGCCGCACACTTCCAGCACGCCTTCTTCCTTCAGCCGCTTCATCACCAGCTCCAGAATTTCTTCCACACGCGGCTTGATGATGGAAGTGAGTAAGGAGCGGGAAATATACCCATCCTCCGCCAGCTCCAGCTGATCCGGGCTGCTGGTGGTGTCATCCGTTACCAACTCGGAAAGTGGGATATCGATAATATCCTGCCCGTCCATAGCCGTGCTGACCACGTTGCCATAAAGCACCTTGATTCGCTCCGCATGGCCAAGCGTGGTGGAAAGCCCACGCGCCACATCCCGCGTAATATGGCCACCGCCCACGGCAATGGAACTGGAAAACACCATCTTCCCTTCATGAAACACTGAAATTGCGGTATTTCCTTCGCCGATATCCAGCAGGATCGTGCCCAGTTTTTTCTCATCCTCCGTCAGGCAGGCCAGCCCGGAAGCATAGGCCGCGTTCACCTCGTCCTGCATTTCAAGATGGCAGTGCCGCAGGCAGTTTGCCATGTTGCGCATGGCCGTGGTGCTGGCGGTGACGATATGCAGATAGGTTTTCAGCACATTACCCACCATGCCACGCGGGTCGGTAATGCCATCGGTATCATCCAGCGTATAATAAATGGGGATGCAGTGCAAAATGGCGCTCTCATCCTTCTCAAAACGGCTATAGCCCTCCGCCAGAATGTGGCGAATATCGCGGTCGGTCACCTCCTGTCCGGAAACGGAAGTATTGACCTCCACGTAATGGGATGCCACCCCGCCGCCGGACATGCCCACCACCACACGGTCGATGGTTTCTCCAGCCATTTTTTCCGCCGCATGCACGGCTGCCAGAATGGCGCTTTCCGCCTGCTTCACATCAATGATGATGCCGGCGCGAATGCCCTGCGAAATCTGATGGCCAATCCCTTTCACCACCACGCCGCCGCTATCAACATCCGCAATCAGGCACACAATTTTGGAGCTGCCGATATCCAGAATCGCAGTGGTCGTCTTTTTACTCATGCTTCTTCTTATCAGAGGGCTGGGGGCTTGGGAAAGATTATTATGAAAGAATTGCACTCCGCTCAGCCGATGCGTATAAGCGGTGCATGAGGATGCCACGCTTTCACAGAACCTTGCTTTCCGCCGCCCTGCTGGCCGTGCTGCTGGGCAATCTTCTGCCCTTCTTCGGCAGTGGAAATTTGGGCGCACAGGCAAGGCAAACCATTGCTGCAATTGAAGCTTCCGACAAAGCCGAAGAGACCGCCGATCTGTTGGGAGAAAAAGTCCTCATCTGCACCGCCAATGGGTTCAAATGGGTAACGTGGAAGGAGCTGGCCGAACAAGGACAGGTTCCGCAACGGCATCAAATTCCGCAATGCCCGCTCTGCGTGCTTTATGCCGCCACCGCAGCGCTTACAGGGGCGGAGCGCATTGCCACACCCCTCTACCAGCCCGTTATGCGGCAGCTTGGGTTTGTTACCCTTGCCGCCGCCTTGCCGGCCATCACTTCGACGAATGTGCGGCACCTTACCCGCGCCCCGCCGGCTTTCTCCATCGCTTAAACGCGCTACGTAAACGCGCCCTAAATTTATTAAAAAATATCAATGGAAGCTTCCGCTTCCCAAAATTTTATGGAGAAATCTTATGTCTAAAATACTGTTTTCAACCACCGCCATTGCGCTGATTCTCAGCACGGGCACGGCACACGCCACCGCGGATGACCATAACCATCATGACCATGCGCAGCATGCCGGGCATGTGCATGCGGACATCAATCCCAACCAGCTGGCGCCCATCGGTGTGATGCGTGACCATGTGCATGAAAAAGGCAGGTTCATGCTTTCCTACCGCTATGGTTACATGCATATGGATGGCAATCGTGATGGTACTTCTTCCGTCAGTGATCAGCAGGTGCTGACGAATTACATGGTGGCGCCCACCAAAATGCCAATGCAGATGCATATGCTTGGCGGGATGTATGGCGTGACCGATCAGCTGACCCTTTCCGCCATGACAGGCTTTGCCGATCTGGAAATGGATAATCTACGCCGTAACGGCACCAGTTTCACCATGAAAAATGAAGGCATGACGGACAGCAAGCTGAATGCGCTTTATGAGTTTTATAATGACGGCACGCATCGCCTGCAATTTAATGGCGGCATCAGCCTGCCCACGGGGGATGTGAATGACCGCATGCCCAATGGCAGTATCATGGCCTATCCCATGCAGCTTGGCAGCGGCACATATAACCTGCTTCCGGGTGTGAGCTATAGCGGCGCGAAGGATGTTTGGGCGTGGGGGGCGCAGGCCAACGCCACCCTTCCTTTGGGTGAAAATAACCGTGGTTATACGCTTGGCAACCAGTATCAGGTTACCACATGGGGCGTGCGGGAGTTGAACGACATGTTCAGCCTCTCACTGCGTCTGGATGGCCGTACATGGGGCAGTGTGGATGGCACGGATCGTGAATTGGCCGGCCCGATATTCATGTCCCCCGCGATGGACGCAAACCTGCAGGGTGGGGAGCGTGTTGAGGCGCTGGCCGGTATTTCCTTTTCGCCTGCTTCCGGTGCGCTGAAGAACCAGCGCATTGCTGCGGAATTCGGCATGCCGGTTTATGAACGTTTGGATGGCCCCCGTCTGGAAACGGATTACCGTTTCACCCTCGGCTGGCAGCTGGCATTCTAGGCACGTCAACAGAAAACGGAGACAGGACGTTTCCGTGTGAAGCTGCGACATAAAAAAGCCGGGCAAAAACCCGGCTTTTTTATGCGTGAAGCCAGGGCAACCTAACCTATTTTGCGCTGCTCCAGTGAGATAATCGTCGTATCCTCATCTTCGTCATTATCGGCCATTTTCTCATCACCGCGCGTTGGCACACTTAAGAGCTTCAACTTACGGTGCAGTGCGGAACGCTCCATGCCAATAAAATTAGCCGTGCGGGAGATATTGCCGCTGAAACGGTTGATCTGAGACGTAAGGTAGTGTTTTTCAAACACTTCCCGTGCTTCACGCAGCTTCATGGAGAGGATATTGCGATCCATCTCCGCGCCGGAATCCGTGCCGCTGGAGAAAACATCCTTCGGCAACATATCCGAAGAGATGGGTTGATTTTCTTCCGCATTAGCCATGATCAGCACCCATTCAATGACATTGCGCAGCTGGCGAACATTGCCCGGCCAGCTATATGCCTGAAGTGCCGCAACGGCATCTTCCGAAAGCTGGCGCTTCGGCTGATTGGAAGCTTCCGCTGCCTGCGCGAGAAAATAATCGCACAGCATGGGAATATCTTCCCGGCGCTCATTAAGTGACGGCATGGTGAGTGGCACCACGTGAAGGCGATAGAATAAATCCTCCCGTAATTTGCCATCTTCAATATGCTGTTGTACGTTGCGGCTGGAAGAGACAACCACCCGGACATCGGATTTCTGCTTTTTACTGCCACCCACCCGTGTGAAGGTTCCATCCTGTAGGAAACGAACAAATTTCGCCTGAACTTCCAATGGGATATCGCATATTTCATCAATATAGAGCGTGCCACCCGTAGCCTGCTCAAAAACTCCCACTTTGCGTGGCGGTGCATTTAAATCTTCGCTTTCTTCCGTGCCAAAAAGCTCGATATCGGCCATATCCGTCCCCAGAGTGGCGGCATTCAGGCAAACAAACGGCTTGTTGCCACGTGAGGAACGCTGATGGATCATGCGTGCCACCACTTCTTTTCCTGCCCCGCCGGGGCCGGTGATGAAAACACGGCTGTTCGTGGGGGCAACTTTATCAATTTGCTGTTTGAGATTCACAATCACTGCGGATTCACCAATCATGATATTGGGTGACTGGGTGCGCAGACGCAATTCATCATTTTCCTGACGCAGCTTAACATTTTCAATGGCTTTATCCAGCGTGTGCAGCAGGCGATCGGGTTTAAACGGTTTTTCAATATAGTCGTAAGCGCCCATGCGCAGGCTGTTAATGGCGGTATCAATATTGCCGTGACCACTAATCATAATGATGGGCATGTGGGGATATTTACGGTGTGCGGCTTCCAGAATGCCAAGCCCGTCCAGCTCGCTATCCTTCAGCCAGATATCCAGAACCATGGCGGTTGGAATGGCTTCGGCCATTCGCTCAAATGCCTGGGTGCTGTTCTTGGCTTTGCTGGTGCTATAGCCTTCATCCTCTAAAATATCACAGACAAGATCACAAATATCCGCTTCATCATCAACCACTAAAATACTTGCATGCATGGGGCAACTCCTTGTTGCTTAACGTTAAAATCGGTTACTTACTTTATATAACCAACAGGTAAGACTTCATGTCTGTGATAATCATGCAACGATAAAGGATGTTCATGCAACCATAAAAAGAATTAAAGGCAGATAGTTTGTTTTGGCGTGCGGGGAGAAGCCTGACCGACAGGTTTATTCTGTTGCTTTTATGCATCAATGCCCATGATAATAATGATTCATTTAGCTGATTTTCAAAACGGATTGCACAAAAGGCAGGGTGAGCGTGCGGTTGGCGGCGCTGAGTTTTTGCTCCAGTAAGGTCACCGTTTGCACGGCGATATGGCCATTGCGCGGCAGCCGTTTGGCCAGATATTGCAACACATTGCCGCTAACGCGCATCTGCCGCAAAGTGCATTCCCGCTGCAATATAAAATAAAGTGTCTCCTCATCCGGGCTGGGAAGGGTGAGGCCGGGCAGGGCACGCAGGCGGGAGCGAACATCCGGCGTTAAGCGGTCAATCAGCCAGTCTTCCCGTGCGGTGAAAAGTTGAAAAGGAGCCTGAGCAACATGCTGCAATGTTTCAAACAAGGTGGCTTCTTCCATGTGGTGGAGGTTGGGCGTGCAGATGGCGGTGTGGCCATGCTGCATGGCATGGCGACGCAGCAGCTCTGCGGTATGTAGCTTGCCGCATCCGGCGGTGCCCAGAATTAACAGCGCTTGCGGGGCAAGTGAGCTGGCGGTTTCCATCCGCATCAACCAACGCTCCAGCGGGTGGTGATGTGGCTGCATATACCAGCTCTCCTCCGGGGTGAGGGTCTGCTGTGGCAAGGTGAGTGGTATTTGCTGTTGAGACATGCTAATGGGGTGTTACTAAAATTAACCACAATTTGCACGTGGGAAACGTGCGGGAAGATTACTATGTCATCATCAGCGATAAGTTATAAAGATGCCGGGGTGGATATTGATGCCGGAAATGCGCTGGTGGAGCGGATTAAGCCGGCAGTTAAAGCCACATACCGGCCGGGCGTCATGGGCGCGGTGGGTGGTTTTGGCGGGTTGTTTGATCTGGCTGCCTGTGGCTATCGTGATCCGCTGCTGGTGGCGGGAACCGATGGCGTGGGCACGAAGCTGCATCTGGCGCATCAGATGAATCACCATGAAACGATAGGGATTGATCTGGTGGCGATGTGCGTGAATGATCTGCTGGCGCAAGGGGCAGAGCCATTGTTTTTCTTGGATTATTTTGCTTGCGGCGCACTGGATGTGGATCAGGCGGAGGCCGTGGTGCGTGGCATTGCGGAAGGGTGTAAGCAGGCAGGATGTGCGTTGATTGGCGGTGAAACGGCGGAAATGCCGGGTATGTATCCGGCCGGTGTCTATGATCTGGGCGGTTTTGCCGTGGGCGCGGTGGAGCGTGCCAATGTTATGCCACGTCATGCGGATATCGCGGCGGGGGACGCATTGCTGGCGGTGCCTTCCAGCGGGGTGCATTCCAATGGCTATTCGCTGGTGCGTAAGCTGCTGGAAGTGGCCGGTGCGGATGTGAATGATGAAGCCGTGACGCATGGTTTGCCCGGTGCGGGCACGATGGGTGAAATTTTTCTGACTCCCACCCGCATTTATATGGACGGCGTGCTGCCACTGTGCCGTGAAGGAAAAATTCCGGCGCTGGCACATATTACCGGCGGCGGGTTGACGGAGAATATCCCGCGTGTGCTGCCGGAGGGTTTCAGCGCACAGATTGATTTAAGCCGTTTTTCCCTGCCGCCTTTATTTGCGTGGCTGCGGACAAAAGGGCAAATGGAGCTTTCGGAGCTGTTACGCACATTTAATTGCGGCGTGGGGCTGGTGTTGGTGGTGAAGCAGGCGGATGTGACAACCGTGCAGGCGGCGCTCTCTTCCATTTATGGTGACATTCACCCTATTGGCCAGATTATCACGGCAGAAAATGCACCGGAAGTGCGCTACCTTAACCCGGAGGCGTGGGGCTAAATAGTCAGGTTCTGTTTCGCCTTACCCTGCATTAAACCCAAGACATGCCGCCCTGGTTGTGTTAGACATTGTTATTAAATCAGCAGATATTTTGCCATGGTTCTCCGAATTGCGGCGTAAATCGCTGCTCGCTTCGTTAAAGCATTTGCACGTAGAACCACTACGCGCTGCATGCTTTTCCTTGCGAATCAACGATTTACACCGGCAACAAAATGTCTCCTGATTTAGTAACAATGTCTAGAGGATGCCATGTCTCCTGAAGCGTTACATTGGGTGCATTATGTGCCGGTTGCCAGCACGGTTTTGTCGGCGCTGTTTTTGTGGAAGTTGCTGGCGCATTACCGCACAAGCCCTAGCCCGCATGTGGCATGGTGGGCGTTTGGCGTGTTTGCCTATGGGCTTGGCACCGGGCTGGAAGGGGCAATCACCCTGTTTGGTAATAACATTTTTCTAACTAAAAGCTGGTATATTGCCGGGGCGCTGCTGGGCGGCTATCCGTTGGCCACGGGCACGGTTTATCTGCTGTGCAAGCGGCGCACGGCAAACATACTGACCTTTGCCACGGTGGGATTTATCCTCGCTGCTTCGGCGCTGGTGGTGTTAAGCCCGGCGGATGTTTCTCAGCTGGAAGATTTTCGTCCTTCCGGTAAAATTCTCGGATGGCAGTGGGTGCGGTTGCTGACACCGTTTATCAATATTTACGCGGCGATTTTTCTCATTGGCGGTGCCATTTACAGTGCGGTGAAATATTTCCGCAGCGGCACATTCCGCAACCGTGCGATTGGCAATACATGGATTGCCATCGGCGCGATTTTGCCGGGCATTGGTGGCTCCATGGCGAAGTTCGGTGTGGTGGAAGCGCTCTATATCGGCGAGTTTGTGGGGATCATTCTGATCTGGCTGGGCTATCGCTATTGTGCGCAAACGCAGGAATCGCTGCATGATGCGCAGAAAGGTGAGGCTGGCGCCTAGCCGCAACTTCATCACAGCTTGTAAAATAACATTTACACGGGCAAGACCGGATGCAGATGGTGCATGCTTTTCATTATGGCATGAGGTAAGCTGAGCGGATGGGTGATCTTTTATCTGTTGCAGTGCTTTATGGCGGCCAATCGGCGGAGCGTGAAGTTTCGTTGAAATCCGGCGCGGCTGTGGCTGCGGCGTTGGAAGGGCTTGGGCATCGCGTGAAGCTGGTGGATGTCACCTCCGCCTTAAGTGAAACATTAACGGATCTGAAGCCGGATGTGGCGTTTAACGCACTGCACGGCACGTTTGGCGAGGATGGCTGCGTGCCCGGCCTGCTGGAGGTTGTGGGGCTGAACTATACCCATTCGGGCGTGCGCGCTTCGGCCATGGCCATGCATAAACCCACCACGCGGCTGGTGGCTTCCTGGCATGGGGTGCCGGTGGCGGAGGGCGCTTTGGTGAAAGCCGCGCAGCTGGCGGAGGCGGAGCCGGTGGCGCGGCCATTTGTGATTAAACCGCCGGAGGAAGGTTCCAGCGTGGGTGTGCAGATGGTGCATTCCGGTGAAGATATTGAGGAGCGTTTGAGGTCGTATGGCTCGGAAGAATTGCTGCTGGTGGAGGAATATATTCCCGGGCTGGAATTGACGGTGGGTGTGTTAAACGGCAAAGCGCTGGGCTGTTTAGAGGTGACACCTGCTGAGGGTTTTTATGATTATACCAATAAATATACACCGGGAAAAACAGACTATCGCCAGCCGGATATGCAGGCGGGGTTTGTGCAGGAAGCCATGCGCTATGCGGAGGTGATGCATCAGGCGCTTGGCTGTCGTGGGGCAACGCGTTCCGATTTTCGGTATGATACTGAGCGTGACCGGCTGGTGTTTCTGGAGATTAACACCCATCCGGGGCTAACGGGAACATCGCTCCTGCCGAAGCAGGCCACACAGGCCGGGCTGGATTTTCCGGCCTTATTGCAGGCGCTGCTGGATGCGGCCACGCGGGATCATCCTTACACATTGCTGGGGTGAGGTGGGGTGATGTTGCTGATGAGTTCCAGCGATAATTTTTCCTATAAGCAGCAGGCGCGGCGTGTGGCGCGGCAGCGGCAGCGGCGGCCATTGGTACGCAAACTTCAACTGGCCGGGCTGGTGATTTTTGTTTTATTTCACTTCTGGCTGGGCTGGCTGCTGAGCGCATCCGGCATGCTGGCGGAAGGAAAGCTGGCCGCGCGGGAGGCGATGATAAAGACATCCCTGCAACTGGGCATGACGCTGGAGCGGGTTTATGTGGACGGGCTGGTGCATTTAAAGACGGAGGATGTGCTCAAACATTTGCCCTCACCCATGCCGGAAGAGAATGCGATTCCGCTTTACGGGGTTGATCCTTACGCGCTGAAGGCAAAGCTGGAAACGCTGGGCTGGGTGAAGCACGCCACCATCGAGCGGCAGCTTCCCGATGCGCTGCATGTGATTATTGAAGAGCGGCAACCGGCGGCCATCTGGCAGTTTCAGGGCAAGCTGAAAGTGGTGGATGAATCCGGTATTGTGATTGAAGATAAGAAGCTGGGGGCGTTTGCGGATTTGCCGATTATTGTGGGGGAGGATGCCCACCGGCATGTGCAGCAGGTGATGACGATTTTTAGCGTGGCAGAGGTGCTTTATCCGCGTGTGGCGGCGGCGGTGCGTGTGGGTGATCGGCGCTGGAACATCAAGCTGGTGAACGGTACGATGGTAAAACTGCCGGAAGTGAAGCCGGAAGAGGCCTGGAAAAATTTTGCACAATTGACGGAGAAGGAAGGCGCCTTGGTGGAATATTCCAATGCGGAAATTGATTTGCGGATGAAAGACCGCATTTATTTCAATGTACCGGGATTATCGGCCGGGGAACTAACAACGCGCTAGGTTCATCAGATGCCAGGATGCCACGTTTGAAGCTTTTTAAACGTATGAAGCACGCCGTGTGCTTGACATAACGTGCGAAGTTGTTCTGGCATTGGTATGATGGAGTATGTCTGAATTTATTGATTATGATGGGGGAAGGGAGAGGCGCTCTCTGCTGGTGTGCCTGTTTGTGCCGTTGCTTTTCTGGCTTCTGGCGGGGATGTTGCAATATCAACCGGGCTTGCTGGATATATTAGGCCGGCCGGACTGGCTAAAAAATCTTGGTGCGCATTATGCGCAGATGATTAATGGCTCGCTTTATGGTGTAACGGAAGCGCTTGCCAAGCCATCCGCCTTTTTGCAGGGGCAGTTTGAAGCTTTACCGGAAGGCCCGGCAAAGCTTTTCGGGTCATTTTCTTTGCCGTTTGTGGGCTTTGTTCTGGTGTCGCTGATAGTGTTTTTGTTATCCTATATAATTCGTGTGCGGGCATGCTGGTGGGTGATGTGGCTGTGTGTGGCGGCTTTGTTCCTTACGGTGGTGCCGTCGCTGCATAGTATGACATTTTACCGCGACCCGGCTCTCAGCGCGGGCATATTGCAGCTTTATGGTTTGGCCATCATGCATGTGTTGGTGGTGGCCGCTTTGGTGAGCCTGATTGGTATGGTGTTCCTTCGGCGCTATTTCCGTGGTGAGCCGCTGGACACGATTTAGTTATTTTTTAAATCTGGCTTCAAGTTGATGTCAACTCAGACTGTTTTCTGGCAACAGGGGTGGATTGGCGCTATGAGGAAGGTATGACGCATTCCGATCCGATAACGAGGCAATTGCCAAATGTGCTGACGTTGCTGCGGGTGGCGGTGATTCCGGTAATGGTCGCCAGTTTTTATCTGGATGGGCAGAAGGCGCACTGGGTGGTGGCCGGTCTGTTTGCGCTGGCGGGGATCACGGATTTTTTTGACGGTTGGCTGGCGCGTACGATGCAGGTGCAATCTAAATTCGGCCAGTTTCTTGACCCGATTGCCGATAAATTACTGGTGGTGACGGCATTGGTGATGTTGGTGCATTTTGATCGTGCGAACATTTTTGCCTCGCTGATTATTTTGTGCCGGGAGATTTTTGTTTCCGGTTTGCGGGAATTTCTGGGGCAGATTCAGATCAGCGTGCCGGTGACAAAACTGGCGAAATATAAAACCGGCTTTCAGATGCTGGCGAT
>JAUIEX010000058.1 GCA_030429725.1 Alphaproteobacteria bacterium
CACCTCTCCTGCGCGGACAGGTGGGTATATATTACCGTCTTTGACATGATCTAATCCTTTGTTGAAATTGCTAAGTTCCAACAAAAACCTAAATCATCACCTGTTCCACTTCATCTGAAAATTGGGGTAGGGCAGTTATAAAGAATGGGTGACACAGTTTGTTTCAATCTGAGGCAGTGGCGCGGCGTTGCGCTACCGCGTGAAACGCACCATATAATTGACGCTGACATCCTTTCCGGTGCGCCATTGCTGCGTGATGGGGTTGAAGATGGCGCCGGTAAGCTCCTGCAGCTTCAGCCCGGCTGCCTCCAGCGGGAAGATAACTTCCGAAGGTTTCAGGAATTTTTGCCAGTCATGGGTGCCTCTTGGCAGCCAGCGCAGCAGATATTCCGCGCCGATAATGGCAAGAAGATAGCTTTTGGCGGTGCGGTTGAGCGTGGCCACCACCATCATGCCGCCCTCTTTGACCAGCCCGGCGGAGTCTTTTAAAAACTGCTCCGGCTGTGCCACATGCTCAACAACTTCCATGTTCAGCACCAGATCGAAGCGTTCCCCCGTGGCGAGGAGGGCTTCTGCCGTGATGTGCCGGTAGGTGATGTTCAGGCCGGATTGTTCCGCATGCAGCGCGGCGATATGGATGTTCTTTTCCGAGGCATCAATGCCGGTGACTGTTGCGCCAAGCCGCGCCATCGGCTCGCACAGCAGGCCGCCGCCGCAGCCAATATCCAGAATGTTCAGCCCTTTAAGCGGCTGCGAATCCTCCCGATTGCGGTTGAAATGCGCGCAGGCATGGCGTTTGATATAGTCAATGCGCAGAGGGTTGAAGCGATGCAGCGGCTTGAAAGGGCCGGATTCATCCCACCATGTTTGAGCCATGGCGGCGAATTTTTCCACTTCTTTGGGGTTAATGCTGCTCATGCGGGTAGAAGTAAGGCATGTGACGGCTTGAGAAAAGGCCGGAAGGTAACTTTTTAACATTATTTCAGCGGTGAAGCAGGGCGTGATGCAGCTTTTGCTTGCCTTTTGGGGTGAAGAGATTAGATAGACACGCTATGTCGAAAGAAGAATTGCTTGAATTTGAAGGTAAAGTGGTGGAAGTGCTGCCAAACACGATGTTTCGTGTGGTGCTGGAAAATGAGCATGAAATTATTGCCCATAGCTCCGGTAAAATGCGCAAACACCGTATTCGTGTGCTTTTGGGTGATGATGTGACGGTGGAAATGACGCCGTATGATTTGACGAAAGGGCGGATCATCAAGCGGCATAAATAGCCGCGATCTGTATTATTTCTGCCTTACTTTCAGTCTATTCGTACAAGTTAGCTAAAATACCACCTATCTTTTAATGCGGTGTTAGCCGGCTTTTGCTACACTGAGGTGATTGGAGATTATAATGAGCTTGATTGCATCCGTTGAAGCGAAGACAGAAACCCAGACCCTGCCGGGATTGAAGCCGGGCGTGGTGGAGCGTTTTCAGGAGGCTTTGGCCGCAGCGGCGCAGAAAGCGGCGGGGCGTGCGAATATGATCACTGCGATTGAAACCGGGATTGGTGCAATGAATCTGGACTTCGATCAGGCGGGTGAAGGCAGCTTCAATGTGGGCGGTGTGAAGACGGAGATTGATTCCGGGCGCAGCGTTTAATTTTTTCAGACAGACAGGTTGTTGGCGATGACGGCGACGGCATTCATAAAAACCACGGCGGTGGAAGAGCAATATACGATTCAGCTGATCAGTTCCGTTGACCCGGAAGGGCGGGCGTTTTTTGCCTATGTGCTGATGAATAAAGACCATGTACCGATCATGATAAAGGATTTTCGTCTGCGGAATGTGAATCTGGAAGATTATGGCGTGGTGATTGCGCAGGGCGATGGACTGGAGCCGGATGAAAAAACGCAGCAATATGTCTACGATAATTTCATTGATACGATCAGGTAGAAGCTGATAACATTGGCGCTTATGTGCTTGATGGAAAAAATAACGCGTTATGTGGGTGGGTGTCTTGCGTGGCTGGTGCTGGTGATGACCGTGCTGATGGCGGGCAGCGTGGCGATGCGCTATGGGCTGAATACCAGCCTGATCTGGCAGCAGGAGCTGATTCTTTATTTTCATGCTGCGGTGTTTTTACTGTGTAGCGGCTGGGCGCTGACTGAGGATCGTCATGTGCGGGTGGATGTGCTGCTGGAGCGTGCCAGTGCGGCAACCAAGCGCCGGATTGACCGGCTGGGAATTATTTTCCTGCTGCTGCCGGCGATGGGGTTTCTGCTTTATGTTTCCTTTGGTTTTGCACTTTCTTCCTGGGAGATGCTGGAAGGCTCACGGGAATATGATGGGCTGCCTTTTGTTTATGTACTGAAAACGATGCTGCCACTTGGGGCATTGCTGGTGATGCTGGCCGGACTGGCCGTGCTGGCGCACAATGGTGACCGGGGCGTTACGTCTGAATGAAGCGGACGGACGAACCTTCCAGCACCGCACAGGTGAGGGTGCCGGTGGCATAGGCGCCGGTATCAATGCCAATTTTATTATCCATCACCAGCGGCGCTTCCTGTACCGTATGGCCGAAAATAACCCGTACGCCATAATCTGCCGGATCGTTAATGAAGGGCTGGCGTGTGGTGAGCAGCGTTTGTTCCGGCTGCGCATTCAGCGGGAGGCTGGGGTTAATGCCGGCATGAACGCAGAGAATATCGCCCAGACGGGTGCTTAGACGGCAGTTTTTTAGAAATTTCAGATGGGTGGCGGGCAGCGCGCGCGCCAGTTTTTTGGCAAGTTGACGAAGGCCACCTTGTTCGGAAAGTTCCTTTTTGGTTGGGGTGATGCCATAGCTGTGCAGGGTTGCCATGCCGCCCCAGCTGAGCCAGGCGGAAGCCGGTTCCGGATCATCCAGAAAATCAAGCATGGCCTGCTCATGATTGCCGAGCAGAAAATGCCGCCGCGCCTTGATAGGTGAGGGTTTAAGCAGGGTGGTGATAACCTGACGGGACAGGCTGCCGCGATCAATATAATCCCCCAGATAGACCAGATGGAGCGTTTTTTTGCCGGCGGTGGCGGCATCATGGATGATTTTTTGGTGGAGCAACTGTAACAAATCCGCCCTGCCATGGATGTCCCCGACGACATAAAGACGGGTATTTGCCGGTGGTGTATAGGTTTTCATGCCTATGTAGCATACACTAATTTTATGCGCATTGCCCATACCATCACGCGTTTTCTGCATGCCGGGGCGGAAGAAAACACCGCCATTACCTGTAACGGCCAGCTTGCGGCCGGGCATGAGGTGCATTTGATTGCGGGGCCGGGTTCCTCGGAAGCGGCCTTTCGGCGGCTGCTGGATGATGGGGTGCAGGTGCATATCTGCCCGCATCTGGTGCGTAACCCGCATATTTTCCATGATATGCTGGCGCTGCGAGCCATGCGGAAGCTGCTGCAAAAAATACAGCCGGACATGCTCCATTCCCACACCAGCAAGGCGGGGTTTATCAGCCGGATGGTGGCGAATAAGGCCGGGGTGCGCCATGTGGTGCATACGGATCATCAATTGCCGTTCATCAATGCCGGGCGGGTGAAATCTGCAATCTTCATTGCGCTGGAGCGGATGGCGGCCGGAAAGACGGATGCGTTTATTCATGTCAGCCGGGCGATGCAGGATGCCTGCATCAATTCCGGCATCGGCGCGGATAAGCCGCATCATGTGATTGCCAGCGGCATGGATGTGCGGGCATTTCAGGGTGAGGTGCGGCAGGAATGGGTGCGTCTGATTGAAACATCCGTGCTGCCGGCCACCATCACAAGGCCGCAATTTGTGATTTATGTCGGCTCATTTGAAGCGCGCAAGCGGCAGGCGGCATTGTTACCGCTTTTTGCCGAAATTGCGGAAAAACATAAACAGGCCGTGCTGTTGCTGGTGGGGGAGGGGCCGGAAAAAGAGCGCGTGGAAGCGCTGGCCGAAACATTGGGGCTGGCCGGGCGCGTATTGTTTTTAGGGTTTCGTCAGGATGTGGCCGCTTTGCTGAAAATTGCGCATGTGGGCATTCTGACCTCCGAACGTGAGGGGCTGGCGCGGGTGCTGATGCAATATGCGCTGGCCGGGCTGCCAATTATCGCCACCCATAATCCGGGCGCGGAAACCATCGTGAAGCATGGTGAAAACGGCTATCTGATCCCGGTGGATGAGCTTTCACCGCTGGTGGGCTATCTGGATCGGCTGCTGGGGGACGAGGCGCTGCGTGCGGCGCTGGCCGAAGCATCGCGCCGGCTTGACCTTTCCGAATGGTCTTCTAAGCGCATGGTGGAGCGTATCGGTCAGGTTTATGACGCTGTGATGGCGGGCTGATGCGATGAAGCCGGGCTTGTTTCATCTTTCCAATAATGCCGATATGGGCGGCGCGGAAACGGGCATTGTTTTTCTGGCGGAAGAAGGGTTTTACGCGCCGTTTGAAACACATATCGTGCTGCTGTTCCGGGGTAACGGGCGGATGCTTTCACGACTGCCGGAGGCTTATCGCAAGCGGGTGACGATTCTTTGCGACGTGCCGAAAATGCGCGTGTGGCATTTTCCGGTGATGTGCTTCAGGCTGTGGAAATTGCTGCGCCGCAAGCGCCCGAAAGTGATGATTTGCTCCCTGCCGCAAGCCAATCTGATCGGCCGTCCGCTTGGCCGCATCTGCGGGGTGAAGATTGTGAATTTCGTTCATAATCTGCATTTTTCAAAATGGTTTTACCGTGCGCTGCTGAGTGTGACGAACCGGCTGGTGCAGGGCGCGTTGACGGATGGTGAAGCCACCCGCAAGCTGGGCATAAAGCGCTTCAGCCATGTGCCGGAAGACAGGGTGCGGATTGTGCCGCTGATGAAGCTGCGCGCCCGGACAAAGGCGCAATTGGCATATGCTGCCAATAGCATTAAAGGCAAGGAGGCGCCGCTGCAGATGGCGGTGGTGGGGCGTTTAACCAAGGTAAAGAATGTGGCGCTGGCCATTGAGATGCTGGCCTTGCTTCGCCGGCAGCGTGCGGCGGAATTGCATGTTTTTGGTGACGGTGCGGAGCTTGCCAACCTTCAGCAGCAGGCTGAAATGCTGGGCGTTGCCGGTGATGTGCAGTTTCATGGCTATGTGCCTGACTGGCAGGAAAAGGTTCTGAAGATGGATATTTTTCTGCAATGCAGCCGGTTTGAAGGTGCGGCATTGAGCATTATGGAGGCGTTAAGCCTGGGCATTGCGGTGGCCTGCACGCCGGTGGGAGGCGTGCTGGAGCTGGCGCAGGATAAGAATAACCTGCTGCTGATGACGATGGATGATGCGGCGGCCAATGTGCGGAAAATCCTGCATTATGCCGATAACCGCGCCTTGCTGGCTGATCTTGGCAGGGAAGGGCGAAAGGCCGTGTTGCAGATTTACGGTGAAAAGGAAGTCACGCAGAAACTCTTTAATGCGGCGAAAATGCTGGAGAAACTGGCTTCGGATGCGTGAGGGAGCGCGGATGCCGCCGTGTTTGTTGCGGCTGTGATGCGGTGACCTTCGCGGCCGTGGCGCCGCGCATGCGCATTTTTCACTTGCAAAGCCGCGCCTGCGCAGTATCTATATGCGCCTTACTGATATGCAGCTGTTCCGCGGTAGCTCAGTGGTAGAGCAGGAGACTGTTAATCTCTTGGTCGGGGGTTCGAATCCCTCCCGCGGAGCCAAGTTTTTCAATGGGTTAGCTAGAAAATGGCCACCTCTATTTTTCTTGCGGGACACTCACGGGACAGTAGAAAATAACTGCACTAGCCCAAATAATGAAGCATCAGAAATTCTTGCCGCTTAATGCATGTGCCATGCCTATTCAGGCTCTCTTAAAAAACTACCCTGCATAATCTATCATCACATCGGCTAAATTAGCTGTTTTCTGCGCTCTTTTGCCCCTGTAGTGTCCCGCAGTGGTGGGGTGTAAGTAATAATATTAATATATACAAATACTTATAGATGCTAACAAAGGGATTGTGTATCCCTATTGCCATTATTGCTGGTTTATTCTAGTGTGTCATCAGCAACTAGGATTGGGATATGGCTTCGATCGAAAAACGCCTTCATCAGGATAAAACATCTTACCGCGTGAAGATACGGGTTAAAGGCAGGCCGGTTGAAACGGCAACCTTTGAACGACTCACAGATGCGAAACGCTGGGCGCAGCAAACTGAGGCCGATATTCGCCGTGGCAAATATTTCCAATCGTCAGAAGCCAGAAAGCACACTCTTGCAGAGCTTGCGGATCGCTATATTGCAGAGATATTGCCCCATAAGCCAAAAATGGAAAAGAAGCAGCGTGCGCAGCTGCTGTGGTGGAAACAGGAGATAGGCGCTTATTTGTTGGCGGATATTAACGCGGCAATTATTACGCAATGCAAAGACAAGCTCCAAAGTGGTGTTACCATACGAAAAACAAAACGCAGCCCTGCCACAGTTAATCGCTATCTAGCTGCTTTATCGCATGCATTTACGGTGGCGGTGAATGAGTGGATGTGGCTGGATGATTCTCCCATGCGTAAAGTCTCTAAGGCTAAAGAATCCAGAGGCCGTGTTCGGTTTTTAAATGAGGATGAGCGTGATGCGCTGCTTGAAGCCTGCAAAGACTCTTCAAGCCCTTATCTTTACATGATTGTTTTGCTGGCCATCAGTACTGGTATGCGCCGTGGGGAAATTATGAACCTTGAGTGGAAGGACATAAACCTTGAGGAAGGTTATTTGCTTTTGCACCATACAAAAAATAATGAGCGAAGGCGCATTCCTTTGGCGGGAATGGCACTGGTGGCACTTAAAGACCTCAAACGCACCCGCCAGCGATTGGATACTGATTTGCTATTTCCTTCTGCAAAGCACGGAAAGGATAGCAGCCCTGTTGAATTAAATAAACATTGGCTGAAAGCAATGGAAGAGGCCGAGATTGAAGATTTCCGCTTCCATGATCTACGCCACACGGCGGCATCTTATCTCGCAATGAGCGGTGCAACACTGGCGGAGATTGCCGAGGTGCTGGGGCATAAAACCCTCGCCATGGTGAAGCGCTATGCCCATCTTTCAGAGGCACATACCAGTGCCGTGGTTGAACGCATGAATCAGAGGTTTTTGGGATGAAGAGTGCGCTTGATAGCATAGTTTTTGGAAAAAAAATGTCTTCCAAAGAGCAGTCTGAGTTTAGAATCAATTCTATAATTAATCAGTTTAAGTACCGCCTTAGCGTATATGATTCTGCAAGCTGTCATTCTGCGATGGAAAGCAAGTGCGATGAAACGCAGTTAAGACTTTTCACGGTCGTTGATAAAATATTTTCTGAAAAAGATCCCTTAAGAATAGGCTTAGAAATTAAGTTTTTTGAAACTGCTCTTAGAAATTGGTCAACCCCCTATTTATGG
>JAUIEX010000010.1 GCA_030429725.1 Alphaproteobacteria bacterium
CAGCGATTGTTCGTAGGCCTCGCGCGCACTGCTGGGGGTGCCCACCTGAAGTTGCATCGCGCCAATCAGGTTCCACGTGTCAAAGTCTTCGGGGGCCAGCGCAACCGCACGCCGTGCCGCGAGAATGGCGTCTGTCAGACGCGCCGCCCGATACAACAGCCGCGCGTAGGCGCGGTGGTTGTCTGCGGTATCGTCGAAGGGACGCAGTAGCCGTTCGTATTGGTATAGGGCGTCGCGAAGTGTAATCCGGGTCCAGGTGTCGTAGGGTTGCGCGGCGATGCCCAGCGCATCAATGGCCTCGGCTGCTGCGACCACATCGCCATAACGCGCCTCGACGATGGCCAGGCCCAGCCGGGAAGCCGCGTGCGCGGCGTCGATCGCCAGCGCCGATTCATACTCTGCGCGGGCGAGGTCGTACAGCCGATCGTCATGGTACAACTGGCCGCGCAGGAAATGCGTCTCTGCCGTGGTGTTCAGTGCGAGTGCCTTGCCCAGGGCCGCATACGCTTCGCGCCGCTTGGAGGGGCCCACCTTGCCGAGATCCACGCCAAGCTGTTGCCAGGTGGCGGCGTCTTCCGGGGCCAGTTCTACCGCACGCGCGAGTACCTCGGCCGAGAGATCGTAATCTCCCGTCGCCCGAAGCACCGTCGCATAGTCCTTCAACACGCTCAGATCGGTCGCGCGATCCGCGCGGGCCGCACGATACAGCGCTTGGGCGTCCCGTGCTGCAGCGTCCACCGCTTCTTCCAGCGCGGGGAGTGCGTCCGACGCGCCCTGCGCCATCGCGGCTTCCCGTTGGGATACCGCCTCGCGGTAGGCCGCCAGTTTCGACGCGGCCTCGTCCAGCGACGTCATCGCCGGTGCCGCCAGCAACACACCCGCCAGCATCATAGAGCCCGCCGTTGGCGCCTGCACGTGCGCATCCGGCAACCAGGTATGGAACGGCCACATTGGCACTTTCACTGCAAATGAAGCAAAGAAGGCCAGCCATAAGAGATTTTGAATCTGCGGTGCCAGTTCCGGCGCTTTTTGCGTCAGCAGCACGATGTTTGTCGTACCAAACTGCCCGGCCAGATACACAACCGCAATCAATAACAGCACCGACCCCGCCAGCGTGTAAAGGAAGAATTTAAATGCGGCATAGACCCGGTTTTCCGCCCCCCAGATACCAATAATCAAGAACATCGGAATCAGCGACGCTTCAAAGAAGAAATAGAATAACAGGAAATCAAGCGAGGTAAAAACACCAAGGCACAGCGTCTCCAGAATCAAAAACGCCACCATATATTCCCGTGATTGCAACTTGATGGAGCGCCAACCGGCCAGAATACAAAATGGCATCAGGAACGTTGTCAGCAGCACAAATGCAACCGAAACACCGTCCACCCCTAAATGATAGGCAATACCAAATTCCTCTACCCATGGAATATATTCAATTAGCTGGTAGCCCGGTTTGTCGGGCTCAAAATAAACCAGCAAAAGCAAGGAAACACAAAAGGTTGCAATGGTTGTTAAAAGTGCCACATTACGTGCGCGCTCACTCACCACACGGCAATCGGAAGCATGGCGGATAAACAGCATAATCAGCAACGCGCCCGCTGCCGGAATAAAGGTAATCAATGAAAGGAGTGGAAAATCATTCATGCTCTAAAACACCCCAAGCAGCAAAAGCCACATCAACCCAAGTAACGCCACCAGCCCAAGAATCAGTGAAAAAGCATAGTGATAGACATAGCCTGTCTGAACATTACTTGCCCGCACCGCCAGCTGTTTACAGGCTGCCGCAACACCGTTCGGGCCAAAGCGATCCACAATCCCCACATCACCACGCTTCCAGAAAACCCGGCCAAGCCACCCTGCCGGCAGCACAAACACATAGTGATAAAGTTCATCAATAAACCATTTATTCTTCAAGAAGGTAAACAGCCCCGGGATCAGGCGCGAAGCAATACCAGGTAATGTCTTAAATTTGAGATAGCCAAGCCAGGCCGCAATAAAACCAACCACGCCCACCACCAGCGGCATTTCCTGTGCCCACACAGGAATATGATGCGCCGCTTCCAGCACATTAAACTCCGCACCAAACATCGTCACCGCGCCGCGCCAGAAGGTCATCTCCCCTCCAACAATATGGAAATGGTGATAGAAAAATGCGCCCAGCCCCACCGCGCCAACTGCCAGAACGATCAAGGGCAGCGTCATAATCAGCGGCGATTCATGCACATGGCTCATCACCTTGCTGCTGGCGCGAGGCTGACCGTGAAAGGTCATAAAAATAAGCCGCCAAGAGTAGAAGGAAGTCAACAGAGCCGCAACAATCCCAACCCAGTAAGCAAACATCCCCAGCGGATGCCCCCCCTCAGCCCCGGCCGCATAGGCTGAAAAAAGCACCGCATCTTTTGAATAATATCCCGATAAAGGCGGCCAGCCGATAATGGCCACCGTGCCAATCAGCATCATGGCATAGGTCAACGGCACCTTCCGCCAAATACCACCCATATGGCGCATATCCTGCTCATCAGACATCGCATGAATCACACTACCTGCCCCTAAGAAAAGCAGCGCCTTGAAAAAGCCATGCGTAAATAAATGAAACATCCCGGCGGAATAAGCGGAAACCCCGCACGCAAAAAACATATAGCCCAGCTGCGAACAGGTGGAATAGGCAATCACACGCTTAATATCATTCTGGGTAATGGCCACCGTCGCGGCAAACAAGGCCGTAAATGCACCCACAAAAGTTACAACCGCCAGCGCCACCGGTGAAAGCTCAAACAGCGGTGAACAACGCGCCACAAGGAACACGCCCGCCGTGACCATCGTTGCTGCATGAATCAGCGCGGAGACCGGTGTTGGCCCCTCCATCGCATCCGGCAACCAGGTATGCAGACCGAACTGCGCAGACTTTCCCATCGCTCCGATAAACAGCAAAATACAAGCTAAAGTAATACCATGAATCTCCATCCCAAGGAATTGAAGAACCACATCTTTTTTCGTATTTGCCAGCCCAAAAATATCGTCAAACCTAACGGAATCAAACAGCAGGTAAAGCGTAAATATCCCCAGCGCCAGCCCAATATCCCCCACGCGGTTCACAATAAAAGCCTTCATCGCCGCCTTGTTGGCCGATGGTTTTTTATACCAGAATCCAATCAATAAATAAGAGCAAAGCCCAACACCTTCCCAGCCGAAAAAGAGCTGCACAAAATTATCCGCCGTCACCAGCATCAACATCGCAAAGGTAAATAAAGAGAGATACGCCATAAAGCGCTGCGGGTGAGGATCATGGCTCATATAGCCGATGGAATAAAGATGCACCATGGCAGAAACACCCGTCACCAGAAGCATCATCAGCGCTGAAAGCACATCCACACGCAAAGCCCAGCTGGATTCAAAACTTCCCGCCACAATCCAGTTCATCAGATGCACCTGATATTCCTGCCCCTGCCCGGAAACTTTGATAAAAGTTATCACCGCAAGCAATGCCGAAATCACCATCAAACTTGCGGTTAGAACCTGCGCGGTACGCGCCGTTAAACGCTGGCTATTCAGCCCCACCAGAAGCGCGGCCACCAACGGCAGGAATACAACGGACTTAATCACAAATTCCACTGGCTTATCCTCGCATCCGATTGATCATATCCACCTCAATGGAACCGCGATTGCGGAAATACACCACCAGAATCGCCAGCCCAATTGCCGCCTCGGCAGCCGCAACCGTCAGGATAAAAAAGGTAAAAACCTGCCCGGCAATATCCCCGGAATAGGAAGAGAAAGTCACAAAATTAATATTGACCGCCAGCAGCATCAGCTCAATTGACATTAAAATGGTAATCACATTCTTACGGTTCAGGAAAATACCGCACACCCCAATCACAAACAGCAGCACCGCCACCGTCAGATAATGCAGCATCCCAACTTCCACCCAGGCCGGCAATGTCCACTCCATCATGAAACCCCCTTACCGGTTGGCACTTTCACCACTTCAATCGTGCGCCTGGAATCCCGCGAAAGCTGCGTGCCGATATGCTGCCGGCGCACACCATCCCGGCGGCGGAATGTCAGCACAATTGCACCAATCATCGCCACCAGTAGCAACAGCCCGGAAAGCTGAAATGCCAGGAAATAATCGGTATAAAGCACGCGCCCAATCTCATGTGCATTGCTGGTTTGATAAACCGCCTTGAGCGTGTAATGCGCATCCTCCGGCAGCACCGCCATGCTGTATTTCAGCGCCATATAAATCTGAACAAACAAAATGACCGCCACCAAAATTCCCAGCGGCAAATAGCGCATGGCACCTTCCTTCATCCGCGCAAAATTGATGTTCAGCATCATCACCACAAACAGGAACAGCACCGCCACCGCACCCACATAAACAATCACAATCAGCATCGCGATCATCTCCGCGCCCAGCAAAATAAACAAGGCGGCAGAGTTAAAAAATGCAAAGATCAACAACAGCACCGAATGCACCGGATTGCGCACGGCAATCACCCCCATCGCCGATGCCAGCATCAGGCCGCTAAAAAAGAAAAATAGTAGGTTGGCTACCATGCCACTCCTTGCGTTTTAAACCAGTTCTATGCTGCGTCTTAACGGTACGCCGCATCCTTTTCAAGGCGCATGGCCAGCTCGCTTTCCCAGCGCTCACCATTCGCCAATAATTTCGTCTTGTTATACAACAATTCTTCGTGTGTTTCGGTGGCATATTCAAAATTTGGCCCCTCCACAATGGCATCCACCGGACACGCCTCTTCACAAAAACCACAATAAATGCACTTGGTCATATCAATATCGTAACGCGTGGTGCGGCGCGAACCATCCGCCCGCTCTTCCGCTTCAATCGTAATAGCCTGCGCCGGGCAGATCGCTTCACATAATTTACAGGCAATGCAACGCTCCTCCCCGTTCGGGTAGCGTCGCAGCGCATGCTCGCCACGGAAACGCGGACTGATCGGCCCTTTCTCATAAGGGTAGTTAATCGTTGCCTTGCGCTTGAACATATACATGAAGGTCAGCGCCATGCCTTTAATAATCTCAAACAGGAAAAAACGATGTGCGGATTGAAAAATCATAACTTACCCCGGCAACTGATCAGTATAGAGTAAATAGCCGGACACCAGCACCACCCAGATCAACGATAAGGGCAGAAACACTTTCCAGCCCAGGCGCATCAGCTGGTCATAGCGATAGCGCGGCAGCGCGGCACGCACCCAAAGGAACACAAATAACAGAAATGATATCTTCAAAATCAACCAGATCGCACCCGGAATGGCATTGAACACAGCAATATCCACAGGCGGCAGCCAACCACCCAAAAACAGGATGGCGGTCATCGCACTCATCAGAATCATGTTGGCATATTCGCCCAGAAAGAACAGCGCAAATGTCATCGATGAATATTCCACATTAAAGCCGGAAACCAGCTCCGCCTCCGCCTCCGGCAGGTCAAACGGATGGCGGTTCGTTTCCGCCAACGCCGATACAAAAAATACGATAAACATCGGAAATAAAAGGCCAAAAGCAAACCACCCCTCTTTCTGCGCCAGCACAATATCTGATAAATTCAGCGACCCAACATAAAGCAACACCGTAATCACCACCAGCCCGATGGAAACCTCATAGCTCACCATCTGCGCAGCGGAGCGAATCGCGCCTAGAAAAGCATAGGTAGAATTACTCGCCCAGCCGGCCATGATAATGCCGTAAACCCCAAGCGACGAAACCGCAAATAGATACAGCACCCCAACATTAATATCCGCCAGCACCATGCCCTGACCAAACGGAATTACCGCCCAGCCGATCAACGCCAAGATAAAGGTAATCATCGGCGCTAAAATAAAAACTACCGGGTTCGCACGGGTGGGAATCACCAGCTCTTTGAGCATCAGTTTCAGCCCGTCCGCCAATGGCTGAAGCAAGCCAAAAGGGCCGGTCACATTCGGCCCTTTGCGAAGCTGCATCGCCGCAATCACTTTACGTTCCGCCAGCGTCAGATAGGCCACCGCGCCCAGCAAAGGCAGCACAATGCACAGAATCTTCACCAGCATCCAGATCACCGGAAAATCATAGAAAAATTGCTGCAGAATTTCCGGCATCAGGCAGCCTCTTTTTCCTGAAGATGACGGTTGCCATCCACCAGCTCATCCACGCAACGCGCCATCGTCCGCGACGCACGCGTTATCGGGCATGTCTGGTAAAAATTCGCTACAAAACTTCCAACTGCACCCTCTTTGACTGCGCCCACTTTACCGTCATATGGCTGCCAAATGGCCTTAGCAATTTCACCCTGAACCGAAAATGCAGAAGATATTGCTCCCAGACGCTCACGAATATCGGAGAGGTTGGCCACGCCGGAATGAATTTCAAGCTGCGTCAATAATAACAGAAGAATCTCCACATCATCTTTCGCCTCACCCGGTGGGAAAACCGCGCGCCGCGTACGCTGCAAGCGCCCTTCCGTATTCAGATACGTGCCATATTTTTCCGTATAGGCCGCGCCCGGAAGAATCACATCCGCATTCGCCGCGCCCACGTCACCATGGCTGCCCTGATAGATCACAAACGCCTTCTTCATCCGATCCACCGGCACCTCATCCGCGCCCAGCAGGAACATCACATCCATATCTCCGCCTTCGGAAAGCTTCAGCATCTGCGCCACATCTTTACCACCACGCCCCGGCACCAACCCTAATTCCAGCCCGGCCACCCGGCTGGCCGCATGATGCAGCACATTAAACCCATTCCAGCCTTTACCAACCACGCCCAGCTTTTCACACAGCGTCACCACCTTCGCCAAAATCGCCAGACTATCCGTTCGATTAAGCGCCGCACTACCCAGAATCACCATCGGGTTTTTAGCTTTCTTCAGCAGCTTGGCAAATTCATGCTTTCCGGCAGTAAATTCCTCAAGAATTTTAAGACTTTGCCCAAGATTTTTTGCCGGATAGGTTAAATCCGCCGCTTCACCAATCACCGCCACCGGAAAATTTCCCTTCAGGCTGCGCTTACGAATCCGCGCATTTAACACCGCCGCTTCTTTACGTGGATTGGCACCAATAATCAGCAGCGCATCCGCCTCTTCAATGCCACCAATCGTCGTATTAAATAAATGATGCGCCCGCACCTTGCCATCCAGCACCATGCCATCCTGACGGCAATCCAGATTCGGAGATTTCAAACCATCAAACAACGCTTTCAACAGGAACATGCTCTCCGCATCTGCCTGATCACCCACAATACCGCCAATCTTTTTCGGATCGGCTTTTTTCAGCCGTCGCACCACCTCCGCCATGGCCTCATCCCAGCTCACCGGCTGCAATTTACCCTTCTTACGCAAATAAGGGCGATCCAGACGCTGTGCCTTCAACCCATCATAAGAAAAGCGCACCTTATCGGAAATCCACTCCTCATTCACATCCTCGTTCAGGCCAGGCAAAATCCGCATCACCTCATTCCCACGGGAATCCACACGGATATTACTCCCCACCGCGTCCAGCACATCCACGGAATAAGTCTTTGTTAATTCCCAACTTCGCGCCTTAAAAGCATAAGGCTTGCTGGTTAATGCCCCCACCGGGCATAAATCAATAATATTTCCGGAAAGCTCGGAAGTCAGCCCCTGCTCAATAAAGGTTCCCACTTCCATATTCTCACCGCGACCCGTTGCGCCAAGCTGCGCCACGCCCGCCACATCATCCATAAAACGAACACAACGCGTACAGTGAATACACCGCGTCATATGCGTTTTAATCAGCGGCCCCATATATTTATCTTTCACCGCACGTTTGTTTTCATCATAACGGTTTTCACCGCGACCATAGAACATGGCCTGATCCTGCAAATCACACTCACCGCCCTGATCACAGATCGGACAATCCAACGGGTGGTTAATCAGCAGAAATTCCATCACCCCTTCGCGTGCCTTTTTCACCATCGGCGTGTTCGTCCAGATGTCCATCCCCTCACCGGCGGGCATCGCGCAACTGGCAGCAGGCTTCGGCGGGCCGCCTTTGATTTCCACCAGACACATCCGGCAATTTCCGGCAATTTCCAGCCGCTCATGGTAACAAAAACGTGGAATTTCTTCGCCGGCAAGTTCACACACCTGCAACACCGTCATGCCCGGATCAAACTCAATTTCTTCACCATTCACCAGTGCTTTTGGCATATCCCACCTTATGCTTTTTGCTGTCGCTTTTAACTACGAAGTTTTGTCCGCTTTATCAAGCTTAATCCCAGCTGAAGCCACCAAACCAGCGCACGGCACGATAGACCATGCGACGTTTTGGCTTCGATACGCCGGATTCTCGCATCATCCGAGCAAAAAGCTTATCGGCAGCCTCGCGCGCCCAAACGGCTAATACCGGCTTCCACTTTGCTTTTCCTATCTTAAATTGATAGCTTTCATCGGGCAGCTTTCCCTTATGGGCATAGATCCAATCATGCACCAAAGCAGGCGCACGCATCAACCCATCTGGCGTAATGCCAGAAAGCGACCATGCAATGCGCGGCACACTTGCGCCGTCATACATAAACCCTTCCGGGACCACGATTTTATACTGAACCTTTCCACCTTCCTGTTCAATTTCCCATTGATACACATACTGCTTTGCCAGCATGTACATCTTTTCACTTACCGGAATATTGAAGACGGGAGGTGGGGGATTGGTCATTTTATTTAAGTAGTGCTAAGGGGCCCTATCAATAGACTCAACCACGCCTTGGGCTTTATTAATCACAATTTGCGAGTGGGGGGTAATTTCAAAATTGGCCGCTTTAAGCGCAGCTAATCCTTCCCTTAAACTATCTACCGATGGAATATTATAAAAAATGGTTGTAGTACCAGCCTCATCATTTGGTTTCTCACCTTTAGAGCTTGGAAAATTCTTATTTAAAAGACCGCGAAGAGACCAACCCCCGCTAACTTCATTTAGATCAACATTAACTAGAGTTATCTCAATAGGACTTTTATCAAGTCGAGGATAATCACCAGATTTATATACTTGAATTTCAATAGCCATAAAATACCCCCTTTTAACTTAAGAATATGCTTTTAATATCGCGTTGCAAAGCCTTTTCCTCCTTAAGCAGCTTTTTGCTGCTGCTTCATCCGCGCTTCAATCTCATGGCGGAAATGGCGAATCAAACCCTGAATCGGCCATGCCGCCGCGTCACCCAGCGCGCAGATCGTGTGCCCTTCCACCTGCTTGGTCACATCCAGCAGATCATCAATCTCAGATTTTTCCGCCTCCCCTTTCACCAGCCGCTGCATCACACGCCACATCCAGCCCGTGCCCTCACGGCATGGCGTGCATTGCCCGCAGGATTCGTGGTAATAAAAATGGCTTAACCGCTCAATCGCCTGAATAATATCCGTCGATTTATCCATCACAATCACCCCTGCCGTGCCAAGGCCGGATTGCACCCCGCGCAAACTATCAAAATCCATCGTGATCGTATCGCAAATATCCTTCGGCAGCACCGGCACGGAAGACCCGCCCGGAATCACCGCCAGCAGATTATCCCAACCGCCGCGCACACCGCCGGCATGTTTCTCAATCAGCTCTTTGAGCGGAATTCCCATCTCCTCTTCCACATTGCATGGCCGCTCCACATGCCCGGAAATACAGAAAATTTTCGTCCCCGTATTGTTCTCCTTACCCAGCCCGGCAAACCATTTACCACCACGGCGCAGAATGGTTGGCACCACCGCAATCGTTTCCACATTATTCACCGTGGTTGGGCAGCCATAAAGCCCCACACCGGCCGGAAATGGCGGCTTCAGGCGCGGCTGGCCTTTCTTGCCCTCCAGGCTTTCAATCAGCGCCGTCTCTTCACCGCAAATATAAGCCCCGGCACCGCGATGCAGATACACATCAAAATCATAGCCGGATTTGCACGCATTCTTGCCAATCAGCCCCTCCGCATAAGCCTCATCAACTGCCTTCTGAATCGCAGAGGCCTCATTGTAATATTCCCCGCGAATGTAAATATAAGCCGCGCAGGCATGCATCGCCACGCCGGCCAGCAGGCAGCCTTCCACCAATTTATGCGGATCATGACGCAAAATATCCCGGTCTTTACACGTGCCCGGCTCCGATTCATCCGCATTAACCACCAGATAAGAAGGCTTGTCACCTTTTTGCTCCGGCTTGGGCATAAAGCTCCACTTCAACCCGGTTGGAAAGCCCGCGCCGCCGCGTCCGCGTAAGCCTGAGGCCTTCACCTCATCAATAATCCACTCATAGCCTTTTTTGATGAACTTCGCCGTGCCATCCCAGTCACCGCGCCCTTTGGCAGCCGCCAAACCGGCTGGCTCCGCACCATAAAGATTAGTAAAAATACGATCTGAATCTTTCAGCATATCTCACCTAACCTTGCTTTTTGGGCGTTGTTGTTTTTGCCTTAGCCGCGGCGGTGGCAGGCTTTTTCACAGGCGCTTTCTTCACCGCCGCTTTGGCTTTCTCCGCAGGCTTTGTCGCTTTTTTAGGAGCCACAGCCTTTTTCACCGCAGGTTTTGTCTTCGGCACTGCCTTCAAAACCGTTGCCCCGCCCACCGGCGCGGAATTCTGCCGCGCAATCTGCGTCCCGATGGCCGGCTTCTTCCCGGCCGCCAGATCATCCATCACCGCCGCCATCTGCTCCGGCGTTAAATCCTCGTAATAATCATCATTAATCTGCACCATCGGCGCATTCACACACGCACCCAAACATTCCACTTCCACAATGGTAAAATTGCCATCAGCACTATTTTCACCCAGTTTTTTTGTACCCGCACGCTTCAAACAGGCTTTGGTGATGGCGTCCGAGCCACGCAGCCAGCACGGCGTTGTGCGGCACACCTGCACAAAATGCTTACCCACGGGTGCCAAATTAAACATCGAATAAAACGTCGTCACCTCATACACGCGGATATAAGGCATATCCAGCAATTCCGCGATATGCTCCATCGCCGCCACCGGCACCCAGTTGCCGCATTCGCGCTGCGCAATATCCAGCAGCGGAAGCACCGCGGATTGCTGCCTTCCTTTCGGATATTTCGCAATAATTTCCTTCACGCGCTTTTGCGCTTCCTTCGAAAATTCAAAGGATTTCGGCTGCTCCAAAGCTGGTTCACGTAACGCCATCTAACGATCCACCTCCCCAAACACAATATCCTGCGAGCCTAAAATGGCCGGCACATCCGCCAGCATATGCCCGCGCGTCATCAGATCCATGCCCTGCAAATGCAGGAAGCCCGGTGCCTTCAGGCGGCAGCGATAGGGCTTATTCGTACCATCCGAAACCAGATACACGCCAAATTCACCTTTCGGCGCTTCCACCGCGGCATAAATTTCACCTGCCGGCACGTGATAGCCTTCCGTATAAAGCTTGAAGTGGTGAATCAACGCCTCCATCGAGGTTTTCATTTCTGCGCGCGGTGGCGGCGCCACTTTACGATCCAGTGTTTTCACCGCGCCGGAAGGCATCTGCTCCACACATTGCAGGATAATCTTCACCGATTCACGCATTTCCGCCACGCGACATAAATAGCGATCATAACAATCACCATGTTTGCCAATCGGCACATCAAATTCCATCTTATCATACACATCATAAGGCTGAGATTTCCGCAAATCCCACGGCACGCCGGAGCCGCGCAGCATCGCCCCGGAAAAGCCCCAATCCAGCGCCTCTTCCTTGGAAACAATGCCAATATCCACCGTCCGCTGCTTGAAAATGCGGTTCTCCGTCAGCAGATTTTCCACATCATCCACATATTTCGGAAATGATTCCGCAAACTGCTTGATATCTTCCAGCAAACCCGCCGGCAAATCCTGCGCCACGCCACCGGGGCGGAAATAAGCCGCATGCATGCGGGAGCCGGAAACCCGCTCATAAAATTCAATGATCTTTTCGCGCTCTTCAAAAAGCCACAAAAGCGGGGTGGTAGCCCCCACATCCAGCGCGAATGTCGTCACATTCATAATATGGTTCAGAATGCGCGTCAGCTCCGAATAAAGCACACGAATATACTGCCCGCGCAGCGGCACTTCACAGCCCAGAAGCTTCTCCACCGCCAGCGCATAAGCATGCTCCTGACACATCGGCGAAACATAATCCAGCCGGTCAAAATAAGGCACGGCCTGCAGGTAGGTTTTATGCTCAATCAATTTTTCCGTACCGCGATGCAGCAGGCCAATATGCGGATCGGCACGATCCACCACCTCGCCATCCAGCTCCAGAATCAGACGCAACACACCATGTGCCGCCGGATGTTGCGGGCCAAAATTCAGCGTCATATTTTTTAAGCTGACTTCAGTCATTTCACCGCCTCCGCCTTCTCATCACCGGGCAGCACATAATCCGCACCCTCCCATGGGCTGAGACAATCGAAGGAGCGGAATTCCTGATCCAGTTTCACCGGCTCATAAATGACCCGCTTCTTCTCTTCATCATAACGCACTTCCACATAACCAGTCAGCGGAAAATCCTTGCGCTGCGGATGGCCAACAAAGCCATAATCCGTTAAAATACGGCGCAAATCCGGGTGATTATCGAATTTCACCCCATACATATCAAACACTTCCCGCTCCAGCCAGTTGGCGGACGAAAACACCTCCACCGCCGAAGGTATCAGCGTGGCTTCCGTTGCCCTCAGCTTCACCCTAACACGTAAATTATTCTTCAGACTCAGCAAATTATACACCAATTCAAACCGCTCCGGCCGCTCCGGATAATCAACACAGGTTACATCCACCAGCTGCTTGAACTGACAGGAAGAACCGTCCCGCAAATAATATAACACCCGCAGCAGGCTTTCCCTTCCAACGGTCAGAATTGCGACATCGGAGTCATAATCCATGCCAACCTTCACATTGGCGGGAAGCCCACGCACCACTTGCTGCATCTGCTTTTCCAACTGCTCCGTCATGCGCTTATGCCTTCGACTTATCAATCACCGTACCCGTACGGCGAATTTTCTTTTGCAGTTGCAGCACACCATAAAGCAGCGCTTCAGCCGAGGGCGGGCAACCCGGCACATACACATCCACCGGCACAATACGGTCACAGCCGCGCACCACGGAATAAGAATAATGGTAATAGCCACCGCCATTGGCGCAGCTTCCCATGGAAATCACCCAGCGCGGCTCCGCCATCTGGTCATAAACTTTCCGCAATGCAGGCGCCATTTTGTTTGTCAGCGTTCCCGCCACAATCATCACATCACTCTGCCGTGGGCTTGGACGAAACACCATGCCGAAGCGATCCAGATCATAACGGCTGGCAGCGCACTGCATCATCTCCACCGCGCAGCAAGCCAGGCCAAACGTCATCGGCCACAGCGAGCCGGTGCGCGACCAGTTCACCAGCTTATCCAAACTGGCAATCACAAAACCCTTATCGCTCAGCTCATCCGTCACCTGATTCAAAATTATATCCTGTGACGCGCCGGGCTTTAACGTGCCGTCCGCATTCAAATCCACCGGGTTAATCAGCTTTTTCATGCCTACTCCCAGTCCAACGCGCCTTTGCGCCACTCATAAATAAAGCCAACCGTCAGCACAGTCAGAAAAATCATCATCGACCAAAACCCGAACAGCCCCGTTTCACCCAGTGTAATCGCCCATGGAAACAGAAACGCAATTTCCAGATCAAAAATAATAAACAGAATAGAAACAAGATAGAACCGCACATCAAACGGAATGCGCGCATCATGAAAAGGCTCAAAACCGCACTCATAAGAAGATAGTTTCTCAGAGTCCGGGCGGCTCATCGCCACAATTTTGGGAATAATGACCACCACCGTTGCCAAAATAATTGCAACCAGCAAAAAAAGCCCCACGGGCAAATATTGATACAGAACATCATGCATGTGCGCTTTATCTATTCACAACAGACGTGCAAATCAAGCAGAAACCACGTAAGCAAAGCCCTTGATTGCACCTGAAAAGATCGTATGTTCCAGCCATGACACATGACCTGACCAATCCAAAAAACTGGAAGCCTGCCACCAAATTGGTGCGCGGCGGCACCGTTCGCAGTAATTTCGGCGAAACTTCCGAGGCCTTATTTCTTAATTCCGGCTTTTGCTATGATTCCGCTGAAACCGCCGAAAGCCGCTTTAACGGCGAAGCACCGGGCTATGTTTATTCCCGCTATGTCAACCCCAACCTCGCCATGCTGGAAGAACGCCTGGCACTATTGGAAGGCGCGGAACGTGCCTGCGTGATGGCCAGCGGCATGGCGGCGGTGAATGCTGCCATCCTGTGCAATGTTAAACCCGGCGACCATGTGGTGGCCGGCCGCGTTCTGTTTGGCTCCTGCTTCTATATCATTACGGAAATCCTGCCGCGCCTTGGTGTGGAGATCACTTTGGTGGACGCACGCAATAACGATGAATGGGAGCGCGCCATTACCAAAAAAACCACCCATGTCTTTGTCGAATCTCCCGCCAACCCAACGCTGGAACTCACCGATATTGAATTTGTCGGCAAGCTTTGCAAAGCCAATAACGCTTTCTTCATTGTGGATAACATCTTCGCCACACCGCTGGTGCAAAAACCGTTTGAACTGGGCGCGGATTGCGTGGTCTATTCCACCACCAAACATATGGACGGGCAAGGCCGCACACTCGGCGGCGCCGTGCTGGCCAGCGAGGAATTTATTACCGAAACCCTCCTCCCTTTCCACAGGCACACCGGCCCGGCCATGTCTCCTTTTACCGCGTGGGTGGTGCTTAAGGGCCTGGAAACCTTTGAGCTGCGGATGAAGCAGCACTGCAAAAACGCACAGAAAGTGGCAGAGTTCCTCGAAGGCCACAGTAACATTGCCGAAGTGCTGTATCCCGGCCTGCCCAGCCACCCGCAATATGATTTGGCCTGCAAGCAGATGGATATTCAGGGCTTTGGTGCCAGCAACATGATTGCCTTTAAAACCAAAGGCGGCAAGCGGGCAGCGTTTGATCTGCTCAATAACATGAAGATCATTGATATTTCCAATAACCTTGGCGATGCCAAAAGCCTCATCACCCATCCGGCCAGCACCACGCACAGCAACATCAATGCCGATGAACGTCAAAAACTTGGCATTACGGATGATGTGCTGCGCTTTTCCGTTGGGCTGGAAGATGCGGACGATCTAATTGCGGATTTACAGCAGGCGCTGGCTTAACTGCTACGCTTCTTTAGCATCCGCTGAAGCTTTTTCAGCGCCAGCTCCTGCATGCTTTGTTTGGTGGCTGTTTTAGGGCAAATCACGCTCACCTCAATCCCGGTGCGCTCATCAATGGCGGAAACCTTGACGGAATTTCCAACCGCCACAAATTCAATGATCGCACCCTGCCCAGCCATGGCGAGCATTATAATGCCATTTCGGTAAGGCGTCACCTCTCTTTCGCTTCAATCAAAGCCCATATCCCGTTATGCATGAACCATGAAACGAAGCACCAAATGGTTCATCATCGCGCTGATTGTTGTTGTCATCATTATGCTGCTGCGCGCACGTGCCATTGCACCGGCCGGCATTGTAAGCGCGCTATTGGCATTGCCGCTGATCGCGGAGCGCCTCATCCGCTGGTATCTTCGCTATCAGCTCTTTCGCCAGTTCCATCGGCAATTTCGTCAATCATGGCAACAGGCAAAACGTGGAGATGCCTCCGGAGCCAAAGCGCAGAGCCATCACGGCCTGTCATATAAAGAGGCGCTCACGCTTCTAAACCTGCCGCCAAACCCCACCAAAGAGCAGGTAAAGAAGGCCTATATCGCTCAAATGAAAATCCATCATCCGGATGTGGGTGGCAGCACCGAAATGGCGGAAAAAATAAATAATGCCAAGGATATCATCCTTCAGAATATGCAACAGAAACCATGATCTAAGCGTGACAAAACCGGCCTTTTCGCCTATACCACCCGCAGCGAGGAACCTATGAGCGATGCAGAACTGAAATTAGCCAAACAGGAAGCCATGAAGGTTGATAGCCGCTTCCTGAAAGGCAATGTGGCACAGGAACTGGCCGATGGCAGCACCGGCGCGGTGACAGATGAAACCTATGAGCTGCTGAAATTCCACGGCTCCTATTTCGGCCATAACCGCGATACCGCCACGGAACGTAAAAAGCAAAAGCTTGAAAAAGAATATGAATTTATGGTGCGCACGCGCATTCCCGGTGGCCGCCTGAGCGCGCAGCAATATCTGACCATGGATGATCTGGCAAACAAATATGCCAATGGCACAGTGCGCCTCACCACACGGCAAACCATTCAGTTTCACGTGATTATGAAGGAGCATCTGAAAGACTCCATCGCAGAGATTAACCACGCGCTGCTTTCCACGCAAAGCGCCTGCGGCGATGTGGTGCGCAATGTGATGATCCCTGCAGCGCCGTATCAAAATGTAAAGTATCAACAGCTGCGTGATGATTGCGATAAGATCGCCGCCTTCGTGCGCCCGAAAACTTCCGCTTACAACGAAATCTTTTTAGATGAAGAAGCCGATGAAATTCGCGAACGCGTCGCGGGCGATGAATATGAGCCGCTTTATGGCGCAACCTACCTGCCGCGTAAATTTAAGATCGGCCTCATCATCCCGGAAGATAACACCATTGATGTTTTCACGCATGATCTGGGCTTTGTGCTGGTCTATGAAGGTGAAAAACTGAAAGGCTATAATGTGCTGCTGGGCGGCGGCATGGGGATGAGCCACGAAGCCGCCAAAGAATGGAAGGATAAAAAAACCTATCCGCGTGTGGCCGATCCGATTGCCTTTGTAGCACCGGATGATCTGCTCAACGCCGTGGAGGCTGTGGTTAAACTTCAGCGCGATCATGGTGATCGGTCAGACCGCAAACATGCCCGCCTGAAATATGTGGTGGAAGAAAAAGGGCTGGCATGGACGCGCAGCGAATTTGAAAAATACTTCAATGCAACCAGGCCTTCCCAACCGGCAAAAGACCCTGTTGAGATCAATCATTTCCATGTGCCGGACCCTATGGGATGGCATGAGCAGGGGGACGGAAAATGGTTCTTAGGCCTGCCCGTGGCAAGCGGGCGCGTCATGGATTATCACCCGGATCAACGCCACCCCAGCGGCTACACCGCCAATGGCTTCACCCGTTTTGAAAATACACAATACCAAACAGGCATCCGCAAATTGGTTGAGTTTCTGGGCGTGGATATGGTGATCACACCGGATCAGAAATTGATTTTCTGTGATCTGGAAGCAAGCCAGAAAGCAGATATTGAGCGCATTCTGAAAGAACATCGCATCCCCACGCGGGAAGATCTTTCCAACATGGAAGCACATTTCCACACCTGTGTTTCCCTGCCAACCTGCGCCAAAGCGCTGGCGGAAAGTGAGCGTGTGCAGTTTCAGATCATGGAATCCATTCAGGCGGAACTGGCCAAACATGGCCTGCAGGATGAGCATATGGCCGTGCGCGTTACGGGCTGCCCCAATGGCTGCTCCCGCCCTTACGTGGGGGATATCGGCATTGTGGGCCGCATGCCCGGGCATTATGTGCTGTTCATCGGCGGTGATCTGGAAGGCACGCGCCTGAATGTTAAAACCTATGATAAAGTGCCGCTGGATCATATTCCTGCCGCCCTTTCGCCGCTATTTGCCCGCTTTGCCAAAGAACGCATCGGCCATGAGCGCTTTGGGGATTATTGCCATCGCGTCGGTGTGGAAAAGCTTATGGAAAAGGTAAAGCCGGAGCTGGAAGATTATAAGTGGGCCGAGTAACCTCTTCAGGATTTCAAAATGCTTCCGATAATTCTTGATCCCGCCCGGCTTTCCGTTCTCCTTATCGGCGATGGTGATGCAACCGAACGCCGCGCCGAAATTTTGCAGGATGCAGGCGTACGGTTTCACCATGAGAAAGATTTTCGCGCCGGCTTGCTGGAAGGCGTGGATGTGCTGTTTGCTGCGGATGTAAGCATGATGGACGCCAAGCATATCTATGAAACTGCCAAGCCCTTCGGCATTCTCATCAATATTGAAGATATTAAGGAATTTTGTGATTTTCACATGCCTGCCATCGTCCGGCGGGGTGATTTGCTGCTTACCGTTTCCACCAAAGGCGCCAGCCCGCGCGTGGCACGCCGCTTACGCATGATGCTGGAAAATATCTTCCCGGAAGGCTGGGCGCAGTGGCTGAAAGTGATTGAAGCAAAACGCAATCAATGGAAAGCTGAAGGCGCGGATATTCCCACTTTGGCGGCAAACACAGATGCACTTCTGGATGAACAAGGCTGGCTGAAGGCAGACTGTGCCTGCATGAAAAAATCCTCGCAAACCGCGCATAGCGGCCTATAAAAGACCGCAATGACGCATTCCATCACCCGCCTTCAGGCCTTTTATGGCGATTATGACGCTGAAAAGCTGCTGCGTGCGATGATAAAAGACGAATTTAAGGATAAAATCGCGCTGATTTCCTCTTTCGGGGCAGATTCCGCTTTGCTTATTGAGCTGGTGGCAAATGTGGATCCCGCCACACCGGTGTTATTTCTGGATACCGGCAAACATTTCAAAGAAACTATTGAATATGTGGATTATTTAGAGAAGCATTTTAAGCTCACCAATCTGCGCCGCCTCACCCCACGTGATGATTTGCTGCAAAAAATTGATCCGGAAGGCAATCTCTGGCAAAGTCAGGTCAATCGCTGTTGCTGGATGCGCAAGGTGGAGCCGCTGAACCGCGTCCTGCAATCCGGGGAGTATGAAGCGGTGATCACCGGCCGCAAACGTTTTCAGACAGATAATAGGCAAGATATTGATAATGTTGAGCTTTTTGATGATGGCGTATTCCGCATCAACCCGCTCTGCACCTGGACAAAGGACGATATCCGCACAGAATTTGATGCCCGCGCCCTGCCCCAGCACCCGCTGGTGGCGAAGGGCTTCCCCTCCATCGGCTGTGAACCCTGCACGCGGGAGGTCAAACCCGGGGAGGATGAACGCTCCGGCCGCTGGGCGCACACCATCGACATGACCGAAGGCCAGAAGCAGGAATGCGGCATCCACACCGGCATGTCCGGCCCCGTCACCGAGACGGACTGGACGGTTTAAACCCTGCATAACTCCCCTCGCACTCTTTCCCGGCTCGCTCTGCGCAATAACTCCCCCTTTATGGGGGAGTCTGAATTTTGAGCCTCAGCGATAAAATTCAGGTGGGGGTCATATTTCTTAAATTCGCTCCTGAAAAGTTCTACTGAACTTTTCAATGAGCCTAACGCCCTGCGGGCGACTAAAGAGGCGAGCCTACTGGCTCGCACTCTTTCCCCCGGCTTCTATTCCCTCTTCCCTCTTCCCTCTTCCCTCTTCCCTCTTCCCTCTTCCCTCTTCCCTCTTCCCTCTTCCCTCTTCCCTCTTCCCTCCTCCCTCTTTTCCTTAACCATTCATTAACCCTTCCCTGCTATACTGAACCTAACGGCAATGAACCAACAAAGCGGGGCAAAAAATGGGCACACGTGAGGGAAATGATCCAAGTAAAGGATTAAGGTTAAATGTTAATTATTCACATTCAATCCTGAAGAATGCTGGATTAACCCTTGAAGATGGCAGCACGGCCAGCCCATTTTATCAACAAACGCAAACCGATCAAAATGGCAATGTCATTGGAGAGGAAGCAAAAAACGGCCTAAAAGAACAAACCTATGGTGGCAATTTGCGTTTTGTTTCTAATACAGGCCCCATTGGTGTGGTGGCATCCGCATCATTTACCCACAGCACGTTAAGCGGCTCAGGCTACGTAAATTCTGATAACCAGGCCTTTCCTTTACAAACATTAATCCCCACAACTAATGACCCAAATGCAGTCCAAAACCCTGTTAACACAGCATCTTTTGAAAATACGGTTATTAGTAGAAATAATAATGCTGAATTCACAGCAGGTGCTTATGTTGGTAATGGAGTGCGCCTCACAGCAGAATATGGAATGGGGGTAGATTGGCAATCAGATTTTACCCAAAATAAACCATATGAATTCGCTCAACTTTCACTTGGAACATTTGGCAGCCAAGGTTCATTAGAGGCATACACACGTGGCACATTCAACGGAACGCCACTTTTAGATGCATTTAATAATAGTGATCGAAACGTTGAATCAGTTGTGCAGCAAGCATTTGGAACTGATCCAACCTTGAGAAACCAAATCGCATCAATGCATCTTCATGGTTTTGAAGTTGGTGTAAAAGGTGAGTTGCATGTGAGTGATCAAGTCTCACTACAAGCAAATTTAAAATATGACACAGAAAGAAATGGCCTGGGTGCTGGTGGTGGTGTTACCTTTAACTTCTAACAACTAGCCCTCTGGCTTAAAACCCTCTAAACTCCCCCCATGCGGGGAAGATTCAGTTTCATTTTATTCAGCTTCTTATTCATCACCTCACTCTTTGCGGAGTTTCTGGCCAATGATAAGCCGATTGCGCTTTCCTTTCAGAACCAGCTTTATTTCCCCATTTTCCAAACCTACCCGGAAACAACATTCGGCGGCAGCTTTGAAAGCGAGGCGGATTATAAAGACCCCTATGTGGCCGGCCTGATTAAGGTGGAAGGCTGGATGCTCTGGCCGCCCATCCGCTTTTCCTATGACACCATCAATTACAACCTCACCACTCCCGCCCCTGCCCCGCCAAGTGCAGAAAACTGGCTGGGCACGGATGATCAGGGGCGCGACGTGCTGGCGCGCATCCTATACGGCTTCCGTCTTTCGGTGCTTTTCGGCCTCACCCTCACTTTGCTCAGCTCCGTCATCGGCATTCTGGCCGGCGCGTTGCAGGGCTATCTTGGCGGGCGCACCGATCTCTGGTTTCAGCGCTTCATTGAAATCTGGAGCAGCGTGCCACAGCTTTTCCTTGTGCTGATCCTTGCCAGCATGGTCACGCCAAATTTCTGGTGGCTGCTGGGTGTGATGCTTCTTTTCAGCTGGATGAGCCTGGTGGGCGTGGTGCGTGCCGAAGCTTTAAAAGCCCGCAATATGGATTATGTCCGCGCTGCCCGTGCACTGGGCGTTTCGGAAGGCGGCATTCTGCTGCGCCATATTCTTCCCAACAGCCTGATTGCCGCCATCACTTTCATGCCCTTTGTGATGAACGGCGCCATCACCACCCTCACCGCGCTGGATTTTCTGGGCTTTGGCCTGCCGCCCGGTTCGCCCTCCCTTGGGGAATTGCTGGCGCAGGGCAAAAACAATCTCCACGCGCCTTGGCTTGGCATCAGCGGCTTTGTGGTGGTGGCACTCATGCTCAGCCTGCTGGTCTTTATCGGCGAGGGCGTGCGGGATCGCCTCAATCCACAGCGCCGGCAATAATCAAGCCGCTGCCTTTTCTTCCTCGGCCAGCTCTGAAATCTGTCGCAGGAAGTGCCGCGCACCACGCAGACGCGCATCCGGCTCCGCCCATTTCTGATCGGTAATCACCAGCTTGCCGCCATCCTTTAATTTCATGTTCAGCGGGTGGCGCATCACAAAATCCAGCAACCCCTCCGGGTTTGGGAAATAATCCTGATAAAGCTTAATCGTCATGCCTTTGGCACCCACATCCAGCTTTTCAATATTACATTGATAGCACAGCAATTTGAACTTCACCGTGGTCAGAAGATTCTCCACCTCCACCGGCACGGCGCCAAACCGATCCACTAATTCCGCTGCAATTGATTCAATTTCCGCTTCCGTTTTCAAATCACCAATCCGGCGATACATCCCCATGCGTAACGTTAAATCTTCCATGTAAGCTTCTGGAATCATAACAGGAATTCCAAGATTAATTTTAGGACTAAAGATGCCTTTCTCCCTGGCATTTTCATAGCCATGCTGCTTGGCTTCTTCAATCGCCTCCTGCAACATATGCTGGTAAAGCTCCACGCCCACCTCTTTTATCTGGCCGGATTGTTCGTCTCCCAGCAAGTTACCAAAGCCACGAATATCCATATCATGCGTGGCCAGCATAAAGCCCGCGCCCAGCGTATCCAGCTTCTGCATCACTTCCAGCCGCTTCTTCGCCGTTTCCGTGGGGATGCGCTTCGGCGGCAGTGTCAGATAGGCATAGGCGCGCTGCTTGCCGCGCCCCACCCGCCCGCGAATCTGATAAAGCTGCGCCAGCCCATACATATCCGCGCGATGCACGATCAGCGTATTCGCGTTCTCCACATCCAGCCCGGATTCCACAATGGTGGTGGCCAGCAGCACATCATATTTCCCATCATAAAAGGCGTTCATCACGCTATCAAGCTTGTCCGGTGTCATTTGACCATGCGCAGAAACAACTTTAACTTCAGGCACTAATTCTTTGATAATTAATTCTAATTCATGAATATCTTTTACGCGCGGGCAGACATAAAAAACCTTCCCGCCGCGATAATGCTCCCGCAGAATAGCATCACGAATCACCACCCGGTCATAGGGCATTATAAACGTACGCACCGCCAGCCGATCCACCGGCGGCGTGGTGATTAAACTCAAATCACGAATTCCCGTCAGCGAAAGTTGCAACGTGCGTGGAATTGGCGTTGCCGTTAATGTCAGCACATGGGTGGTGCTGCGCAGCTTCTTCAGTCGCTCCTTCTGCGCCACACCAAAGCGCTGTTCCTCATCCACAATCACCAGACTTAAATTCGCAAATTTTGTTTGTTTGCTCAGCAGCGCATGCGTGCCGATTACAATCTCCACTTCGCCTGCTTCCATCATCAGGCGATTTTCCACCTGCTCCTTTGCCGTGGCAAGGCGTGAAAGCTGTCGAACACGAATTTTCGTGCCCTTAAAACGCTTCACGAATGTTTGATAATGTTGGCGGCACAGCAATGTGGTGGGGCAAATCAATGCAACTTGCGGGGGAATCGAGGCGTCGCGCTGCAGCAAAGCAAAAGCGGACGACTCGGTGGGGGGGATATTCTCCGGTGCGTTTTGACCCCCACCTGAAACCACTGACGCGCTTTCAGACTCCCCCGTAAATGGGGAGTTATTTTCTTGTTGTCGCTGGCTTGCCACCACAAATGCTGCGCGCAGCGCCACTTCCGTTTTACCAAAGCCAACATCACCACACACCAACCGATCCATTGGCCGCCCACTGGCCAAATCTTCCAGCACATCATCAATGGCATTTTGCTGGTCTTCCGTCTCCGCATACGGAAAGGTGGCACAAAAATGCTCATAAGCCGCACCGTCGGCAATGAACCTATCCGCCTGATGCAGCTCTCGCTCCGCTGCAACTTCCAGCAGTTCTTTCGCCGTCACACGGATGCGGTTTTTCAGCACGGCCGTGCGTTTCTGCCACGCCACGCCACCCAGCTTATCCAGCATCACCAGCCCGTCAGAACTGCCATAGCGGGAGAGCAGATCAATATTCTCCACCGGCACGTAAAAAATATCATCATCCGCATAGATGAGCTTCACAAAATCATGCTGCCCGCCGCCAACATCCAATGTCTCAAGGCCACTGAATTTTCCAATCCCATGGTCACGATGCACCAGATAATCACCCTCGGAAAGCGTGGTGGTTTCCGTAAGGAAATTTTCCGGGCGCTTCCGCCGCGCCGATTTTCGGAAGATTTTTTCCCCCAGCAAATCCGCTTCGGAAACCACCAGCAAATCATCCGCCACATAGCCACGCTCAATCGGCAGCACGGCCAGCCCAAGCAGGTTATCTCCTTTAAGCAGCTTTTGCTGTTTCGGCCAATCTTCCACCATCAGCGTATCCACCGCATATTCTGCCAGCATCTTTTTCAGGCGCGTAAGCGACCCTTCCGACGCACAGGCAATCAGCCCGCGACGTTTCTGCTTCCCTTTTCCTTTCACCAAAACCGGCGCTAATGTTTCTTTCAGCAATTCTATCGCTGGTTTTTCTAAGGCGGTGGATTCTAAATGGAAGAGGCGCCCCGCTGAATAACTCCCCCCTGGAGGGGGAGTCTGCATCTTTGACCCCGGGGGCGGTGCATGCGGGCTGAATTCTAAAAACTCACGCCGCTCTTTCAGCCGCTCCCAGCAGGGTTCATCCAGATAGAGCCTTTCCCACGGCACCGGGTGATACGCCACCTGATCATCTTTCACTAACGCCGCATCTTCAACACGCGATTGGTAGGCCTCCGCCACCTGCTTTTGACGTTCCACCGCCGCGTCCATCACATGATGCGAGCAACTCACCACTGCATTCGGCACATACTCAAACAGGGTTTCCAATGTCGGATAAAAACAAGGCAGCCAGTGCTCCATACCAGCAAAATGACGACCGTCACGAATTGCCTCATAAAGGGCATCATCTTCCGGCAGCGATCCCAGTAACGCACGATATTCACGACGAAAACATTGCTGCGTTTCTTCATTCAACAACACCTCTCCTGCCGGCACCAGCGGCAGTGAATCCACCCGCCCGGCACTAATCTGCGTCAGCGGGTCATACACACGAATCGACTCCAGTTCCGCCCCAAAGAAATCACAGCGATAGCCCTGCGTCTCACCCGCCGGCACAATATCCAGAATACTTCCACGCAGCGCAAACTCTCCGGCTTCCGTTGCGGCGCTGGTATTAATATAACCATTCTCAACAAAAAATCGGGTCAGCATGTCCCGGTCAAATTCTTTCCCAACCACCAGCGCCATCGAGGCGCGCTTAACCACATCACGCGGCAGCAGGCGCTGCGTCACCGCATTCACCGTACAAAGCACAATCATCGGTGTGCCGGCCGCATTCACCAGCTGTGAAAGCACCCGCATACGCCCACTCATCACTTCCGCTCTTGGCGAACTGCGATCAAAAGGAATACAATCCCACGCCGCAAAACTCAGCACGGGAATTTCCGGCGCAAAAAAACGTAACGAAGCCGCCAGCATTTCCATGCGTGCATCATCCAGCGCCACATGCAGCACCGCCTCGCCGGCTTTCACCCGTGCAATCAGCGGGAAAATTTCCGCCCCTTCCGGCATCTCCTGAACCATCATTACAGTCATGCACAGCACTTAAAGCAGCCACCGGGAAAAAACAATCAATCCCTCAAAAGACAGCATCTTCTAAAGCTTGCTTAATTTCAGGCGGGCAGTTAAGTTTCCCGTCATGGATCAGCAGGCAATTATCGCATGGGTTAAACATCTCTGGCAATTGCTGTTAACCAATATGCTAAGCCTTGAAACTGCTATTCAACTTGGCGTGGCCGTGGCCGTCTTTTGTCTGGGGTGGCTCATCGGTGGAATCGTCAAAAAGCGCTGGCTTTCTTATGGCTTTCACGGCAGGCTTCCCGCATGGCTCCGCTCGGTTGATGTGATTTTCAGCCACGTCATCAGCCCCATCTGCATCTGGATTCTTCTGTTTATTGCCTCATTTGCAGCGCATCACTTCTGGCCACAAAATGCTGTTAACATCCTCAATGCCACCATTTACCTCACCGGGGCATGGATTGTTATTCGCCTTTTAAGCGCCTTCATTCAGCGCCCGGATGTGGCGCGTTGGGTTGCACGCATCATTTGGATAATCGTGGCATTAAACATCCTTGGCTTATTCAGCCCCTTGCTCTCCGCGATGGACAATATTGCTTTTGAAACAGGGAAAACGCGCATCAGCCTGCTTTCCGTTCTCAAAACCATTCTCATGCTTGGCTTTGTGTTATGGGCTGCCATTAGCCTGTCTCATCTGGCGGAAAAACAAATTCGCAGCATCACGTCAATCACCCCGTCACTGCAGGTTCTGATCTCCAAAATAGCCCGCGTTTCTTTTATCACCATTGCCATTTTAACCGGTCTGAATCTGGTGGGGATTGATCTCAGCACGCTGGCCATTTTCTCCGGAGCGGTGGGTATCGGGCTTGGATTTGGTCTACAAAAAGTGGTTTCCAACTTCATCAGCGGCATCATCCTGTTGGTGGATCGCTCCATCAAACCCGGTGACGTGATTCGTGTGGATGACACTTATGGCTGGGTGAACTCGCTCAAAGCGCGGCATGTCTCCGTCATCACGCGTGACGGGAAAGAGCATCTGATTCCCAATGAACTGCTCATCACCGAGCAGGTCGAAAACTGGAGCTATACCGACAGCAACATCCGTATTCATATCCCTTTCGGCGTTTCGTATAATAGCAACCCGCATCAGGTGATTGATCTTGTTGTCAGCACCGTCAAAAATAGTAAGCGCATCCTGAAACACCAGCCGGTTGTGTGCCTGCTTACCGGTTTTGGGGATAGTTCCGTGGATTTTGAGCTGCGCTGCTGGATCAATGACCCGCAAAACGGCATCGGCAATATCAAAAGCGATTTGCTATTATCCATCTGGGATGTTCTGAAAGAAAATAACATTGAAATTCCTTTCCCACAGCGGGATCTGCATGTTAAATCCATCCCCGGAACATGGCAAAATACTGCCTCATCAAACGATAGCGCCTAAATTCCATGCCGCCGAAACGAAAATTACCCTCCAGGCATGGCAAGCAACAAGCTGGCCGCAAATCAGTGCATTCATCAACCAGACCCAAACCCACACTTAATGCCGATGAAATCTGGCTTTATGGCAATCATGCGGTGCTGGCCGCATTAGCAAACCCCAAACGCAAAATCATGCGCCTGTGCGCCACAGCTTCAACAGCCTCATCCCTTGTAGTGCCGCCCAATGCCCCCGCCCTTGAAGACGTGCCGGAAACATTTTTTTATACCATTCTTCCCGAACATGCCGTGCATCAGGGCATCGCCGCGCTGGCAAAGAAGCTGCCCGGCAGCCCGCTGGAATCCGTCACCCATCACCGCACATTGCTGGTGCTGGATCACGTCACCGACCCGCAAAATATCGGCGCCATTTTACGCAGCGCCGCCGCCTTTAACGTGGGCGCCGTTATCCTTCAGGATCGTCACAGCCCACCCGAAACCGGTGCGTTGGCAAAAACGGCCAGTGGCGCACTGGAAACTATCCCGATGGTGCGCGTCACGAATATCAGCGCCACGCTGGATGAACTTAAACAGCATGGCTATTGGTGTGCCGCCATGGATGGCACCGCTCAGGACAGCATCACCGCCCTCAGCGGCTATGATAAACTGGCCATTGTCATGGGCGCGGAAGGCAGAGGAATGCGCCCACAAGTTGCCAAATCATGCGATCTTCTGGTTAAAATTCCCTATAATGCCAAGGCCATCGAAAGCCTGAATGTTTCCAGCGCCGCGGCCATCGCCATGGCCGCCCGCTATCAGGAAAGTTAAGTGCCAGACCCCTCTAGGTAAAATCAATCAGCAGCTTGCCCTGATGTTGAAAATCGCGCATCATTTCATGCGCTTCCATGGCTTTCTCCGGTGAAAACACCGCCGCCACATATGGCGTTATCCGGCCATCTTCCACCATCGGCCAGATGCTGGAACGGATGGATTCAGCCAGATCATAAATCACATCCTCCCGCTGGGAGCGCAGCGTTGATCCTGTCCAGATCAGCTCTTTCAGCATGATCTGCGCCAGCGGTATCTCGGCTTTACTGCCACTTAACATAGCAATGGAAACCAGCCGCCCACCCTGCTTCAACAAGCGCAGATGCTTTTCTGCATAAGCCGCACCCACCATATCCAGAATCACATCCACCCCGCCGGATTCCTCCAGAATAATTTGAGCAAAATCTTCTTGCTTATAATGAATTGCGTGCGCGCCAAGCGCTTCACAAAATGCCACTTTCTCCGCACTGCCCGCCGTTGCATAAACCCGGCAGCCCAGCGCCCGCACCAGCTGCACTGCCACATGCCCCACGCCACCCGCACCGCCATGAATCAACACCACATCACGCGGTGAAAGCCGCGCCTTCTCACAGAGATTAAAGTAAGCGGTGAATAGTGCCTCCGGAAGTGCCGCTGCCTGCTTTAAATCAAAGCCCTTGGGCGCGGAAAGCACCCGCCATTCCGGCACGGCCACCTGCTCGGCATAGCCGCCACCTTGCAGCAGCGCACATACTTCCTCGCCAACCTGATGGGATTTAACCTTATCACCAATGGCCTCAATCACGCCGGAAACCTCCAGCCCCAATCGCGTGGAAGCGCCTTCCGGCGCATGGTATTTTCCTTCGGCCTGAAAAATGTCGGCGCGGTTTACTCCGGCATAAGCAACCTTAATTCGCACCTCATGCCCGGAAATTTCCGGCATGTCATGCTCGGTTAAATCCAGCCGGTAGCCCTGCTCTGTTCTGTGATGGTCAATAACACGCATAGGCGCGTGTCATGAAATGGGTAAGAAATTAACCCTGACGCGCCTTGAAGCGTGGGTTTTTCTTATTGATGACATAAACCCGCCCCTTACGACGCACAATCTGACAATTGCGGTCACGTGTTTTGGCTGATTTCAGGGAATTTACCACTTTCATGAGTCTGTCCTTTATCAATAAGAAGCGGCTTATTAGCCGATGTTACGGGCGCTGTCAAGCGCAAGCCGCAGTTTTCGAGGAAAGATTCAGACTTTCCCGCATTGCCTGCGAGTGGCCATGCTCGGTTTTTTCCCAATAATGTGGTCGATAAAAAAGCTGCCACAATGCCCGGAAGCTCGCCACACTGTGCAGCACCCAATAAAACGGGAAGCTCAAAGCGCTGCCCGCCATGTGCCACCAGCGCATATGGCACAGCACCCAGAAGGAAACCAGCCAATGTGCCAGCACGCCAAAAATCAAATTAAACCAGCTGAATAACAACATTCCGGAAGCCATATCGTTACTATGCACCAATTGAAATAAGGAAAGAATCAACGACACCGGCAGCAGCAAAAATACAAAAGCCGGTGCGCCAACAAAAAAGCAAAACCCCAGATAACCCCGCACACCACCATGTTTCAACAACAATACCGGATGACGTATATGCACCGCAAATGTCTGCATATAGCCCTTAATCCAGCGGCTGCGCTGCCGCATCCAGTTTCCCATATGCTGCGGGCATTCTTCCCAGGTGGTGCTTGGCAGCAGCCCGGTGCGATAGCCAAGCAACATCAATCTCAGCCCCAAATCCGCATCCTCCGTTACATTATACGCATCCCAGCCGAACACCTGCCGCAATATAGGCAAGCGGAAATGATTGCTGGTTCCGCCCAGCGGAATCGGCATTTTCAACCGCAACAATCCCGGCAGCATGAAGCAGAACCAGCTGGCATATTCAATCGCAAAAAGCCGTGTCAGCCAATTCTCGTCACGGTTATAATAATTCAGCCGCGCCTGAAAACAAGCCACCTGCGCGTCACTATTGCGAAAGGCAATCACCGCCTTTTTCAGCTGATCCGGCTCCGGCCGGTCTTCCGCATCATAGATCGTCACATACTCCCCTTCGGCAAAGCGCAGCGCATAATTACACGCCTTTGGCTTTGTCTGTGGCAGGGAGTATGGCACGCGAACAATCCTGAAATTTGATGGAAATTTTGCGGCCTTGATGGATGCAATCGTTCCCGTGTCATCCGCCTCCACAATCAGCTTCACATCCAGTTTGCGCCGTGGATAATCCAGCGCCATCAATGCATTGCGCAAATGCTCGATGGTGGTGTCATTCTCTTTAAATAACGGAATCAGCAAGGTGTAACACGGCCAGGCATCCGCCGGCAGAGCCTTTGCCTGCACGTCAATCTCCGCCACCTGGCTGCCCGACCAGAAAAATACCAGCTTAGAAAGCAATGTCAGAAGAAAAAACACATTAATCAGCATTAAATTCACATCCGTCATTGCTGCAAAATGTGCAGAAAAAACCATCATCACCGCAAAGAAGCTGAAACATATTCCCCGCCGTAATGGGCTGAAAAACAGACGCTTGGCAGAAAAATACGGCACGGATTCCACCAGCTGCTCCCGCGCAATTTCTTCATCCTCTTTGCCAAACACACGCTCACACACTGCCTGCACATCAAAGGGCGTTGTCAAAGCAAAGCGCACCGCGCCATATTTTCTCTCCGCCCATTGCCGCAATTCATCCGTTACCTGGCTGGTGGCAATCAACCATGTTCCATCCATCTCCCGTTTCCATGGCAGCGCCTGATAGCGCAAATAAGCCGCCCGGCACTCCGCCTTCAACAAGGTTTCATCCGGTGGCATCTGCAGCAGATCGGCATAAGGCAGCCCTTGCTGCGTTGCCAATGTTTGGTATAGCATTTGCGGGTTCACAATATTCTCCGCAAGCAGCGCTTCACCCAAGCGGCCACCTTCCTGCCGATAGCGCAGAAAGGCGGTTTTAAGACCCATATCGTCCAGCAACCCCTGCCGTTTTAACAAATCCCCGAGACGCATCAGAATCTAAACCATAACGACGTGAGAAAACCGTGCCCGGCGCCCGTATTGCGGCCACGAACATTCATGAATGCCCCCACCTGAATATCCACCCATTCCCTGCGTGAAACCACATAGCTGGCCTGCAGTTTGGTTAGATCATAATTCAGGGAATTAGCGGCCAGACTATTGCTGCCCACCCCGTCCACACTCATGGTTTCAAACCATTGCAATAGCACCAGATGACGATCTGAAACGCGAATGCCAAGTGTGCTATCAAAACGCCATTCATCCCCCGGCTCTTCCAGCCGGTGGCGATAACCCCCCTCCAGATTCACAAAGTGACGGCGCTCAAACAGGTCAAAATTACGCCCCATCAACGCTCTTAATTCCACATCCATCTGGCGCGGGCCAAAAATATCCTGATCCTGTTTATTCATTAAATCAGGCAATGTCAGGGACGTTTGAAGCGATGTGACCCACGCACCAAGGTCAGGCATTTTATACCGCGCATGGAGGGAAGGATCGATCAACGCATTGGCTTTTTTGGGAATGCCCCGCGCCCCCTGTTCTGCAGCCACCTGCTGCAAAAAGAAGGCACCGCCAATCGTCAGATCATCGGAATAGCCATACTCCACCATGCCGTTCAATTCAGTTTTTTGGTAACTGGATTGGGATTGTTCCTTTCCGTCACGGTCAAAAAGCTTCGCCGTTTTGTAGCGCGTCACGGTTAAATATGAAGCGAATTCATCTTTAGGTTGCATCCATGCGCCAGCAAAAGCTCGCTCAGGTTGCATAACCAAACATAGACAAAAGATAAGAAAAAATGATAATCGCCACCCTGTCAGAGGGCTGCGCATGCTTTCCCGGCTTGCTCAAACAGCATCATTCACCACCTGACAGTTTAATGAAGCTTGCGGTCGATCTCATTCAGCGCATCATCCAGAAGATGTTGCGCGGCATCACGATCCATATGTTCAATAATCATTTGTTGCGCCGTTTTCACCATAATATCAACCGCATGATCTTTAATATCTTTCATGGCTGCCTGCTCGGCACGGGCAATCTTCTCATTAGCCAACGCCGTTTGGCGCTCAATTTGTACCCTGCTATGCTCTTCGGCATGGCGGATGATCCGCGCCGCCTCTTCTTCCGCATGCGCGGTAATGTTTTCAATATCCTCTTCCAGCTTCTGATGTTGGCGCTGATATTTCGCCAGCATTGACTGTGCCTCTTCCTTCAGCGCCATCACCTCCTGAAGCCGGGCATCAATTGCCGCGGAACGCTGATCAAGCCCGCCAAGAATCAAACGCCCAAGCGGCTTAAAGAACACCACAAGAAACAAAACCGTTGCAACAAAAACCCAAAATGATGCATCAAATGCCATCGTTCTTCCTTATCCTCAATTTTACCGGATACCAATTATCCACTTATTTAAATCTTATTTTATCCGCCGCCACTTCAACTCCGGAAGTTTTGGCCACAATATCGGCAATCACCACCGCTGAATTATCCTGCACCTCTTTCATCGCCCCGTCACGGCGGGAGTCAATCTCGGCAAGCGCCTTATTTGTTTTTTCCAGCAGGCTCTTCTGCAGTCTGGCAGCTTCACCCTCCAGACGCGTGCGGGATTTCTCCTGCGCCGCCGTCACCAGCGAACGTGCCGTTTCCTGCGAGGAAGCAAGCTTCTTAGCATAAGCCTCCGCCAGTTTTTCGGATTCTCTCTGAAAGGAGTGCGCTTTTTCAAGATCACCCTGAATACGAATCTGACGATTATGCAGCACGCGCCCAACTTTCGGCAGGCACACATATGCCATAATGACATAGGTTAAACCAAAAGTGACCGCCAGCCAGAAAAGCTGGGACGCATAAGTGCTAATCTCAAAATGAGGCACAACCTAAACCTAACTTACTTACGCCAAAAAACTAGGCAATCATGATCAGGATCGCGACAACAAATGCCAGCAGACCCATAAATTCAGCCAAAGCTGCACCAATAAAAGCAAATTTTGTCATTTTACCTTCAGCGGAAGGATTGCGTGCAATGCCGTTCAGGAATGATGAGAAAACATTACCCACACCCAGCGCTGCACCCAGCATGCCGATGGTGGTCAAGCCCATTCCAATATATTTCAAAACTTCCATTTCCATTTTAAGTCCCCTTTTATACAATGGTTATTTAATTCTAATGTAAATGCACTGCGTCACTTAAATAGACACATGACAGCACCGCAAAAATATATGCCTGCAACATAGCGACAAAAATCTCAAAGCCAACCAAAAGAAACACAAAAACCAGTGGCAAAACCCCAAAATAACCCATCGTTGCAACAAACCCGGCCAACACTTTAACCAAAATATGACCGGCTGTCATATTGGCCGCCAAACGAATTGATAAACTCACCGGGCGCGAAAGGTATGAAACCAGCTCAATCGGAACCACCAGCCAGATCAGCCACCACGGCGTGCCGGCGGGCAAAAACAAACTTAAATAATGAAAACCATGCCGAAAAAACCCGATCAATGTTACCGTCAGAAAAACAAAAGCACCCAGCGCAAATGTCACGGCAATATGGCTGGTTGTGGTAAAGCTATACGGCACCATGCCCAATAAATTGGCAAACAGAACAAAGATAAAAATTGAGAAGATAAACGGAAAATACTTCTTTCCTTCATCCCCCACATTATCCTTCACCGTTCCCGCCACAAACTCGTAAAGAACTTCGATAAAGCCCTGAAAACGACCGGGAACCAACGTGGCCCGACGCATTCCGGCCACAAATAAAAATGTGATTACCGCAAGACCCACCACCATCCACATGGAGGAGTTGGTGAAGCTAACATCCACACCGGCCACCTCAAACGGGATCAAGGGCTTAACAATAAACTGATCTAAAGGGCTGGCCGCCATGATGCTTCTTTACACTCCGTCTTCGCTATTCTCTTGTTGCGATATCGCGAGTTTATAGATATTCCAACCGCCCGCTGCAACCCCTAAAAACAACCCAATCAGCATAAAAACCGGTTCTGTCTGAAGCCACTCATCCAAACCATATCCGATAAAAAAACCGACAATGACACCGGAGATGAATTCCGTACCATAACGGCTTGCGCCGTGCGCCGAGTGATCCGTTCCCTTTTCTTCCGGCTGAAGGGCATCCAGCCTTCGTTTCATCGCCAAAAGGCGAGCCTCATCTTCCTTTGGATGGTCTGTCATAATGACAACAGAGCCTAATCTTCAGAATCCGCTTTTTCATTCGCTTGTTTGGCGATGATCGTTTCAATCGCCGTGACAAAATGATCGTAAGAACGCGTGCCGGTATAAAGCTCGCCATTAATAAATAACGTTGGTGTAGCCGCCACTTTCAGCGATTTATTCGCCTCCAGCTGATGCCCTAAGATGCTGGTTTCCATCGCCTCGTCCGCAATGCATGCCTTAACTTTTTCTTCGGTTAAGCCACCCACACGGCCAACATTAACCAGCTTTTCTTCCAGCTCTTCATTGGATTGAACAAACGCCCAATCTTCCTGCGTTTTGAATAATGCGTCGAGGAATAATTTCTGACGCGCCTCATCATCAATACATTCCACCAGCATTGCACCACGCAGCGCAGATGCATTGAGCGGAAAATGCCGAAATACAAAATACACTTTTCCGGTTTCCACATGTGATTCTTTGAGTTTTTTCACCACATTTTCATGAAAGAATTTGCAATGACCACAGGAAAGCGAGGCATATTCCACAATCCGCACCGGAGCATCTTCATTTCCAAAGGCCACTTCCACCGGCAGCTTTTTAGCAAGAAGCTCACTTGGCGGCACCAGATCCTTCATGCTCTCAATGGCATTTTCCATATCTTCCGCTTCCGGGTTTGCCGCAAGTGCCACCGGCGGCACGCATGTTAGTATCAAAGTAAATAGCAGAGCACGTATCATCAATTTTAACCCATTCGTTCGTTTCACCGTAGCTTAGTCGGTAATAAGCCACCGCTCAAGCTTTTCACGCATCTCCGGGTCAGAAATTTCAGCAATCAAAGCACGCGCCTTATCGGATAACGATATTGCATCAACGCCCGGCTCGCTCCATTCACTCACTGCCGATTCAACATTCGGTAGCTCCAAAGGCTTGCCCACACGCACCGCCACAATCGCAGTATAGCCAAGAAAGTGATTCACCCACTCCACAATCTGCACTGTCTGATGGCTGACAAAAATTCCTGCAGAGCCATAAGGGCGCACCTCCAATGTCTGCGCACCCTGATTGCCCCTCAGCAATCGCGCCGGCCGGCACTGCGCCGCCAGCGCGTCACCCACCGCCTGCGGCCAGTGCAGCAATAATCGCCCCACAATACCCGATGATTTGGGCATTTTTTGTTCCACCACCTGCGGAAGAATCCGCCCAAGGGGCAGAAATGCCCCCCTGCCGGGCGATGTTCGCTTCGCGTAAGGCGCCTTATAGGATGCTCCCTTTATATTGGAAGCAGGCCTTTTTCCCGGCTCAGTTGTTTCTTTTTTCATTATCATTGGTTCTTATCCCACCATGCTTCATCGGCGCAAAGCTCATCCGGTGATGCGGCGTGATGCCAAGCTGCTCAATCGCACTCAGATGCGCTTTTGTGCCATAACCGGCATTACCCTCCCAGCCATAGCCGGGATATTTCACCGCCAGCTCCGCCATATGTGCATCCCGCCATGTTTTGGCGATAATTGAAGCCGCGCTGATGGCAGCATGCTTAGAATCCCCTTTCACCAGCGTTTGCGTGGGGTAAGGCAATTTCGGCGCACGATTGCCATCCACCATCACCGCCGCCGGCGCCACGGATAATCCCAGCACCGCCTGCTGCATGGCCTGCATGGTTGCCTGCAGAATATTCACCGCATCAATCACCGCCACTTCCACCACCGCAAGCTGCCAGCTCACCGCGCGGGTGCGAATTTCCTCCGCCAGCGCCTGCCGCCGCTTTGCCGTCAGTTTTTTGGAATCTGCCAATCCGGAGGGCACATCATTCGGGTCTAAAATCACGGCCGCCACCACCACCGGCCCCGCCAAAGGCCCACGCCCCACCTCATCCACACCGGCCACCAGCTCAAGCGGGTAATTCATCATTTTTTCTGCGCGCGCGCACGGCTGGCCAGCACCTGAGAACGCCCGAACCATTTCTGCGCCTCCTGCTTATCCTGCTTCACACCATGCCCGTAAAAATACAAATTCCCAAGCTGATAGGCCGCCTCCGCATCACCCAGATTCGCCGCCTCCAGATACCATTCATGCGCCTTCTCATAATCCTTCACCACGCCCAACCCGTTGCCATACATATATCCCAGCACCTGCATGGCATAAATATTCTGCTCTTCTTTCGCCATCTTCAGATACATCGCCACCGCCCGCGTATAATCCTGCGGCACGCCCCTGCCGTCACGATAAGCATCCGCCATCGCCAGGAAGGAATTCGGGTGCCCCTCTTCGGCGGCGCGGCGCATCCATTCAAACGCCAGTTTTGAATTAGTCTGTGAGATGGAAATTTCCGCATAAAGTTCACCCAGAAGTCGGCGATGCGCATCCCGCACATAAGGATCATCCGATTCCAACTTCACCTTGTTAAAATAACGGATCGCCAGCGGCAGGTTGAACTCCGCCCCTCTGCCATATTGATGCATCAGCCCAAGCTTCGTATAAGCCTCCAGCAGGCCACGCTCCTTTGCTTTGGTATAATATTCAAAGGCTTTTTTAAGGTTCTGATAAACACCCACCCCATTTTCATACATCAGCCCAAGTTCGATAAAGGCCTGCGGCTCATCCTTTTCCGCTGCTTTTTCAAACCATTCCAATGCAACTTCACCATCAGCTACCAGATTTTCTCCACCAAATTTATAGAGCTTTCCAAGTTCAATCATCGCCGGGGCATAGCCTTTACGCGCCGCCTGCCCAAGCCATTGTGATGCGAGATTATAATCAATCTTCAACCCGGCCACGCCCTCCGCATACATCCGCCCGATGATATACTGGCTGGGTGCATGATCTTCCTCCACGGCAAATTTCATCCGCTCCGCCAGCTCTTCCGGATCAAAAAATGTGATGCCTGCCACCAGCTTTTCGTTGAACGGATCATTCGGGTCGGGCGCCGCCACCGCTTTTTCAACCGCCTGCGCCGCAGCCTGCACCGGGCTCTCCACCGGCATATCCGCCGCCTCCGAAACATCTTCTTCCACGGGATCCGCCATTATCGCTGCCGCTCCATCTTCATCCTCGGGCAGCCCCGGTGGCAATGGCATCTCCTCATCTTCTCTCTCAGCACCAGAGGATACCGCCACATCCGCCGCCTCTTCCTGCGCCATCACCGCTTCGGCTTGTACGCCCGTCACCGCCTCCGGCATCACAGGCTCCACTACCACCTCCCCGCCCAAAGGAAGATCGGGCAGTTCCATCACTTCCGCAACATCACCTTCCTCGTCCGTCACCACCAAATCCGGCAGGGAAAGAGGTTCCGGCACCGCCGATTGCGCCCACACATCCCGGCACAAAAGCATATAAACCAAACTTAAGAGGATTGATTGCACCACCGCTCCGCAAGCTCCTTTGCTCCATAGGTTAAAATGGCACGCGCCCCGGCACGTTTTATCCCTAAAAGCGCCTCTTCCAACGCAGGGAAAAACTCAAACGCACCGGCGCTTGCCGCCTGCCGAAGCATAGCATATTCCCCGCTTACCTGATAAGCAAATACCGGTGCGGCTTGGGAAGAAGCCAGTCGATAGATTACATCCTGGTACATTCCTGCTGGTTTCACCATCACCAGATCCGCGCCTTCCTGCACATCCAGCAGCGCCTCTCTCAGCGCCTCTTCGCCATTGGCCATCTGCATTTGATAGCCCTGCTTGCCATCCTTCATCGGGGTATTTTTAAGCGCATTATCACTGCCCACCGCCGCGCGGAACGGGCCATAAAAAGCGGAAGCATATTTCGCGCTGTATGCCAGAATACCAACCTGCGAATAACCGGCATGATCCAGCGCGGCGCGAATCACACCCACGCGGCCATCCATCATATCCGATGGCGCAACCAGATCAGCGCCCGCTTTCGCCTGTGCCACCGCCATTTTTGCCAGCAGCGCAATTGTGGCATCATTTTCCACCACGCCATCACGCACCACACCGTCCTGCCCATGGCTGGTGTAAGGGTCAAGCGCCACATCGGTGATGATCCCCATTTCCGGCACGGCCTGCTTCACTGCGGATATCGCCCGGTGATAGAAATTATCATCCCGCCATGCCATGGCCGCATCCTCGCTTTTATCTTCAACACCTACCACGGGAAATAGAGCCAGCGCCGCAATGCCAAACTCACAAGCCTCTTTTGCCTGCTGCACCAGGTCGGCGATGCTCCAGCGCATCACACCGGGCAATGCCGCCACCGGCTCAGAAACTTCTTTATCATGCACAAAAACCGGCCAGATAAGATCATCCACGGAGAGCTTCACTTCCGCAACCAATCTCCGCAGCCATGCAGCCCGCCGCAAACGCCGCAATCTGACCGCTGGAAATGCCCCCTCATTGTTCATAATAAAGATGTAATGCGATTAGCCAATAATTACCACAAAGGACTAGGCACTATTCGGCGAAAATAGATATTCTATTAGAACCGGCGCGCAGCGTACATTCAAGTACGTGAGCACCGGAAGCGCATAGAATGTCTATTTGCAGCGAATAGGACTGAATTTAAGATGTGATAAATCCGCGTAATTTACGGCTGCGGCTTGGATGTTTCAGCTTGCGCAGCGCCTTGGCCTCAATCTGACGAATCCGCTCCCGCGTCACGCTGAATTGCTGCCCAACCTCTTCCAGCGTATGGTCGGTGTTCATGCCAATGCCAAAACGCATCCGCAGCACGCGCTCTTCACGTGGGGTCAAACTGGCCAGAATCCGCGTGGTCACTTCCCGCAGGTTAGACTGAATTGCTGCATCCAGCGGCATCGTGGCATTTTTATCTTCAATAAAATCACCCAGGAAACTGCCATCTTCATCCCCCACCGGCGTCTCTAAGCTCACCGGCTCTTTGGCAATCTTCATCACTTTACGGATTTTATCCAGCGGCATAGAAAGCTTCTTCGCCAGCTCTTCGGGTGTTGGCTCACGCCCCATTTCATGGCTCATCTGACGGCTGGTACGCACAATCTTATTGATTGTTTCAATCATATGCACCGGAATACGAATGGTTCGCGCCTGATCGGCAATTGAGCGTGTAATTGCCTGACGAATCCACCAGGTGGCATAGGTTGAAAACTTATAACCACGCTTATATTCAAACTTATCCACTGCCTTCATCAGGCCGATATTCCCCTCTTGAATCAGATCAAGGAACTGTAATCCGCGATTGGTGTATTTCTTGGCAATGGAGATCACCAGACGCAAATTCGCCTCGATCATTTCCTTTTTGGCCTTGTTCGTCTCACGCTCGCCTTTTTGAATATTGCCCACAATGCGCTTAAATTCAGCAATTTCCGTGCCCACTTTTTCAGCGGTTTGGCGCACATCATTACGAATTTTCACCACGCGGTCATATTCCTTATCGGCAAACTCCGCCCAGCCTTTCTCTTTCAGGCCGCGCACATGATCCAGCCATTCCGGATTCAGCTCATTGCCCTGATATTCTTTCAGGAAGCTTTGGAATTTAATTTTATGCTTGTCCGATAATCGACGCAGCTTGCTTTCCGCCATCAGCAAGGCACGGTTAAATTCATAATTTTCTTCCATAATGGAAATCAAACTGGCTTCGCTCACGCATAAATCCGCGATCATTTCCGTCAGCTTGTCACGCTCTTTCACGAACGCCTTGCCGTCCTTATCCGCAAATGAATCTTCACCCAATGCAGCCTGAAGGCGCTTTTCATGCAGCTTGATCATCTTGTCGCACACGGCAACAATCTTTTTCAGCTTTTCCAGAACAACCGGGCGCAGCACCTCTTCCATCGCAGAGATGGAAGCATGTGCCAGCAAATCATCATCTTCTTCTTCGCCGTCTTCGTCCTCGTCATCCTCGTCCAGATCATCATCTTTACCCGGCGCGGCAGAAGAAGTGAGCCCATCTTCCTCTTCATCATCACTTTCCTCGCCCTGCAACGCAGATTCCGGCGCATCCACCACAATGCCCATCTCTTTATTATAAGCCGTATCCAGATCCAGAATATCGCGCAAAAGCAGCTTTTCTTCATCCAGATCGTTATACCAGCCAACAAAACGACGCATCGCAATCGTGCTTTCGCACAATGCGTTCATCATCATTTCCCGGCCGCCCTCAATGCGTTTGGCAATTTCAACTTCACCCTCACGTGAAAGAAGCTCAACACTGCCCATCTCACGCAAATACATCCGCACCGGATCATCCGACCGCCCCGCAGAGGAAGTTGCCGCCGCTGCACTGCCGGATTCTTCACTTTCAGAATCAGACTCATCATCTTCATCCATCTCGTCTTTTTCCATTACGGAAACACCATTATCCGTCAGAACGCTAATCAACGCATCAATATTATCCGGTGTAAATAAAGCTTTCGGGAACGCCGCATTGATATCATCAACGGAAAGATAGCCCTTATCCTTGGCAAATTTTGTCAGTTTCTCACCCAGATCCTTGATCTTTTCGGAAACCTCATCCTTATTCAATTTATTCGGCACCGGCACCTTGGCATCATGCTGTTCGGCCGCAACTTCTTTAATCTTATCGGCCTGACGCTCATTTTTCTGCTTGGTTGTTTCCTTTGCAGGTGCTTTTTTAGAGGCGGATTTGGTTGTTTTTGCTACACTTTTTGCTGTACTCGCCATAGTTTCTCTTAAATCTCAGGGTCAAATGAATAGAGTTGTTATTTAATCGTTATCATTCAAAGGTCAAGCTCTGATTCATATGCGATATAGCGCATTTTCTCCAGCCTCCTGAGTTCATAAAGCTGTTCGGAGAGGCTTTGCAGCTGCTCCATTGTGGTATTCCCATCACGGGAGAGCAGCGCCTGCTCCGCTTCCAGCAGGCTTAATTCATAGCGTGTCAAAAGAAAGTCCCACGCTAATTTTGCTTGTTTTTCAGTTAGTTCATCGGCAACCATACTCCCATCCTTGGGCAGCTCCGCCGCGTAGCTTTGCCATGCGGAAGGGTCTTCATCCTCCCCTCGTTCCAGCAGAGCCTGCCGCGCACTCTCCGCCTGATCCGGCAGGGGTAAATCCAATAATGTTTCTTCGATGGCGCCATCTTCCAGCAATATCGGATAATTTAACAACAGTCGAAGCAGTGCCAACGTTACCCGCATCTGAACAGGAATATCCTGTGGCTTGCTTCCCATACGACCGGCATTACTCACCCGCTGCGCGGTTTTTTTCCCACTCCCTTGCCCACGCTGCCATTGCCACAGCCGGTCTTTATACGCCTGACGGTAATAGCGCTGCACCACCGGATCCTGAATTTCCGCCACAAACCCCATCAGCCGCTGTTCAAACGCCGCCCGTTGTTCCGGCGCGGTGTAATGCTGATTTCCACCGGCAATATCCCACAGCACATCCACCAGCGGCACAGCCTGCTCCAGCTGTTTTTGCAGGCTTTGCAGCCCGCCATCCTTCACCACATCATCCGGGTCTTTTCCTTCCGGCAGCATCACGAAACGCAATGATTTTCCCGGCTTTAAATGTTGCAAATGCAAACCGGCAACACGCTGCATTGCACGCTGCCCGGCCTTATCCCCGTCCATGCATAAAATCGGCTCATCCACCACCTGCCAGATTTTCTGAACCTGATCTTCCGTCAGCGCCGTGCCCAGCGGAGCAACCACGTTAGGCAGCCCGGCCTGCGCCAGCGCAATCACATCCATATAGCCTTCCACAATGACTAATTGCCCATTGTCATAGCCCGCCTGCCGCGCCACGTTAAAATGGTAAAGTTCCCTTCCTTTATGGAATAAAGGCGTTTCCGGTGAGTTCAGATATTTTGGTTCGCCATCACCCAGAATCCGCCCACCAAAGGCAATCACCCGGCCTTTCACATCCATAATCGGAAACATCACCCGCCCACGGAAACGGTCATAGGATGATTTGCCGTCCGGCGGCTGAATCAAAAGCCCGCCTTCAATCAATTGCTGCTCACTCACGCCGTGGTTCATCAGCGCCTGCTTCAGCGCACCCCTGTCGTCCGGCGCATAGCCCAAACGAAATTGCTGCACCGTGGCTGCGCTTAACCCGCGCCCCTTGATATAATCCACCGCCACCCTGCCATGCTGCTTTAGCTGCGCCTGATAAAACTGACAGGCCAGCTCCATCACCTCCGCCAAAGATTGCCGTTGCTGGTAACGCTTCTCCGCCACCGGATCCGGCTGCGGCAGCGGTAGCCCGGCCTCACCGGCCAGCTCTTTGACTGCGTCCATAAAGCTTAAACCATGAAACTCCATGACAAATTTCAGCACATCCCCATGCGCGTTACAGGCAAAGCAGTGATAAAAACCCTTCACATCCGTCACCGACATGGAGGGATCATGATCATCATGAAACGGACAAACACCCGCAAATTCTCCGCGCCCTTTCGGCTTCAACGGCAACCGCTTGCCAATCACCTGCGAAATAGGCAGCCTTGCGCGGATCTCATCCAGAAATGACTGTGGAATTTGCATCCATGTTACCTACCACGCAGGCAAACATTGCGGCAATGTTAAATGAACTCTTATTTACGCTGTTATGCGCGTCGTTGTTTTTTTATTATAGGTTAAAATATTTGACGAGGTCTGGGTGGATTTCGACGGTGCCGTTGAGGATAGTTTTTGGCTTATACTGTTTTTTTCTTTTGTTTGCGTTACCGTTTTCTGATTCATTGTTGTTATCGGCGGTGTTCTGTTCCGATATGGGCTTTTCATTACCATGGCCGGAGCTGTTATCGCTCTGATGATTAGCGTCATTCTGCCCGGATGGTGGATGATTATCGTTTGCACCCTCTGCGTCATTGCTGCCGGAGGAAGAGAACCCGCCGCCATTACCAATACCGCCATTACTCACTGTAATTGTTGGGTTTTGTGAGACACGCGTCACCGTGCTTGGCAGGGTAATCTCCGTGACCTCATCGCCGCCGGTCGTGTCATCGCCGCCATCGTCATCGCCGCCGGTAATATCGCCGCCATCATCGTCGCCGCCGGTCGTATCGTCGCCGGTGATATCGCCGCCGGTGATATCGCCGCCATCGTCATCGCTGCCGGTCGTATCGTCGCCATCGTCACCGCCGCCGTCGGTTACCGTTGGCGTGAAGATCGTTAAAATTCCAGCCGGATTCGTATATTGGAAGGCATAATTCGTATCATCGCCACCGGCAATGGTAACATCATAAGTGCCACCGGCGCTATCAACATCTCCCGTGCTGTCAGCCGTTGGCGCCGTGTCCAGATCATCCGCATCATCGGTCAGTTTAAAGCCACTATAGGAAAGTGTAAAATCCGGATTGGGCTGACCTTCATACCGCACCGGCTCGTTATCCAGCAAGGTCACCACCAGCGGGGCTTTGGTCAATGTCAGCGTGCCGTCGACATAGCTGAAGCTGTAATTATCATCTGCCGCACCGGAAGCCGTAATCGCATAATCCGCCACGTCACTGCTCTGCAATGCGGCGGTGTTATAGGTGGGAGCCGTATCCAGATCATCCACATCATCACTCAGCTTAAAGCCGGCAATATCACCGGTGAGGGCTGGGTTCACATCACCATATTCGCGCGTGGCATCATCTGCCGTCACCACCAGCGGGGCTTTGGTCACCGTTAAATCACCCGCAATAAATGCGTATTGATAACCAAGCGGGCTGCTCAGCGTGCCGGCCGTGGCCGTTAGCGCATTGCTGTAATTATCAACATCATCCCCCGCATCATAGGTGGTGGCAGTGCTGGCAGCACCTGTCAGGCCAATATTCAGCAGGCTGTCATCACCCTGAAGCCCGGCGCTATAAGTTAAACCGGGCGTGGCGCTATAGGCATCACCATATTCAACCGTGTCATCCCCCACCTGATAAACCAATGTTGGCTGCGTGGCCGTGGCATAAACAAAGCGGTTGCCCGCACCAATCGAAGCCGGCGCATTCACCGCATATGTCTTGTTAAATTCAGAAGCCGATGGCAGCAAACCATCGCGGGTGTTGTTTGCCGGCGCATCGCTGTAAACCAACCACCGGCTATTGGCAGCAGAAAGCGCCGCGCTGCCGGCATTGTTCAGGAAATCATCCCCCGCAGAAAGCACCAGCGCATGTGCCGTTGCACTGGTGGTGGTTATGCCCTCATCCAGAATCACATCCCCGCCCGCAGTCACTAAAATTGTGTCATCACTCGTAAGAGAAACAGCATTGGTAAAATCGCCGTTCGTCACAAAGGTCACAGGATCTTCCCATGTGGTGGTGCGGTTTGTCACCGCGCCCCCATCTAAGCGCCCGAAACGGTAACCGGCAAAGCCCGATTGAATGCTCGAAACCAACCCATCCGAAAGCACCACATCACCACTGCCACCACTGCCAATATCCAGACTATTGCCCGCCGTCGCCTGCTCAAAAATAAAATCCTGCGTGCCCGATGAGGTGAAACCACTCACATCCGAAAAACCATCCGCGCGAACCGTCACCGAACCACTCACATCCAGATTCGTCCCATCAAGATCAAACGATACATCACGACCCGCCGTCAACGAAACCGAGCCACTATCAAATGATAATTGAGGGGCGGAATAGATCAGCTCCATTTCACCCGGTGTTAATGCGGCATTATAAATACGCACATCATCAATCAAACCTGAGGCATAGTTTGCTCCAGAAAATTGTCCTATAAGAAAATCACTTGTGTAATTGTCTAATGAGGCTGGCATAGCACCACTATATGATAATGCCTGCAGGGCGCCGTCCACATATCCTTTTAAACGGTTATTTCCTGTTTCAGAGCCATCAAACACCATCGCTGCATGCACCCAGTCGGTGGTGTTATGCACGATAGAACCAAAGGTAGATGACCCGGATGAGATATTGAAATATAATTTTCCATCCGTCCAGAAACCAATATGTAATCTCCTATCACTGGAATTGGTATATTTTCCCAGTCCATTATACGCGTTCAGGGCGCTCCTTTTAAACCAACCAGAGATTGTTAGGGCAGATGCGCCATCAACTTCGTCAATATCACCCGCCGTCACATAGTCGCCCGAACCATCCAGACTCAGGCTGGAACCCGAACTAAACGGCGTATCACCACTCCATGTGGCATCATCTTCCAATGTTCCGTTATTGCTGCCGGCGGCATCCGCGGCATCGGTGCCGGAGCCTTCATCAAAATCCCAGTAAGCAAAAAGATTATCGTTCAAAACAGCGGCGCTCAGAAAAATATCCCGCCCGGCCTGCACCGTTAAGGCGCCATTATCCAAATCAATAAGATGGCTGATAAAGGTATCCCGCCCGGAGGTTGCATCAAGATCACCGCCCCCGGTTATCACGGCAGCATTCGCCAGATTCAGATCATTATCGGCATCCAGCGTTATATTCTCGCCGGAAGTCATCAGAATGCCGCGCACGGTAATATCCCCTGAAGATGCACTGGCATCAATGCTACCAGCCTGCATCGAAGGTAAATTTACCTGGCTTGCAGCGGATAATGTCACATCATTTAAAGCTGTGTTGCCACCCACCGGCTGGCTAAGGCTGATTGTATCCGCCGTCACATTCAGGTCATAGCCGCCATCAACGCCGCCGTTAAAATTAACATTGCCGCCACTGGCATTCATCACCTGATTGGCGTCCAGCACCACATCATCATTAAACGTAATCGCACCACCCTGGCTGGTCAGGCTCAGCGCGTGACTCAGCATAATGCCGTTATCCGCCGTAAAGTTAATATCCCCGTTATTGGTTTGAATCGCACCGGCGGAAGCCGTCACAATCTGATTTCCGGCCGTCAGGCTGATATCCCTGCCGGAGGTGGTAATGTCCAAACTATCACCCTGCAAATCAAGGGTGATATCGCTGGTGGCCACCAGCGCAATATCCGCCGTTGCACTCAACCGTTCCAGATAGCGCGTGGTGAATGCAGAATAACCACCCGATGCCATCGCCTGAGCCGCCTCCGTGCCACCCGCACCAGGCGGCGTTAAAGCATGACCCCACTTCACCGATTGATATTGCTCAAGCAGATTACGGCTAGCATCATCAAATGATGAGTCATATGCAATCAACTCCGCAATATCACCAATCCAGCCAAATCCCGCGGCAACCCACTGGCCAATAAATAGCGTACTATTATCAAGAGAATTTGCCTGAACCGTTCCCGATCCGGCGTTATAAACCCCGGCCTCTGAACTAAAATAGGTTTTCACCCGATTCGTGTTGCCCGTTAATGTGCCATTATAAACGGCAGACATCTGTGTCCAGCTGGTATGCGGCTGATTACTATAGGCAAGGTATGTTGAACTATTTCCCGCAGCGCCGGAAATGGAGCGGTTTGAACTCCATGCCTGCGTCCGAAGATTGTACTTATCGGTGGTAAAGGCAAGCTCGTTGCGATTAGGTGTTGTGCGGCGTCCGATATAAAAATAGGTCAGTCCTGTTAAATTATCAAATGCATTAAAGCCAGTGATGCGCAATTCATCATTATTAAAACCAAGCGCGTCCAAACCATTAATTGCACCGCCATTAACAAAGGCCTCCTTGCCTGAGATGGCATTGGCAATATATCCATTATCACTCTTGTCATACCATTGTGAAACGCTTGTGCCATTATCCGGGTTATTAGCAATACCGTCACCGTTTAGATCGCTACTATCCAGCCAGAGTTGCATCCCACCAATAGTTTCGGGTGAGAAGTTTCCGTAGATGGTGATGTTATCTGGGTCGAGTAGGTAGGTTCCTTTGTGATATT
>JAUIEX010000011.1 GCA_030429725.1 Alphaproteobacteria bacterium
CGCGCTGAACGTGCCTTTCTCAAAGCGCTTGGCGCATCCTGCACCAGTCCGGTGGCGGCACTTGCCACCATTGAAAATAATCAACTATATCTGGAAGCCGCACTCATTGCACCCGATGGCAGTGATATGATTAGTGGTAAACGCAAATCTGCCATCGCTGATGCAGCTGAAGCCGGGCATGCGCTTGGGCTCTCGCTTCTTCAGGAAGGAGGGCATCTCCTTGAATAAGACCACCCCCGAAACGATGCCAAAAAAAGTTTTGATTACCCGCCCTAAACAGGACGCGCGCGGCCTTGCTTTTCAACTGGATCAATACAACATTGAAAGCCTGATTGAGCCGATGCTGGAAATTGTTCCGCGAGAAAATAATCATCAGGAAATTCACCGCCTGCTGGCAAAAAACCCGCAGGCATTTTTAGTAACCTCCGCCAATGGCGTGCGCAGCCTTGCAGAAATGTGCCCCCGTCGTGATATCTGCCTGGTTGTTGTCGGCCCTATTACCGAATCCGTTGCCAGAAAATATGGCTTTAGCAACATCAGAAATGCCGGAACGCGCTTTGGCGCCAATGTGGAATTGCTGGCGGATTATGTTCGCCGCAGCTTTTCCTCCACAAAAGGCATGTTGGTGCATGTGGGCGGCAGTGTGGTTGCCGGCAAATTGCAATTATGGCTGCAGCGTGATGGCTTTTCCGTTGAGCGGTTGACGCTTTACGATGCCATCGAAGTGACCGAACTTAGCATCGAAGCGCAAACGGCCATCAGCAATGAGCAGCTGGGTGCGGTTATTTTTTACTCACTCCGCACTGCTGAAACATTTAACACACTCCTTAAGAAACACCAGTTAACCGAAAAAGCATCATGCATTGCCGCTATTAATTTCAGTCACCAGATCGGCGCAATGCTTAAAGAGTGTGATATTCCTTACGCTACAATTAAAGTTGCAGCACACCCTAATCAGGCTGAGGTCACATCATGCTTGCTCAAGCATTTTAATCTGACAAAAAAGGCATCATGAAGCGCTTCTGGAACAGTTTTGTTAAGGCAGGATTTAACACATTTATTCACCATGACGGGGTGGAGCATGCAGGCTACCTTGCGTTTTTAGGGCTTTTATCCTTCTTCCCCTTTCTGGTGTTATTCGTTGCCATTGCCGGGTGGCTGGGCGAAACACAGCTTACGGGCGAATTAGCACGTGAAATTCAGTCCCTCTTGCCAGACAGGGTGATGGTGGCACTTAAACCGCGCATGGATGAAATTTTAGCCGGGCCACCTCAAGGTTTGGTTGCTTTAGCATTCTTTGGCATTATCTGGACGGCCTCCGCCACGCTGGAAGGTGCGCGCACGGCACTCAACCGGGCTTATCGCGTTGCCACGCCCCCTTCCTATTTATGGCGGCGCCTGCGCAGCATCTTTGAATTTGCGGCACTCACCGTTCTTGTTTTTATTGCCATGATTATCTTCATCTTTTTTCCGCTATTATGGCAATCCGTTGATAATGTCATCAACCCGGAATTTTACACCCATCTGAATTATCTCATCACGCAATATGGCCTTGTCATCCGTTATGGATTTGCAGGAGGCACGCTGCTGCTTGGCATCACCCTCTCTTATTATGTTCTGCCGAATATTCGTCAGCGCCTAAGCTGCGTGCTGCCGGGGGCAATTGTTGTTCTTATTATGTGGCTGCTGGCGGCAGAGCTTTTCACGCTTTACCTGCAGAATTTTAACCTGGTGAACATCGTTTATGGCAGCCTTGGCGGCGTCATTGTTACCCTGCTTTTCTTTTATATCCTTGCATTTATTTATATTTTCGGTGCAGAGTTTAACTATTTCTTTTCAAAAAAAGGTCATCATAAGGACAAGTAAACGATGCCAAACGAACCTGCTCAGCCAAAATTATCGCGCAAGCGCAAGCGTGAGGAAGGGCTGGCAGAGCCCGGCGGTTATGGCACTTTCACCGGCGCGCGCTATTGCCCTTTAGATTCCATTGTTGCCGAGCCATGGAACAGCGATGAAGGCCGCCAGCGCCTCTTAACTTCTAAGTTTACCAACGCTTTTTTCAGGCTTGCCCATGTCTATCAGCCACAGAAAAATCCGTTTTTCTGCGGCGTAGCCAGCATAGTCATGGCACTTAATGCCATGCGTCTGGATCAAGGGAAAGTGCCCAATCAGGAAGAATTGCAGTTCGATCATTATAACCCTGAAACTGACATGATTGAGCAAATTGCCTACCGTGCTTATTCGCAATTAACCCTGCTGGATGACGCAACGGACAGCATCAAGCATCGGGCACAAATTGCCCCGGGAATACTGGGCGATAAACACGCCTACCCTTTTAACCCCGGCCTGTCTTTGCACCATGTTCAATCCATTCTGCAAATCTATGAAATGGAAGTGCAGCTTGTTCGCGCCCATAATGACATTGAAACCGGGCGGCGGCGTTTTCGTGATGAATTAAAACGCAGCCTGTTGCTGGATGATGAAATCATTATGTGTAACTTTGAAGGCAAAACCATCGGCACAACCACCGGCGGGCATTTTTCCATCGTTGGTGGCTATCATTTACCGACGGATTCCGTTCTTATTTTAGATACCGCCGCGCATAAAACACCGTGGTATTGGGTTGATCTTCCCCATCTCTATTATGCCATGAACACCATGGATGGCGGATTGCCACGCGGATATATGATTATCCGGGACAGCAATCACCTCTAGGCCATTGCCGCCAAAGCTACTGGCTTATCACCCGCTTGGCCACCACGCAAACAATCACCTCCGCCGCGCCTGCACGTTTTAACTGCCTGGCACAGGCATCCAGCGTGCTGCCGGTTGTCATTACATCATCAACCAAAATAACTCGCTTATCTTTCAAACAGGGCTTCGCTCGCTCCTTAACTCGAAAGACCCCGGAAACATTGCGTTTTCGCGCTTTCTGGCTCAGGCTTGCTTGGGGTGGCGTGTTTTTCACCCGCTTCAATGCATGACTTACCGGCACATGACAACGCCGCGCCAGCAATGACGCCAATAGCGCCGATTGATTAAAACGCCGCCGCAACAAACGCCACCGGTGCAGCGGCACAGGCACCAGCAAGTCCCCTTCAGAAACCGCATCACCGGCAACCTGCCATATCCATTTGGCAAATAACACGGCATGATGCGTCTGGTCGCCATATTTAAAACGCGTCACCAGCGAGCGGCACGCATCATCATAAATCAGCACAGCACAGACCTTATCATATGCCGGCGAATCTGCCTCACAGGCTGCGCAAATTGTGCCCTTCGGCAAAGCGGATTCAAACGGATGCGCACAAATTGCACATTGCGGCCCGGATAAAAATTTCAGTGGGGCATAGCAAGCACTGCACAAGGCCGCATGCTGCTGAACATGCCCTCCACACCCTAAACAGCGCGGCGGCAGAGCAAGATTCAGCGCCGTTTCCCACAATGCGCCAAGCTTAATCATGTTGTTATTATCGGCCTAAAAATCGGCGGGAGGAACTTTCAAAAAGCCGCCACGTTCAATCACGTCTGGCAACGTCATTTTACGCATAGCCTCACGCAGCTCAACGGCATCACACGCCATTGCCTGATAAAGTTCCGTATTCAACGCAATCATTTCACGGTAAAAACGCTGTCGGGCTTCCGAGGCATTGGAATCCAGCGCCAACGCGGCATAATCATCGGCAATCCGCTCCACAAATTCAGGGCATGGCGGCAAATTTTCCGCATAAGATGGAAAGGCCGATAAAATCAGAAGCAACAATGGTAAACGCACCGCACAACCAAACCGGCACAAAAAGCGTTGATCAAAAATCAAGACCCGCCTCCACCAGCCAAAGGTTACAGCCTTCAATAGCTTAAGCCGCTTTTGCATTTCCTTTCACGGCACCGACAATTTTCTCCGCCGCATCTTCCAGATCATTCGCCGGGATAATCGCAAGGCCGGAATTGGAAAGAATCTCTTTGCCTTTCTCAACATTCGTTCCTTCCAAGCGCACCACCAGCGGAATTTTAAGATCCACATCCTTGGCCGCCGCAATCACACCCTCGGCAATAATATCGCAGCGCATGATGCCACCGAAGATATTCACCAGAATCCCTTCAACGGAGGGGTCGGAGAGAATGATCTTGAAGGCCTCGGTCACGCGCTCTTTCGTTGCACCACCGCCAACATCCAGGAAGTTGGCCGGCTCTCCGCCTTTAAGCTTGATAATGTCCATCGTTGCCATGGCAAGCCCGGCGCCGTTGACCATGCAGCCAATTGTGCCATCCATTTTAACGTAAGAAAGTTCAAATTTCTGGGCGCGAAGCTCAAACTCATCTTCTTCGTCTTCATCGCGTAATTCTTCAATATCCGCATGACGGAACAGGGCATTTTCATCAAAATTAAACTTCGCATCCAGCGCAATAATATCGTCATTCGCACCCACACGCGCCAGCGGGTTGATTTCCACCTGACTGGCATCCAGCTCAACGAATGCATTATAAACACCCTGCACCACTTTATTCAGCTTCTTGATTTCAGCCGGCGTCATGCCCATACCAAAGCCAAGCGTCCGAATATGATGCCCCTGAAGCCCGGCTGCCGGGTCAATCTGCACCGTAATGATTTTCTCAGGTGTTTTTTCCGCCACCTCTTCAATGTCCATGCCGCCCTCGGAAGAGCCAATCATTGCAATGCGCCCCGTTGCACGATCCACAATCAGTGAGAGATAATATTCATGCTGAATGTCAGAACCATCTTCAATGTAAAGGCGCTTCACCACGTTACCGTCCGGTGCGTTCTGATGTGTCACCAGCGTATTGCCAAGCATTTCCTTGGCGTTTTCGTAGACTTCCACAGGAGATTTCACCACACGCACACCGCCTTTTGAACCTTCCGGAAGCTCATTAAACGTGCCCTTACCGCGCCCACCGGCATGGATTTGTGATTTCACAACATAAATCGGCCCGGGCAACTTATCACAGGCGTATTTTGCCTCATCCGCCGTAAAAGCAGGGTATCCTTCCGGCACAGGAACACCAAAGCCCTTCAGTAATTTCTTTGCCTGATATTCATGGATGTTCATCGGATGCTCCTAACGTAAAAATCAATTGAGTGTTTTATACGTCCCACCTGACAAAACCGCAACCCCTACTATATGCCCTCTTCACGAACAAATTGCTGCAATGCCATTTCATCAATGGCTGCCTGCTGTTTTGCCTCACGCTCCTTCTGTTCTCTTTCCTGCGCGCGGCGTTCCATCAGCTCATAGGTTTTCATTTCGCCAAATTGCTCCACCAGCTTTTGCTGCAGCTCTTCAATCTGCGGCTGAAGCCCTTCTTCAATTCTTCGGTTATTTTCCTCTTTCCAGCGCGTATAGGTTGCGAAGCTGTGAAATGTGGGTGAAGGAATATCCTGCTTTGCAACAATTTCCGCCTCATAAGCCAGTTGCGCTTTCAACTTACTTGTCTCGGCTTTCAACGTATCAATTTTATCCAGAAAAATATTTAAATTATGGCGTATCTCATCCATTTCCATTTTGCGCAAACGTTGCAGCACCGTCAGTGTCTTGGCCATACTTCACTTTACCAACCCTTGAGGCATAAAAAAAGGCCGGAATCATCCGGCCTTTTCCTTTTTAAAACTGCCAACCGGCCTAAAGCCCGGCTGCTTTCTTACCCAGATAACTGGCAACACCATCTTTATTCGGGGTCATCCCTTCATCGCCACGATTCCACCCTGCCGGGCACACTTCGCCATGTTCTTCATGGAATGCCAAAGCGTCCACCATGCGGATCGCCTCATCAATGTTACGCCCAAGCGGCAGATCATTAACCAGCTGATGGCGCACTTTAAAGTCCTTATCAATCAGGAACGTGCCACGGAACGCCACGGAATCCCCGGTTAACACATCATAATCCCGCGCAATCTGCTTCGTTAAATCGGCCACCAGCGGATATTGCACATTGCCAATGCCGCCCTTCTCAACCGGCGTTTCCTTCCATGCAAAATGGCTGAACTGCGAATCGACGGAAACGCCAATCACTTCCGTGTTGCGTGTTTTAAATTCATTCAAACGGTTATGAAATGCAATGATTTCAGAAGGGCACACAAAGGTGAAATCCAAAGGGTAGAAGAACAAAATCCCGTTTTTGCCTTTCAAAAAGCTTCTCAGGTTAAATTGCTCATTAAAGCTATTATCCGGCATCACCGCCGTTGCGGTAAAATTCGGGGCTTCTTTGCCAACAAGTACGGCCATCATTATCTCCTTTGATGTTTAAATTAACTGTAAGCTGATATAGGTTTGCTCAGCGATAGGTCAACCGTTAAAGCACGTAATAAACTTAATCCGCCTTTTCAATTAAACGCTCTAATGCTACAACCCGCGCCATGAAAACATTACCAAAAAATTATAATCATCAGGAAACCGAAGCACGCTGGCAGAAAGCGTGGGAAGATTCGGGCATTTATCACTGGCAGAATAATCAGCCGCGTGAAAACACGTTCGTGATTGATACGCCCCCGCCCACCGTTTCCGGCCTGCTGCATATGGGGCATATATTCAGTTACACGCAGGCGGATTTTGTGGCGCGTTACCAGCGCATGACCGGCAAGGACGTGTTCTATCCGATGGGGTTTGACGATAACGGCCTGCCGACCGAGCGGCTGGTGGAAAAGGTGAAAAAGAAGCGCGCCGTGGATTATGACACGCGTGAAGAATTTATTGCCGTCTGCACGGAGGTTTCCGAAGAAGCGCGGCAGGAATTCCGCAATCTGTTTGAATCCGTAGCACTTTCCGTGGATTGGAATCAGGAATATCACACTATTTCAAAGCATTCCCGCCGCACCTCGCAGGCATCTTTCCTCGATCTCTATCACAAAAATAAGGCCTATCGCCAGCAGCAGCCTATGTTCTGGGATCCGGTGGATCAAACGGCCATCGCCCAGGCAGAGGTGGAAGATAAAGAGCTGGATAGCCATTTTTGTGACATTCGTTTCGCGATTACTGCTAGCTCCCCCCTGGAGGGGGAGCAGACGAACGCTGCAAGCGTGAGTCGTGGGGGGGTGTTCAAGGAACAGAAAGCAGGAGTCAAAGGTGAGGAAGCTAGCTTCTCTGAACCTCTGCCACGTGACGAAGGTTACCCTAATCCGTCTGCCCCCCCATCGAAATCAGAGATTTCGATTCCCCCACAAGGGGGGAATGATGGCAAGACCATCATCATCGGCACAACTCGCCCGGAGCTCATCCCCGCCTGCGTCGCCATTTTTTATCATCCGGAGGATGCGCGCTATCAGCACTTGAAAGGTAAAAACGCCATCACGCCGCTCTTTGGCGTCAAAGTTCCTATTCTGGAAGATGATACGGTGGAAATGGATAAGGGCACCGGTATCATGATGTGCTGCACTTTTGGTGATGAGGCCGACATTGATAAATGGAAGAAGCACAAACTTCCGATGCGCGTGGTGCTTAATCAGTATGGCAAAATGGAGCTGGAGGGGAAAGACTGGCTAAATTCTAACTCCCCCTTTCCGCCTGCGCGCGCGCGCTGCGGCGAGACAAGCACGGGGGAGTCTGAAAATTCTGATGAATTTTCAGGTGGGGGTCAAAACCCTGCAGAAAATATACCCCCCACCGAGTCGTCCGCTTTCGCTTTGCTACAGCGCGACTCCTCGACTCCCCCGCAAGGGGGGAGTTACATCTCCCAACTCCACAACCTCAAAGCCGCCGCCGCACGCGCAAAGATCATCGAACTGCTGGAAGCATCGGGCGATCTGGTGAAGAAAGAGGCCATCACCCACGCCGTGCCGTGCGCGGAGCGTTCCGGCGCACCACTAGAAATTCTGCCATCACAACAATGGTTTGTGAAGATTCTCGATGAGCGCGAAGCGCTTAAAGCAAAGGCCGCAGAGTGCAACTGGAACCCGCCTTACATGAAAACCCGCATCGACCAGTGGATTGATGGCCTAAGCTGGGATTGGTGCATCAGCCGCCAGCGTTATTACGGCGTGCCCTTCCCGGTTTGGTATTCCAAGCGTGCCGGCGAAGAAGGAAAAATCATCGTTGCCGACGAAGATCAACTTCCCGTCAATCCACTAACTGACCTGCCAAAAGGCTACACGGCGGATGAAGTTACACCCGACTTTGACGTGATGGACACCTGGGCCACCAGCTCCGTTTCACCGCAAATCAACAGCCATTGGGCTGGCTCCCCCCTTGAGGGGGAGCAGACGAGCACCGAAGGTGTGAGTCGTGGGGGGGCGTTCAAGGAACCGGCTGCCCCCTCACCGAGTCGTGGCGCTAACGCTGACCACTCCTCGACTCTCCCTCCAGGGGAGAGTTATTCACGCCACAATAAACTCTTCCCCGCTGATCTGCGCCCGCAGGCGCATGAAATTATCCGCACATGGGCGTTTTACACCATCGTGAAAGCGCATCTGCATGAGGATACTATCCCATGGAAAAACCTGATGATTTCCGGTTGGTGTTTGGCTTCGGATAAAACAAAAATGTCCAAATCCAAAGGCAATGTCGTCACCCCTGTGGCGCTGATTGAGGAAAAAGGCGCGGATGTTGTGCGCTATTGGGCTTCCACCTCCCGTTTGGGGGCAGATACGGCCTATTCCGAAGATGTGCTGAAGATCGGCAAAAAGCTGGTCAACAAGCTTTGGAATGCCTCCAAATTTGCCGCCATTCAACTGGAAAACCTCACCGCAACACCCAGCACAGCAGCGCAGGATGTGGAAAATGGCATCATCACCGAAACGCTGGATCAATGGATTCTTTCACGCCTGCACCGCGCCATTAAAGCCGCCACGGCAGAGTTCGACAAGTTTGAATATTGCAAAGCACGGGAGCATATTGAAGATTTCTTCTGGAATGATTTCTGCGATAACTATCTGGAAATGGTGAAGAAACGCGCCTATGGTGAGGGTTTAGAATTTAGCTCCCCCCTTCCGCCGAAGCGCGAAGCGCGTGGCGCGACAAGTGAGGGGGAGCAGACGAGCACCGAAGGTGTGAGTCGTGGGGGGGCGTCCGGAGAGCAGATTACCCCCCCACCGAGTCGTGGCGCTAACGCTGACCACTCCTCGACTCCCCCTCCAGGGGGGAGTTATTCCCAGAAGCAATCTGCAATCTTCACCATTTATCACTGCCTGGATGGCGTGCTGCGCCTGTTTGCACCGTTTGTGCCGCATGTAGCAGAGGAGCTTTACAGCCATATCTTTGATGACAAAGCTGCCGGATCATCCCTTCATGCGGCTGGAAGCTGGCCAAAAACAGAATCTTATCCATCCGACGCGCAGGCCGAACAGGCCGGCATCGCCGCCTGCCAGATTCTGGATGTGGTGCGCAAGCTTAAGGCTGAACGCAATGTTTCCATTAAATATCCGCTGGATAGGCTTACTATCTCCCCCCCACCGAGATCAGAGATCTCGACTCCCCCACAGGTGGGGAGTGAAGGGGACAGCGCCAATAACTCCCCCTCGATGGTGGAGTCAGAATCACACAGTGATTCTGGTGGGGGTGCGCTTCAAAGCATCTTCCGTGATCTGGCAAATGTAACCAACGCTTCTGAAGTGCAGTTAGGCGAAGTGCAAGAGGGCACGGAAACCGAAGATAAACAATGGAAAGTCTCCGCCATCTTCGCGGAATCCTCTGAGGCGGACGCGGCTTAAATTATTTTTAGAAAACACCAAAAAATACACAAGATCGTCATTGCGAGGAGTTCCGAAGGAACGACGCGGCAACCTCATGCCGCATGGAGATTACTTCGCTTTATGTTGATTCACTCTGCGTTTCACGCAGCGGCTCATCAAATAGCGCTCGTAATGACGATGCCTAACTCTATTGCCAATCGGCAAATTGGTCTAACCCCAATAATTCCTCATACGTCTGGCGCGGGCGGATAACGGCGAATTTGTCGCCCTCCACCAGCACTTCCGGAATCAATAAGCGCGTATTATACGTGCCGCTCATCACCGCGCCATAAGCCCCGGCAGAGCGGATCGCCACCAGATCATCCGGTTTCAAATCAGGAATATCTGCCTGCTTAGTGAACACGTCCGACGTTTCACATACCGGGCCAACAATATCCGCCTTCTGCATGGGTTTCCCCTCCTGCACCGGGAAAATATTGTGATGGCTGCCATACATCGCCGGGCGCATCAGGTCATTCATAGCGGCGTCAATCACCGCAAATTCACGGTGCGGTGTGCGCTTCATATAGAGCAGCGAGCTGACCAGAATACCGGCATTTCCGGCAATCACCCGCCCCGGCTCCAGCTCCAACCGGCAGCCAAGGTGCTGAATTTCTTTAATAATCATCTGCGCATATTCCGCCGGACTGGGCGGCGCTTCTTCTGCGTATGGAATGCCCAAACCGCCACCTAAATCCACCACCTCAATGGCATGGCCAGCGGCTTTAAGCTGCTCAACCAAGCTAACAACCCGTTGAAATGCCTTGCGGAACGGCTCCAAACTTGTCAGCTGTGAACCAATATGCGTGGTAATTCCCTGCACTTTGATATGCGGCAATTCCGCTGCGCGCGCATATACACTCGGCGCCATATCATAGGGAATGCCAAATTTATCTTCCTTGCGCCCGGTGGTGATCTTTTCATGCGTATTGGCCACCACATCCGGGTTCACCCGCACGGCAACGGGCGCTATCACCCCCATGCTCGCCGCCACTTCATTCAGCTGCTCCAGCTCTTCCAATGATTCCACATTAAACTGTGAAATTGGCAGTGAGAGCGCATAGCGCATTTCATCACGTGTTTTCCCCACACCCGAAAAAACAACCTTCTCCACCGGAATTCCCGCCGCAACGGCGCGCCGAATTTCCCCTTCGGAAACCGTATCCGCTCCTGCGCCCAGGCCAGCTAACAACTTCAGCACCGCTAAATTAGAGTTCGCCTTCACGGCATAGCAAATGGTGGTGGGAATGGCAGCAAATGCCTCTTTCAACACATTGAAATGACGAGTAAATGTTGCCGAGGAATAGCAATAGAACGGCGTGCCGACCGCTTCTGCAATCTTTGGCAACGGCACATCTTCAGCGTGGTATATGCCATTTTTATAGTGAAAATAATCCATAGAAACCCTGCTAAACGAAGCGTTAAAAGGATGCAATAACCGATTCTTTCTCCGCTCAACAGGATAATCTGCTTGCAGACTTCACAAAAAGGCAGTAAAGAGGCCACAATTCATGGAATTAACCGCTGTGGGCGCATGCGTTCACATGCAAAACGAAGGAGCAGGCATGGCACTGTATGAAAGCACATTTGTTGCACGCCCGGATCTTACCCCGAAAGAGGTGGACGATCTAAGCGCATCATTTGAAAAATTAGTCAAAGATGAATTCAAAGGCAAAGTCGTTAAAAAAGAATATTGGGGCATTCGCCAGCTGGCATACCCGATTAACAAACAAAAACGCGGCCATTACTTTTTCCTGGGCATTGATGCCGAGGGTAATGTGGTGAAAGAAATTGAGCGTAAAACCAATATCAGCGAAGACATCATGCGCAACCTGACAGTGTCTGTGAAAAATATTTCCAATGATGCCAGCGCCATTCTTCGCCAATCCGACGACGATGATCGTCCAGCACGCAGGGAGCACAGATAATGTCACAACAACAGCCACAACAGCAACAGCCACAACAACGCTCATCCTTTAAACGCAGCCGTCGCTGCCCTCTTTCCGGTGAAAATGCACCGGCGGTGGATTATAAGGATGTTCGGCTTCTCAGTAAATTTGTATCTGAGCGGGGCAAAATTGTGCCACGTCGCATTTCATCCGTCAGCGCAAAAAAACAGCGCGAGCTTGCTCGTGCCATCAAACGCGCTCGGGTTCTGGCATTAATGCCTTACGTTGCCAGCTAGGAACGAAGGCAGGTTACTGCGCAACAATTGCACAGTAGAGATAATCGTGGGGCAAGCCTCACATACATAAATAGGGAGACCACCATGCAAGTGATCTTACTGGAAAATATTCGTAAACTTGGCGCCGTTGGGGATACGGTGACGGTCAAAAACGGCTATGCACGTAACTACCTGATCCCAAATCAAAAAGCGCTTTATGCTACCCAAGGAAATATTGATTATTTTGAGGCTCAGAAGAAAGATATTGAGGCACGTAATAATGAAAAACGTGCAGAAGCTGAAACGCTGAAAGCTAAAATCCACGAGCAATATGTCATTATTCTTCAGCAAGCAGGAGATGACGATCGTCTTTATGGCGCTGTCACCGTTTCCAGCATTGCAACTGCTCTTTCTGATAAAATTGAAGAAAATATCGAACGTCGCATTGTTGCCCTGCACGACCCGATTAAATATATCGGGATTCATAAAGTTGAAGTGCATCCTCATGCCGACGTGATTGCAGAGCTCTTCATCAATGTGGCACGTACCAGTGAGGAAGCAGAGATTCTGGAGCGTAAATTCAAGAAAGGTGAAATTCAACTTGGCGGCACTAAAGCAACATCTGTTGAAAACGTTGCCGAGGCTGCATTCACCAGGCCGGAAGAAAATAAAGCCGCCACCGCAGAAGACGCGGCAGAGGACTCCGATTCGGAGGGTGAGCAAGAAGCCGCTTAACTTTCCTGAATGTTTTAAAAAAAGCGAGCTTCGGCCCGCTTTTTTTATGTTTTCATGTCAGCAAGCGATTGCGTTTAGGCTTCATCCTGCGTAACTTGATGTGATCATGATTCAGGCCGTTGAAACCATTAATCCCACCGATAAAAGCGTGGAACTTGAAACACCTCCACATAATATTGAGGCGGAACAGGCCTTGCTTGGTAGCATCTTAATGAATAACGAGGTGTTGAACCGCGTTTCGGACTTCCTCCGCGCGGAGCATTTCTTTGAGCCGCTGCACCAACGCATGTATGAAGCCATTGAGCGCTTTATTGAACGCGGGCTGGTGGCCACTGCCGTAACACTGAAAAACCAGTTTGAACAGGATGAGGCCATGCAGGAAATGGGCGGCGTTGCTTACCTTTCCCGCATCAGCAGCCTTGCCTCCGGCGTGATGGATGCTCGCAGTCATGCCAGTGTTGTTTACAGCCTTGCTATTGCTCGCCAGTTGGTGGATATCGGCGAAGAAATGGTCTTCAGTGCCAAAAAAAGCACCGGCGAATTACGTGCTTCAGAGCAAATTGAACAGGCAGAACACAAGCTTTTTACCCTCGCCAGTGAGGGAAATAGCGATACCAATTTTGCGCCCTTAAAATTCGCACTGATTGAATCCATCGACACCGCTGAAAAAGCCAGCAAACGCAAAGGCGCCATCAGCGGCATTCCGATGGGCTTCAGCGATATGGATAAACTTTTTGGCGGCATGCATAATTCCGACCTGATGATTCTTGCAGCCAGGCCATCCATGGGGAAAACCGCTCTGGCACTCAATATTGCCCTACAGGCGGCGGAGCATCTTAAGCATACTCATGATGAAGAGCTTAAGAAAAATCCAACTTCCGACCACGTGATGGGCTCCGTTGGGTTTATTTCCCTTGAGATGTCATCGGAGCAGTTGGCCACACGTCTGCTCTCCATCAAAACCGGCATCAATGCCGGGGATATTCGCCGTGGGCGGCTGGATGCCAGCCCGAATAATGATGAGTTTGCTAAATTGATTCAGGCCAATCAATTGCTTCACGATCTTCCTATTTATATTGATGACACGCCCGCCCTTTCAACCGCCGCCTTACGCACCCGGGCACGGCGCTTAAAACGAAAGCATAATTTATCCTTCTTAGTCATTGATTATCTACAACTTTTACGTGGCGTATCCGAGCAAAGCAAAACCAACCGCGTGCAGGAAATTTCAGAAATTTCCATGGGCCTCAAGGCCATCGCTAAAGAATTGAATATTCCCGTTATGGCGCTGTCACAGCTTTCCCGCGCCGTTGAACAGCGCCCGGATAAACGCCCGCAACTTGCTGATCTGAGGGAGTCCGGCTCCATTGAGCAGGACGCCGATCAGGTGATGTTTATTTACCGTGAGGCCTATTATATTGAGCGTAAAAAACCACCGGAAGGCACGGAAACCTTCCACCAATGGATGGAAGAGATGGAGCGTGTGAATAATTTAGCGGAAATTATGATGGCAAAAAACCGTAATGGGCCGGTGGATAATGTGACCTTATTCTTTGATAAAACCACCACCCGCTTTGCTGATTATGCCGCCATTGATCGTTATGACGATTAGGAAAATCTTTCTGATAGACGTATAATTTGCTTTGGGCTATGACTGCCTCTGTGGATATTTTGCACGACATTATCACCTCACCGTTCATTCAGTTCTTTATATTGGCGCTTATCGCCGGGCTGGTGAAATCGGATCTCTTCCTGCCCGATCAAATTGCCAAAGCGTTGGCCATGTACCTGATGCTGGCTATCGGGATGAAAGGCGGTCTTGCTATTCGGCAAAGTGACGTTGATCTTTCAGAAGTTGCAATGGTGCTTGCCAGCGGAGTGATCGTAGGTTTTACCCTGCCCCTTATCGGCTTTTTTCTGCTCCGCAAAACAACCGCTCTTTCGCGGATTGACTCCGCCGCAGTTGCGTCACATTATGGCTCTGTCAGTGTTGTTACATTCAGCTATGCCACCAGCTTCCTTGCCGGTAAAAATTATGATTATCAGGGGTATATCGTTACCCTTATGGCGCTGATGGAAGCGCCGGCGATTATCTCCTGCCTTATCCTCGCGCGTGATTCAAGGCAGTTAAAAAAATCGGAAAAGCGCCATTTATTTTCACGGCGATTACTTCAGGAAACATTATTTAATGGTAGCATTGTGCTGCTTTTCGGCGGCATTATCATTGGCCTGACCGGTCAGGAAGGCCGCATTGATGTGGTGAAGCAATATCTCATTGACCCATTCCCGGCCGTGCTCTGCATTTTCCTGCTGGAGCTTGGCCTGCTGACGGCAAGAAAGCTGGAAAATCTTAAACTTTTTTCAAAAGGCACGCTTCTCTTCGGCATTTATATGCCACTCATCGGCGCCGCTTTGGGGATCACGATTTCCAAAATACTTGGCCTTGCCTTGCCGGAAATGGTGCTTTTTGCCACGCTTTGCGCCAGCGCGTCATATATTGCCGTGCCGGCAGCGCTGCAAATTGCCCTGCCCAAGGCAAACCCGGCACTTTATGTTACGTCCTCACTGGCCATCACTTTTCCGTTTAACCTGATCATTGGCATCCCGCTTTATTACCAGGTCAGCAAATGGGCTATTGGCCTGTAAAACAGCACCAATATTATTAAAAAACCAAACGAAGATTAGCTTAAAGCGGCGATGCCTTCCGGCACGGTGAAAGCACCATCATAAATAGCGCGGCCGGAAATAGCGCCTTCAATATTGCCTTGTTTTATCTGAGCAATTGCCTTCAAATCTTCTAACGATGACACACCACCCGAAGCAATGATGGGAATGGAAACCGCCGCCGCAAGTGCCCGCGTACCTTCAATATCAGGCCCTTCCATGGCACCATCACGCCCCACATCCGTATAAATAATGGCGGCCACGCCGGCATCTTCAAATTGTTGCGCTAATTCAATAACCTGAAGTTCAGAGACTTCTGCCCAGCCCTCCACGGCCACCATGCCGTCGCGTGCATCAATGCCCACACAAATCTGCCCCGGATAATGCCGGCAGGCATCTTTCACCAGCTCCGGTTGACGCAGCGCCACCGTTCCCAGAATAACCCGCTTCACACCAAGTGAAAGCCAGTAGGTTATGGTCTCCATCGAACGAATGCCGCCACCCAGCTGAATCGGCACATTCACCGCCTCTAAAATTGCTCTTACTGAATCACCATTCACCGGCTCCCCGGCAAATGCACCATTTAAATCAACCACATGGATCCACTGCGCTCCGGCTTCTGCAAAAGCTTTCGCCTGCGCCGCCGGGCTGTCGGAAAACACCGTTGCCTGCGCCATATCGCCTTTATAAAGCCGCACGCATTGGCCGTCTTTAAGGTCAATTGCCGGAAATAAAATCACTTAGCGCTCCATCATCAGGAAGTTATGAATAATCTTCAGCCCCAGTTGCTGGCTTTTTTCCGGGTGAAATTGCACACCCATCATATTATCACGGCCAACGGCCGCCACAATTTTCGTGCCATAACCCACCTCGGCAATCACATCGGACGGGTCTTCGCAATGCATGGAATAGGAATGCACAAAATAAGCATGATCATTCGGCTCAACACCACTCATCAGCGGGTGCGGGTTGACCAGTTCCAGCTCATTCCATCCCATATGCGGAATCTTCAACGCCGGGTCATCAGGGATAATGGCCGTGACACCGCCGCCAATCCAGCCCAGCCCTTCATGCTGGCCATTCTCTTCGCCATATTCCGCCATCAGCTGCATGCCAACGCAAATACCCAGAAATGGCGTGCCACATTCATGCACAAAATAATTCAATGCCTCAACCATGCCATCAACGGCGGATAAACCCGCCATACAATCGCCAAAAGCACCAACTCCAGGCAGCACAATATGCGTTGCCGCTTCCAATTCCTCCGGATTTGCCGTCACATTCACCGCGCCATCATGCATGGCAGCCGCACGCGCAAAGGCCTTCTCCGCTGAATGCAAATTGCCCGATCCATAATCAATAATCGCAATCTTCATGCTCCGGCCGAACCTCGCAAATAGGCATCTTCATTCACCGCATCATCGTGAGCAGAAGGTTGCTTTAAGAACATTGCCGCATCAATCAACCCAGCATCAAACGCACGCTGAATTGCAGAAACTTCATCCGGCGCAACCACCACCCCTTTCAAAATGAAACGCCCTTTTTTCAGCAAGGAACGCAGACGCCACTCAACAGCAGAAAGCCCCACCCAAAATTGGAAACCGATGGATAAAATCTGCGCCTGAAGGGGGTTTAGCACTTCATGCTCCTCCAACCGCATCACCAGAAAAGCCAGCGCCAATGCCAGAAAAAGAATGCGCCACTGACGGCGATAAACCAGCCAAACCGGCGTAAAAAAGAAAGCCCAGAAGCTGAAACCCTCTTTCAGCAGATTGAAATCTTCTAAAGAAGCCGGGTTTTCTTTCAGCAAAATATTATAAGTTAATAAACCACGCCTAAACATAACCTGCTTCATATGCAGCAACTATTCCCACGTATCAAGGCTTATCTTATGGAAAACAACAGTAATCTAAACGGCCTTCTTCTCCCAGCCGCCGCTTGGTTGCTGCTGCCAATAGGTCAAATCGCACCCTTCCTGCTTGTAATGCGCCCAGCGCTTTCTGGCCGCGTTCAGCGCCGCCTCATCCTGCCCGTCAAACATATCCAGCACCCGCTCATAGGCCGCATCTTCCGCCACCTGAACATCTCCGCTAACCAGTAAAATCTCGGCCTGATTCGGGTTTACATCCTCCGTTGTCAAAAAGATCGGCTGGCGCACCGGCGGCACATCGTCATTCGCCGTGCCATGCGGCAGGAAAAAGTTCTTACCCTTCGTCCACAGCGCCGCATCAAGCATTTGCAGCCGCGCTTCATCCGCGCAGCGGATCACCACCCGCTTTCCAGCAGTAAGCACCTTGTTCAAAAGTGGCGGCAATGCAGATTCCACATCCGTCTTCGTAAGGTGATAAAAAGCAATTTCCATTACCTGAAGTTAACCCTCATAATGATTCGCAATCAGCCGATCCAGCAACCGCACGCCATAGCCCGAAGCACCGGCAGGCGTCACATCCTTGGCTTTTTCAGCCCAGGCCACCCCGGCAATGTCGATATGCGTCCACGGCACATCATTGACAAAACGGCATAAGAACTGCGCTGCGGTGATACTGCCACCGCCCTTGGTATTGCTGATATTCTGCACATCGGCAATTTTGGAATCAATCTGCTTGTCATATTCCTCGCCCTGAGGAAGCTGCCACACGCGCTCATCCACCTGCTCGCCGGCTTCGAATAAACGATCCGCCAGATCCTGCTCATTGGTAAAAATTCCTGCGCGATGTTGCCCCAGCGTCACCACAATTGCACCTGTCAGCGTTGCCAGGTCGATCATAAAGCGCGGCTTGAAACGATCCTGACAATACCACAGCGCATCCGCCAGCACGAGCCGCCCTTCCGCGTCCGTATTCAGCACCTCAATCGTCTGCCCGCTCATGGAAGTCACCACATCGCTTGGACGCACAGCAGAACCGCTTGGCATATTTTCTACCAGCCCGATCACACCAATTGCGTTCACCTTGGCTTTTCGCCCGGCCAGCGCCACCATTGCCCCCACCACAGAGGCCGAACCGCCCATGTCATATTTCATATCTTCCATGCCATTGGATGGCTTGATGGAAATGCCACCCGTGTCAAAGCACACACCTTTTCCAACAAAGGCCACCGGCTGACTTTTTCCGGCATTGTTCCACTGCATCACCACCAGCTTGGATTCTTTCTCACTGCCTTGCCCAACGCACAGCAGAGAGCCCATGCCAAGCTTCTGCATCTCTTTTTCGCCCAGCACTTCCACTTTCACGCCCAGCGGCTTCATCATCTCTTTCACGCGATCTGCATAGGAAGCAGGGTAAAGAATATTTGGTGGCTCACTCACCAGATCACGCGCCACAAACACCCCATCGGCAATGGCTTTTAAAGCACGATATTGCTTCTCCGCACCACTATGCCCGGCCAATCTCACGCAAAGCATGGTAAAAGCAGGCTTTTTATCTTCCAGCTTCTTCGTGAAATAGCGATTAAAGCGGTAAGATTTCAGGAAAACGCCATAGGCCAGATGTGCCGCCACAAATTCCGGCGCAAAGCCGCCAATTTCATACTCCACCAGCAGCGTCACATCATCCAGCTTTGCATGGTCAAGATAGCTATAAAGCTTGCCGCCAAGGGCGGATATATCCTTTTCTTCCTTCACTGTTTTTGACGCATCGGCAGGATCACCCACGCCAATCAGAACCACGGCACGTAACGCACCCAAACCGCCATTAACCGTTAAAAACTTGCCCTTTTCACCCTTATAATCATTCGCGGCAATAGCATCGGCAATGATATTTCCATGATCTTCATCCAGTTTTTTTAACTGGCCTGTCAGCTCACCAACTCCCGCCACGGGTATCACTAAAACCCCGGCTTTTGGCAAAGTTGCATCGTTGAACGTAATTTTCATCAGGAAGTCTCCATTGTAGAGTTGCGTATCGTCACCTAACGGTTATAGGAATAGAAACAGGCCACCGCAAGCAGGGAGATTCAGTGTACACCCATAATTTCTATATTTTTAAGAAGCTGGTTGGTCCCATGGTACTTATCTGCTTCAGCCTGACTGCCGTGGCCTGGCTTACGCAGTCTTTGCGCTTTATTGACCTGGTGGTTAATCGCGGCCTGGGCGGCAGCATGTTCCTCTATCTTTCTTCACTGATGATCCCGGCATTACTATGGGTCACTTTGCCCATCGCATTATTTATTACCATTACGGTTGTCTTTCAAAAAATGCAGCAGGATAGTGAAATTACGGTGATGCGAGCCGCCGGTTTCAGCCGGTATGACATCATTCGCCCGGCGGTGTTTTTCACGCTTTTAGTAACCCTTGCCGCCTATAGCATCGGCCTATATCTTTTGCCAAAATCATATCGTGAATTTAAAGATTTACAGATGGTTATACGAAATAGCTATACCGCTACCTTACTTCAGGAAGGTGTCTTTTCCTCCCCTTCCGAACATTTAACCGTTTATATCAGAGAGCGGGATGAGAACAATAAATTACGGGGCATTCTGGTGCATGACACCTCCAACCCCAACCAACATATTACCTACATGGCTAATCAGGGCATTATCAGCAGCACAGATGAAGGGCCTGTGGCAATCCTTGAACATGGCAACCGGCAAACCGTTAACCCGGAAGATGGCAGCCTGAGCTTCCTGCATTTTGAACGCTATACCTTAACGCTCGCCACATTGAATTTAGCAGATATGACGGCACGCATCCGCGAACCGAAAGAGCGCTATTTGCATGAACTTTTTTCTCCACAAGATACTCAAGAGGCTCATCTGCTGAATAAATTTAAAGCTGAGGGACATTTTCGCATTGTCTGGCCGCTGGTAAACATTGCCATTATGTGCCTTGCCTTACTGCCCCACATGACAGGCAGCCACCGCCGGCGCAGCAGCTTTAAGCGCATCCTTTTTTGCAGCTTTATCAGCTTAATCATGATCTTGGTCATTCTTGGCATAGGTCGATCCATTGCCAGCCAGCCGGAGTTAGTTGCATGGCTTTACATCATCCTTGCCTGCATTCTTGCAGTTAGCCTCTATCTGGTCAGCTTCAACCATAATGAGATTTTGCAGCGCTATTATGACCACAAAATGAAGCAGCTTCGGCTTGAGCAGGGAGAACTGCAATGAAATTCCCGCTCACACTCAGCTGGCACATCAGTAAACGCTTTCTGATTTATATGCTGATTGCGCTTTGCGCCTGCTGGGTCTTGATTATTTTGATTGATGCTATTGAACTGTTGAGGCGCACGCAAAATAAGGACATTCCCACGGATATCTTTATCCAAATGCTTATTTTAAAATTCCCCCTCTTTGGCCAGAAGATTATTCCGTTTGCCATTCTCATCGCCACCATTCTCACTTTCAATCAGCTCTCACGCTTTCACGAGCTTGAAGTTATCAAAGCTGCCGGCATCTCAATCTGGCAAATGTTAATTGGCCCGGCTACGATCACCATACTAGTCAGCATCATTTTTCTGACCTTTATTAACCCCCTCGCCTGTACCATGCTCACGGCGTATGAACGCCTGGAAACCCGTTACCTCATCGGCAAAAGCAGCATGCTCTCTCTTGGAAAATCCGGCCTGTGGCTGCGTCAGGTGCAGTTAAATTTAAATACGGCAAACGACCCCGAATCAGAAATATACAACACGGATGGCGACCTGATTCTGCACGCGCAATCCGTACCCATTAACACCGCCACCAGCATTGTTCTTAAAGAAGTGAATATCTATCAGTTTAACAATGTTGGGCTTTTTTATGAGCGGCTTGATGCCGAGATGGCCAAACTACTGGATAATTTCTGGCATCTGAAAAATGTCACAATTTCCAGACCCAATGGCAGCTTTGAAAAGCTGGATGAGTATTTTCTGGAAACCGACTTCACCGTCGACGACATAAATAACAGCTTTGTTTCACCGGAAACTGTTTCTTTTTGGGCACTTGCAGAATTTATTGAAACCATCACCAAAACAGGGTTTTCCGCACTTCCGCACCGGCTGCACTGGCATCAACTTCTTTCTAGTCCATTGTTATACATAGGAATGTTGCTTCTCGCCACATCCTTCTCACTGCAACCGGCGCGCAAAGGGCGGCAGGGGCTGCTCATCGCTTTAAGTGTGTTAATCGGTTTTCTCGTGTATTTTCTAGTGAGTGTTATTGCATCATTCGGCCTGTCCGGAACCCTGCCCGTTGCTATTGCGGCATGGATTCCACCCGTGATGGTAACGTTGCTGGGCATTGGGGTGCTGGTGCATGTTGAGGAGGGTTAATTGCAGGGATTTTTGATACTAATCGCCATTGGCTTGATTGGCAGCTCCATCGCAACGGCCTCTGCGGAGGAGCAGCTTGTTTTGGAAGCCGATAATTTCTCCTACGATCAGGATTCTCAAACCGCTTCCGCCAAGGGCAACGCCGTGGCTACTTATGATCAACAGAAGCTTGCGGCTGAATCAATCACCTATAAAAAAGCCGAAGGGAAAGTTATCTTAGAAGACAATCTGATGTTTCAGGATGCCGCAGGCAACCGCTTCTTTGCGCAGGATGCCACCTTTTCAGACACTCTCACCTCTGGCGAGGTCAACCATATTAACGGCGTATTAAGTGACAATTCCCGCCTTGCTGCGGATAATGCCACACGTATTGATGAGAATAATTTCGAATTTCGTAATGTCGTCTACAGCCCCTGTAAACTCTGCACGAATGGCGATAAACACACACCTTTATGGCGTATCACGGCCGATGAAATTCATCTTGATCAAACAGCCGAAAAACTCACATACAGCAATGCCACCTTTGACCTCAAAGGCATTCCAATCCTCTACACCCCTTACCTTTCTCATGCCACGCCGGAAGCAACGCGAAAAAGTGGCTTCTTAATTCCAACTTACCGCAGTGACAGCCTGCTTGGCCTCTCCGCCAGCGTGCCTTACTATTTCAACTTAGCCCCCAACTACGACTTAACGCTTACCCCCACACTGACCAGCAGCGAGGGAACAATTCTCTCCGGCGATTGGCGCCATCGGACAGAGACAGGACGCTACGATATTGAGGCCAGTATTACCAACCCTAAGGAGCGGGATATTCTTGGCAATCAAACAACCGGACGCGACCTTCGCGGTCACATTCGCGCCAAAGGCGGCTTCGGCATTGATGAACATTGGGGATGGGGCTTTGATATTGATCGCGCCTCTGATGATACATACCTGCGCCGTTATAATATCAGCAATGAAGATCTCTTAACCTCACGCCTATTCTCTAATTATCTGAATCAGCGTGATTTTATTGGCATTGAGGGCATATCATTTCAGGGACTGAACCAGTCGGACGACCCGGATACCACTCCACTGATTCTGCCACTTGTCACCAGCCATTTTGAGCGAGCCGCCACAGATATTGCGCCCAATGCCCGCTACACGCTCGATAGCAGCCTGCTCTCACTTAGCCGCCATGAAGGCGTGGATGTGCAGCGCCTGTCTACAAAAGCCGGCCTCCATTTGCCCTACCTCACCAATAATGGCCATGTCTTTAAATTATCCACCGACCTGCGTGCGGATGCCTATTATGCGGAAAATGTTATCACCGGAAAAGGCGTGAATGATGGTTTCACAGGACGTTTGATTCCTCAGGTTGAATTAAACTGGCGCTACCCCCTCATCAAACAAATCAGCAGCACGCAAATCATGCTGGAACCATTAGCGGACTTTATTGTTAGCCCTTATGGCGGAAATCCGGATGATATTCCAAACGAAGATAGTCAGGAACTGGAACTGGCGGATGAAAACCTCTTCTCTGAAAATCACTTCACCGGGCTGGATCGTGTTGAAGGTGGCCCCCGCACCAATTATGGTTTCCGTGGCGGCATCACCCACACGCTTGGCTATACAAACTTCTTATTCGGGCAGGCATACCGCACCAAGACAGACCGTAACTTCACCGAAGAAAGTGGCTTTGCCGATAATTTCTCCGACTATGTTGGACGAGTGAATATTGGGGATGGTAAGCATCTTGCCGCCACTTATCGCTTCCGTAGTGACAAAGATGATTTCACCATGCGCCGCAATGAAGTGTTTGGTACATTCACCTCCAAGCCGCTCCAGCTTACCATCGGCTATAGTCAGCTTGACGAAATTAATGACACATTTGACCGTCAGGAAATTTACGGCTCAACACGTTTTCGGGTAACCGATCACTGGTCTGTTACTGCCCATGGTCGCCGCGACATGGACGAGGGCATGCGCCCCCTGACAAACGGGGGCATTGCCGACTCCGGCGGGTGGATCACCACCGGAACGGGTTTAATTTATGAAGATGAATGCTTTAAGCTGGCCTCTTCCATTCAGCGCGATTATACACGTGATAGAGATATTGAACCTTCAACGTCCTACACCGTTAAGATAGGGTTGAAAAATTTAGGGAGCTTCTAAAATGCGCTATCTGATGTTAATGGCTATTTTAGTAACATTAACGGCGTTTACCCCTTCTTCTTCCGTTCATGCCAGTGAGTTTAGTATCATTGCCGTTGTTCAGGATGATGCCATTACCAACCGCGCCGTTAGCCAGCGTGCGGCGTTGATGCTTTCTTCCGGTGGCATGGCAAATAATACCGCCAACCGCCAGAGGGTTGCACCGCAAGCCCTGCAAATGCTGATAAATGAATCACTGCAGCGTCAACATGGCGAGGAAATCGGCATTACCGTTCAACCATCGGATCTCTCCGCCGCCATTGCTGAACTTGAAGAACGCAATGGGCTTAAGCCCGGTGGTTTTAACAGCTTTGTTAAACGTCAGGGCATTAACCGTGAAGCGCTGCTGAAACAAATTGAAGCCCAGATTTTATGGAAAAAAATTGTCGGGCGGCGCATCATGCCTCGTATTAACGTTACCGACGAAGAGGTGTCGGAATCCGTGGTGCAGTTAAAAGATCAAAAAACCACCCGCGAAGTTTTTCTCAGAGAAATCGTGCTGGATGTTGAAGGCTCAAATAAAGACGAGCTGGCACTGGCGCGTGATTTGATGAAACGCATTTATGCCGGGCAGTCATTTGATTCTATTGCCAGAGAATTCTCCACCAGTGCCAGCGCCTCGGAAGGGGGGAAAATTGGCTGGATTTTGGCCAATCAATTGCGTGAACCCTTACGCTCCGCCGTGCAGAATGCTGAAACCGACGAATTGTTAAAGCCACTGGAAACGGAAACCTCTATCCGCATTATTCAGGTTGGTAAAAAACGTACTGAAAGCAAGCGTATCAATGAAAATATCCTCCGCAATTTATTGTTGAAGGAGAAGATGGATCTGGAATCTCGTAAATATATGAAGCAGCTGCGCCAAAATGCACTGATTGATATTCGTGGCTGAGCCTAATTCCGCACAACATGCCGCACTTGAATATCGCCTAAGTTTACTACCAGGCCTTAGCGAGACCATTCACACTCATGGCCTTAGAACAAAGAAATCATTGGGTCAGCATTTCCTTTTAGATCAAAATGTTACTAATAAAATTGTTCGCTATGCCGGCAGCCTGAATGGCCGTACCGTCATTGAAGTTGGCCCCGGCCCCGGCGGGTTAACCCGCTCCCTGCTTGCAACAGGGGCGCATGTGATTGCCATTGAGAAAGATGAACGTTGCCTGCCAATCTTGCAGCAGCTGAAAGAGGCGGCGCCCGAAAGGCTCTCTATTGTCAATGCGGATGCACTTACCCTTGATTATCAGGAATTATTGAATCACCATCACCCGAAGCAGGGTAAATTTAGCGTGGTGTCCAACCTGCCTTACAATGTCGGAACGGAGCTTCTTATCTGCTGGCTGAAGCAGGCACATCTTTTTGAATCAATGGTCTTAATGTTTCAAAAGGAAGTGGCGCAGCGCATCACCGCTTTTCCCGGCGACCATGCCTATGGCCGCCTCTCCGTCCTCTCCAATATCCTATGTGAAACATCCAGTTGTTTTGATTTGCCAGCCGCCGCCTTTACCCCGCCACCAAAGGTGGATTCCAGCGTCATTCTGCTTTCTCCCAGAAAAACGCCACTGAATAATGTTGATCTCAGCAGCCTGGAGCGCATCACGCAAGCAGCCTTCTCTCAACGACGAAAAATGCTGCGGCAAAGCCTCAAGCAACTTTTCCAATCGCCGGAAAATGTCCTTCAACAGTGCAACATTGCCCCAACATCACGCCCGGAAGTTTTAAGCCTTAATGACTTTTGTGCGCTGGCTAATTATTTAGATTCATCACTCTGAAGCAATGCTTCCACATAGTCGGAAAGCCCCTGCTGACGGATGCGCTTATGCCGCTCCGCCCGCAAAATGCCCTGAATGGTTGCAAGGCTCTCGCCAATATCACGGTTTACCAGCACATAATCATAGGCATCCCAATGGCTGATTTCACTGGCTGCCTTGCTCATCCGGCTTTGAATCACCAGTTCGGAATCTGCCGCACGCGTACGCAGGCGCCGCTCTAATTCCGCCATGGATGGCGGCAGAATAAAGATACTCACCACATCACCCGGGCATTTGCTGGCCACTTGTTGTGTGCCCTGCCAATCAATATCAAACAGCACATCCACACCCTGATGCAGCGCATCAAACACAGGCGCCTTCGGCGTGCCATAATAATGATCAAACACTTTGGCATGCTCTAAAAACTCAGCATCATGCACCATCTGCTCAAAGGTTTTGGTGTCCAGAAAATGATAATCCTCGCCTTCCACCTCGTTGGGGCGGCGCGCGCGCGTGGTGGCTGAAACAGACATCTCAATATAATCATCCGATTCCAGCAACATCCGCGACAAAGTCGTCTTCCCGGCGCCGGAAGGGGAAGAGAGAATAAACATAAACCCACGACGGTTGGCAACTAAAGACATGGAATCATTATAGACGTGATCCAGAAAAAAACCAGCGCCGAAAAAGATTTACTGCATTAAGCGGCGTTAAAAAGCCATGGGCGGGACTGGCTGTCACGCCCTTCAAAATCATTAATATTTTCAGCCTTTTTCAGCGTCAACCCAATATCATCCAGCCCGTTTAGCAGGCAATATTTGCGGAATTCATCCAGCTCAAAACTGAACACATGGTTGCCTGCTTTCACCTGCTGATTCGGCAGATCCACACTAATTTCCTGCTGTTGCTTGGCAGCTTCCATCAGCACATCCACCTGTTCCTTCGGAAGACGGATTGGCAGGATGCCATTTTTAAAACAGTTATTATAAAAAATATCAGCAAAGCTGGGCGCAATCACGCTGCGAATGCCAAAATCCAGCAATGCCCATGGCGCATGCTCGCGGCTGGAGCCGCAGCCAAAATTATTGCCGGAAACCAATATCTCCGCACCCGTCCATGGCGCCTGATGCAGCACAAAATCTTCAATCTTCACGCCTTTCTCATCATAGCGCATTTCATAAAACAGCCCTTCGGAAAGGCCGGTGCGCTTAATGGTTTTCAAAAATTGCTTCGGGATAATCATGTCCGTATCCACATTATTCAACGGCAATGGTGCTGCAATCCCTGTGAGTGTCTCAAATTTTTGCATTTTATCTCCCATAATGATAGCGACACGCCAGAATCACCAGCGTTTTGCGTTCCACCTTATAGACCAGACGATGCTCTTTGTCGATACGCCGCGACCAGCAACCGGAAAGCACATACCTTAAAGGCTCCGGCTTACCCGTCCCCTCAAAAGGTTGATGCATGCATTCCTCAATCAAACGCATGATCTTTTCTACTTTTTTTGGATGATGTTTTTTCCAGTAACGCAAATCTTCCAGCGCATGTGGATCAAATTCCAAGCGCATCTTCCAGCGCCTCCATCGAGGCAAAAGAAAAACGCTCATCCGATGTCCGCGTCAATGCCTCCAGCAGACGTTTCACATTCGCCGGGGCGCGTAACAGATAGGCCGTTTCTTCCAATGCATTATAATCATCACGCGAAAGAATCACCACGCTATCGCCATTGCGCCGCTCCACCATCAATGGCACGCGACTGTTACACACCTCATCCAGGTTGGCTTTCAAATTATGGCGTAATTCACTGTAGGAAACAAAACGATCCACCTTCCCCTCCTTGTACAGCTTTATTGTACAACATGCGCCGTGCTGTTGCAAGCAACTTACGCTACAAATACTCCCGAACATCGGCCAGCTTGCCCTTAATGGCGGCGGCCGTTGCCATGATTGGGCTCATCAGATGCGTGCGCCCGCCGCGCCCTTGGCGGCCTTCAAAATTACGATTAGACGTGGAAGCGCAACGCTCACCGGATGCTAATTTATCCGCATTCATCGCCAAACACATAGAACAGCCCGGCTCCCGCCAATCAAAGCCCGCTTCAATAAAAATCTTATCCAGCCCTTCCTCTTCCGCCTGTTGTTTCACAAGGCCGGAGCCGGGAACAATCATGGCGTGCTTCACATTTGCGGCCACTTTTTTACCCTGCGCAATTGCAGCCACTGCGCGCAGATCTTCAATGCGGCCATTGGTGCAAGAGCCGATAAACACTTTATCAATGGCAATATCCTGCAATTTTGTGCCGGGCGTAAGCCCCATATAATCCAGCGAGCGCTGCTTGGAAACATGCACGGATTCATCCGCAAAATCGGCAAGTGAAGGCACCACCGCGTCAATCGGCAGCACATCTTCCGGGCTGGTTCCCCATGTGATTACGGGGGCAATATCATTAATATCCAGCTCAATCACCGTATCATACTGCGCGCCCTCATCGGATGGCAACGTTTTCCAATAAGCCACCGCTTTGTCCCAATCCTCACCTTTTGGTGCCATTGGGCGGCCTTTAATATACTCAAATGTTTTTTCATCCGGCGCAATGATGCCCGCGCGCGCGCCTGCCTCAATGGACATATTACACACCGTCATCCGGCCCTCCATAGAGAGGTCTTTAATAGCCTGACCGGCATATTCAATCACATAGCCCGTGCCGCCTGCCGTGCCAATTCTGCCAATCACCGCCATGGTAATATCCTTCGCAGTGAAACCATGCGGCAGATTACCCTTCACGTTCACCAGCATATTTTTTGCACGTTTTTGAATCAGCGTTTGCGTTGCCAGCACATGCTCCACCTCACTGGTGCCAATGCCAAAGGCCAGCGCTCCAAATGCGCCATGGGTGGAGGTGTGAGAATCGCCGCACACAATTGTCATGCCCGGCTGGGTTAAGCCCTGCTCCGGCCCCACGATATGCACAATACCCTGACGAATATCATCCATTTTGAAATAGGCAATGCCAAATTCTTGCGCGTTTTTTTCCAGCGTTTCCACCTGAATACGAGAAGTTTCGTCCTTAATTCCCTGCAGGCGATCCTTGGATGTTGGCACATTATGATCGGCCACCGCCAGCTGCGCTTCCGGGCGGCGCACTTTGCGCCCAGCCATGCGCAAACCTTCAAAAGCCTGCGGGCTGGTGACTTCATGAATCAACTGACGGTCAATATAAATAAGTGAAGAATTTTCATCCTCATGCACCAAATGCGTATCCCAGATTTTATCAAAAAGAGTACGTGGCTTGGTCATAAAGTACCTTCTTAGCGTTTTGAGTATCAACAATCAGAGCAGCCATCATATAAGGCAACTCTCAAGCAGATTAGGAAGCGGCTTTATCCTCTGCTTCACCGCTTGCTGCAACCTCTTGCTTAGGTGCGGAAGCTGGCTTAATGGCGGCACGTAGAAAATCTTTCTTTTCTTTGATGCGCGCCGCTTTACCGGAAAGCTCACGGATATAATAAAGCTTTGCCCGACGAACCACACCACGGCGCACCAATTCAATGGAGTCCAAACGGGGTGAATAAAGCGGGAACACCCGCTCAACACCTTCACCATGGCTGATTTTACGCACCGTGAAAGATGAATTCAGACCAGCATTTTTACGCGCAATGCAAATACCTTCATAGGCCTGAACACGCTCTTTGTTGCCTTCAATAATACGCACATTTACACGCACCGTATCACCCGCCTGAAAATCAGGAATGACCTTATTATTCGTTAATTGCTCAAGCTGTTGTTGTTCAAATTTCTGAAGCGCGTTCATGCTATCCTCGCTCTTATAATTTTGTGAAGCGTCTCTTTACACTTCCTCACGCTTTGATGCAAGGTATTTCTGCCATAGATCAGGCCGCCGCGCCTTGGTCACTTCTTCGGCCTGCCTTTGCCGCCATGCATTAATTTCCGCATGATTGCCGCCACTTAAAACTGCCGGAACTTCCAGCCCGCGCCACTCCTGTGGGCGTGTATATAGTGGGTATTCCAACAAATCCGGCGTTTCGCCCTGCCCGAAACTTTCTTCCTCATGCGTTGCTTCATTGCCCACCACCCCCGGCAGCCGGCGCACACAAGCATCCAACAGCAACAATGCCGCCATTTCTCCACCTGATAAGATAAAATCACCAACGCTCACTTCTTCCATTGCATAATGATCAATCACACGTTGATCCAACCCCTCATAGCGCCCGCAAAGTAATGTTAGCGTTTCTTGCTCAACAAGCTCCTCTACCAACGCCTGATCCATCACCCTGCCGCGCGGCGAAAAATAGAGCAGGCGTGTTTTTGGCTGTTTGCTCAATGCCATATCCAGCGCCTTGCCAACAATATCCGGCCGCATCACCATCCCCGCACCGCCACCATACGGCGCATCATCCACTGATTTATGCCGGTCTTCCGCAAAGTCACGAATGTTCAGCACATCCATTTGCCAACGCCCGGCCTCCAGCGCCTTGCCTGCCAGTGATGCCCCAAGTGGCCCCGGAAACATTTCAGGAAACAATGTCAGAATATTGGCATGAAACATGGCTAATCTTCCTTATTCGAAGGAATAATCACCTCTTCCGCAGGGCAATATTGAATCCTTCCTGCCTCAATATCCACAGCAGGAAAGCTGCTATTATCAAACGGCAGTAAATCTGAAACCGGCTTACCCTTTTTGGATGTTTTACCATCAAACTGAATTTCCAGAATAGTGCCTGCGCCATAATCATGCACCGCAATCACGCTACCAAGTTTGCGGCCGTCATTATCAACAACCTCCAAATCTTTGAGGTCATGAATATAATATTCACTTTCATCGGCCTCTTTCGGCAATTGGCTGCGCTTCGTATAGATCAGCACTCCGGAAAGCTTATCCGCCGCTTCCTTTGAATCTATCCCATCCAAGGTTATAATAAAATGCTTGCCACCGCCACGAATTGAGACCTTCAACGGCACTGCGTCTTCCAGATAAAGCGTATAATTTTTGATATTTTCAGGCCGCTGACAAAAGCTTTGCAGCTTCATGTCGCCCTTCACGCCATGCGAGGAAAGCAATTTTCCAATTGCCACCAAATTATCAGGCATGGTTCAACACACCCGGAACAAAAGCAAGTTATTCAGCAGCTTTTTCTTCTTCCGCAGGAGCCTCAGCGGCTTCCTCGGCAGGAGCTTCCTCGGCAGGAGCTTCCTCGGCAGGAGCTTCCTCGGCAGGAACTTCAGCAGCCTCAGCAGCCTCCGCTTCCGCCTTTTCTGCAGCTTCTTTTTCGGCCTGTTCTTTAGCCTCCGCTTCCGCCTTCGCTTTGGCTTCCGCCTCCGCAGCTTTACGCGCTTCTTCTTGGGCTTTTTTCTTAGCTTCAATTTCTTCGCGTTTCAGCTCAACGATATTATCGTGACGCTTATTTAATTTTTTAATATGCTCAAAGCTTTGACCAATATTCGCTTTCCGCAGGAAAAGTGCCACACGCTCCGTTGGTGTTGCGCCATTTTGCAGCCAATGCTCAACACGATCCTGCTGAAGCACCACCCGCTGCTCATTATCTTTTGCCAATATCGGATTATAGGAACCTACCCGCTCCAGAAAATCACCATCACGTGGCGCACGCGCATCGGCCACCACAATACGGTAATATGGACGTTTTTTTGAACCACCACGGGCAAGACGAATCTTTACAGACATACGTTTTTCCTATTTTTTACTAATTCGAGCGCTGCCAAATAGCGCAATCTGTGGCAGCTGTAAAGGGTATAATCAATATTTTCTGATGTAAACGCCTATTCAACTTCACCAAAAATCTTGTCAAACAGCCGCAAAATAATGAATAGGCTCACAAAAATACCACCTGCCAGCATGCATTTCTCAAAAACGGATAAATCCCAGAACCCATCCAGACAGCGCTGCCATAACGCTTTATTTCGAAACCCCTCGGTTTGAATATTACAGAAATCCAGAATACGAATCGCCATGTTAATCTCCTTCAGGTCAGTTAGTCCGCATAAGGCAAGGTGGCACGGATAAAGGCATAAGCCAGCACCGTCAGGCCAAACATTCCCCCAAACATCAGCCAGCGCACCGCTGTTGGCATCAACTCAATCCACAGCAAGAAATCTGAAAAACTGTGCACATATTCAAATGCCTCTAATGTCTTCACCAGGTCATGAAAAAAACCGCTGGCAAGCACATCTCCCTGCCACGCAAATCCGGATAATTGCAACAGTAACTCAATCATGACTTCTTCCGGCGGAATGTTTCCGCGCCATTTTCCACTGTTCGCTCCGGCGTGATGTTCGTGCGCGTGGCATCTGCCGGCACATCACTCAACACTGTTGAACCCGCACCAATAATTGCGCCCTTTCCCACACTCACCGGTGCCACCAGCGCCGAATTTGAGCCAACAAATGCCCCAGCACCAATCCATGTTTCAAATTTATCAAACCCGTCATAGTTGCAGGTAATCGTTCCGCCGCCAATATTGGCACCCGCCCCAACGGAAGCATCGCCAATATAGGAAAGATGGCTTGCTTTCGCGCCAGCTTCAAAAATCACCTTCTTGGTTTCCACAAAGCTGCCAATTTTTGCGCCTTCATGCAGATATGTTCCCGGCCGCAGACGGGCAAATGGCCCTGCCACTGCTTTGCTTTCCAGCACCACCCCTTCTAAATGAGAAAAAGCCTTAACCTGCGCCCCGGCTTTCACCTGCACATTAGCGCCAAAAACCACGTAAGGCTCAATCACTGCGCCCGGCTCTAACAACGTATCCATTTCCATATGTACCGTGTGCGGCGCGTGAAGAATTGCCCCTTGCTCCAAAGCTGCCATACGCAGCTTATCCTGCATCCAGGCTTCCGCCACGGCGCGCTCTTTCTGGCTGTTAATTCCCATTAACTCATCCGCCGCGCCTAAAGCGTAACCACAATCATATCCCTGCTCACGCGCAATTGCCACCGCATCCGTCAGGTAAAATTCCTGCTGGGCGTTCTGCGAAGATATCGCGTGAAGAATTTTAAAGGCCACATCAGCCCGTAACGCCATCACGCCGGAATTGCATAATCCGATCGCGGCCTCCTCCGGCAGTGCATCCTTTATCTCAACAATGCGCTCCAGCCTGTCTTTTTGCCCCACGATCAAACGTCCATAGCCGCCCGGCTCCTCCGGTTCAAAACCAAGCACGGAAACGGCAACATCATTCTCAATCTTCCTTGCCAACTCACGCAATGTTTGGGCGGAGATAAAAGGGTGATCGCCATACAGCACCAAAACAACCCCTTCAAACCCTTCCAAAGCCCGTTCCGCCTGCAACACCGCATGTGCCGTGCCTTTTTGCTCGGCCTGATGCACCGCCACCGCCACAGGATCATAGATTTTGACTTCATCCGCCACCAAATCCGCCTGATGCCCCGTGACCACCACAGTGCGTGACGGCTGAAGCGCCGCCGCATTGGAAAGCACATGACCAAGCAAGCTTCGCCCCGCCACCTTGTGCAGCACCTTCGGCAGGTCGGATCGCATTCGCGTTCCCTTCCCGGCAGCCAGCACCACCAGCGCAATTTGGTCAGTAGCAATCATGCCTTGGTTATGCTACGCCTGCTATCAATTGGCAACTGAAGAGGAAATCTGCGTGATTTATGCCGTCATTTTATTAAGCGTCGTGGCTATCGCGAGTCTCCTGGCCGCAGGCTTTGCCCTTTTCCAATGGCGAAAAACAGCCGCCACCCAAATGCAGCTCAGCGTGACGGCGGCGGAAGCCGAACTCAAACGGCAACAAGCCAGTGACGCGCTCACAAAGCTTGAAGCACAAGCCGCGCAGGAGCGGGAATTTTCAGAACAACTCCGAAGGCAGCTCAACCATGCGGAAACACAGGAAAAGCTGGCTCAGCAGGAAATTACTCTCATGCGCCAGCAAATGAAAGACTGGGAAACCACCAAACAACAACATCTGGAGGCCGCCAAAGCAGGTATGCTGGAAGCCAGCCAAACCATGTCCAGCAAGCTTTTGGAAGATCATCAACGCGAAGCAAAGCTGATGAAAGAGGAGAGCGAAAAGCGCATCAAGGAAACAACACAGGAACTGCATAAAAATGTTGAAAACATATCCCACCATGTCAAATCACTCGGAGATCAGTTTCTGGACGTCAAATCCACTTCCGATATTGTGCAACAGGCCCTGCTGAACCCCACCGGAGCCGGGAACCTCTCTGAAATTACACTCGAAAATATTTTCAAACATTCCGGGCTGGTTGCCGGGCGCGATTATCACATGCAGTTTACACTTACCACGCCGGATAATAAGCAGCTTAAGCCGGATGCGGTGGTGTTCCTGCCTCAGGGGCGCGCCTTGGTGGTGGACAGCAAAGCCTCAAAGTTTTTCCTGGAGCTGGCACGCGCAGAAGCTGATGGCGAAGAGACAAAGCCGCTGGAGCAGCAGCTTAAACAAAGCATGGCCGCGCATTTAAAATCACTGATCGTGCGCGATTATGCCAGTGCGATCACCCATCATTTTAAACAAAAAAACATTCAACAAGCCAGCAACGCTCCCATCAGCATGGTGATGTTTATGCCCAGTGACGCCGCCGTTGAAAAGGTTCGCAGCATCGACCCCGCCTTTTTCGAAAAAGCCTGGAAGGAAGAAATTATTCCAACGGGGCCTGCCGGGCTGATGAACCTTCTCCTGCAATCAAGGCTGCAAATCCAGCAAGTGCATCAACAGGAAAATTACCACCTGATTATGGATGAGATCACCAAGCTTCTTGGCAGCGTTGCGCGCATCTATGAGCTTGGTGACAAGCTTGGTGGCGGCCTGAAAACCGCTCTCAATCGTTATAATGACTTTGCAAAATCATTTAATGGCAATTTGGGCGTCCGCATTAAACGTCTCAAGCAGCTTGGCGCATCCGCCCCAAAAGAAAAGCCGCTCCAGAAATTAGAGCAATATCAGTTTATTACATCAGATGTTGAAGGCGAAGGAAACGAAATTGAGGATGAAGATGAGGGCATGGATGCCCCGCCCCAGCTTTCTTTGGCACGCTCTAATGAAAACTAAAATTAGCTTCATGCTGTATCCCTGCTGCCATTATCAACATGAATTTGATGTTTTTTCTTATCCACTCGCTGGCAAAAGATAGGCTTTTTTAATCTGCCTGCTAGGCTCGATTCATGATTGGCCTTCGGCAAATTGTGAAAAATATTTCCCTGCAGCACAAGCTGCTGGTGATTGTTATGGTTACAACCGGTGTTGCACTTTTGGTGACGTTTGGTGTGTTTACAGCCTATAATTCCATTAAAGTTCGCACCAGCATGGTGGTGGATCTTGAGACTCAGTCTGAAGTTATTGCCAAAGGCTTGCAGGCGGCATTACTCTTTGGGGATAAAGATCGCGCTCAGGAAACTCTGGATACTTATGGCCTGCGGCGGGACATTCTCTCCATCTGCATTTTTGATTTGGAAAATGAAGTCTTTGCACGTTATCTGCGCAGCGATCTGGCCGATGAAGCATGCAGCCCTCAAATTGAACGGGGCAGCCATTTTGCGGGAAAAAGCCTCTACCACTATAATCACATCACCATGGATGGCGATGTAATCGGCACTATTTTCATCAGCACATCGCTGGATCGCGTCAAACGCAATCTCTTTCAGATATTATCCGGTGCGTTGCTGTCCATCATGTTTGGTGGGTTGGTGGCCTTCTTCTTTTCTCAATATATGATGCGCCTGATTATTGAGCCCATCAGCCAGCTGGTCTCCGTTGCTTCATCCATTTCCAAAAACCGCAACTATACGATCCGCGCCAAAAAACACACTAATGACGAGCTGGGAACATTGGTGGATGTCTTTAACCAGATGCTGGAAGTCATTCAGGATCATGAAAAAGATATCCGCGCCGTTAATGACGCGCTGGAGCTGCGGGTTATTCAGCGCACCCACGCCCTGGAGGAAGCCAAGCGAAGTGCTGAACGCGCCAATATGGCTAAGTCTGAATTCCTTGCGAATATGAGCCATGAACTTCGCACGCCGATGCACGCCGTTTTAAGCTATGCCAATTTTGGTATTGAGGAAATCAGAGAAAGTGAGTTCGATGATTTAGAAAAATATTTCCAACGCATTCACGAAAGCGGTCAACGTTTGCTTTCCTTGCTTAATAACCTGCTGGATCTTTCCAAGCTGGAAGTTGGCAAGATGGACTTCAACTTTGGGCAGCATAACGTTGCGGAGTTGGCGCAAAAAGTGATGGATGAACTCTCTCTCCTTGCCTCCGAACAAAATATTGAAATCAGCCTGGACGTAAAGACGCCCTCTCCTGTTGCGGAATGTGACCATGAAAAAATCGTGCAGATCTTCACCAATCTCGTCTCAAACGCCATCAAATTTTCTTCCATTGATAGTACCATCGAAATCATTATCAGCCAGCAATCCCCGGATAGCAGCAATTATAATCTGGATGCTGATTCCTTGCTTTGTCAGGTTAAAGATTATGGCATTGGCATTCCGGAAAATGAGCTGGATGCCGTGTTCGATAAATTTGTCCAAAGCAGCAAAACCACCACCGGTGCAGGCGGCACCGGCCTTGGCTTGTCGATCTGTAAAGAGCTGGTGGAAGGACATTCAGGAAAAATTTGGTGCCATAACCATGCAGGGGGTGGCGCGATCTTTACCTTTAGTCTACCCATAAAACATATTGAAAAAGCATGAGTTGATTATGAAACAAGATAATAACTTTATTCAAAATGCCGTCAAAACCGGCGGCCTTCGCAGCGAGACAATCACCATCCTCTGCGTGGATGATGAGGTTTTCAATCTGGATATTATGGAAAAGCATCTTAAAAAAGCCGCTTATCACACCATCCTTGCTGAAAATGGCCAGCAAGCCATCGATATTCTGGAAAAAGATTATGAAGCAATTGATGTGGTTTTATTAGACAGGATGATGCCCGGCATTGATGGCATGGGCGTTCTGCAACATATCAAATCCAGCCAGAAGCTGGCGCATCTGCCGGTCATTATGCAAACTGCAGCAGGCGGTGATACCGCCGTGAAAGAAGGGATTGATGCCGGCGCCTATTATTATGTCACCAAACCTTACAATGCGGACGTTCTTCTTTCTATAGTTTCCGCCGCCACAAAAGAAAAGCGCCAACTCAGTAACTTAGGGCACCAGTTGGATCAGCAGCATCAGGCTTATGACCTTATCAATCATGTTTCCTTTGCGCTAAAAACACATGCCAATGCGGCGGCCACCGCACCTTTTATTGCATCCTTCTCAAAGCACCCGCGCAATATTCGTAACATCATTATGGCCTTTAACGCATTGTGTGCCAACGCCATTGAACATGGAAATTACGCCATTGGGCGGGAAGCCAAAGGCGAAGCTTTGATTGATGGCGCATGGCATGCCCTGATCCGGGATCGGGCGGCCAACCCAACCTACGCCGCAAAAACCGTCGCCGTTACCATGGCACGTGATAAAAATGGTGAAGATTTCCACGTCACCATCAAGGATGAGGGACAAGGTTTCCGCTGGCGCGACTATGTGGATTTTGATCCCACACGGATGACGGACCCTAACGGCCGTGGTGTGGCGCTGGCGCATGCGCACTGCCCGGGATGCATCCGCTTCAATAATGCCGGCAATGAAGTGACGCTCACCATTAAAAATAAGCTTGATGAGAATGCAGGCTAACCGGCCTGTTCTCCTTCGCAGGATGCGCGATTTATAAACGTGGAAAAAGTGGCTGCGGCGCTGGCAGCTTTGTGCCGGGCTTGAGTGCATGTTCCTCTGTCAGATGCGCAAATGTGCGCTGATCTTCCGGCACTGCCAGCAAGTCCAGCAGCTTGCCTGCAACCTCCGGCGTGAAAGGCTGTAGATAGATTGCCAAACAACGTAGAGATTCAGCAACATGCGCCAAAACTGTTTGAGCATCCTGAGGTTTTTCTTCTTTGAATAATTTCCACGGTGCTGCGGATTGAAACTGCTCATTCAGCGATGATGCTACAAAAAGTAATGGTCGCAGCATCTCTTGAAACTGTGCTTTCTGAGATTGAGCAATCATGAATTCCAGAACATTCTTATCGTTAAGCGCGCTAATAAGTTCACCTGAATTAACATCCTGATAGCCGAGCCTTCCAGCAGCACCATCTTTATAGAGAAAATTTGGAATGGTGCGCGCAATCTGGTCTGCGTAAATAGATTCAGCCATTGCAGGCACCACGCCCTCGCAGTTTTTTTGAATCATGGTCAGGCAGCGCTGGGCTAAGTTACCGATATTATTGGCCAGATCGGCATTGATGAGCTCTTTCATGCGCGCTTCGCTGAAATCTCCATCATTGCCAAACGGCATGGCACGCAGCATGGCATAACGCAGCTGATCCACCCCGCCGGTCATCTCAATCATCTCATCCGGGGAGATCACATTGCCGAGGGATTTAGACATTTTCTCCCCTTCCACCGTCCACCAGCCATGGGCAACAATCTGCTTCGGCAGAGGCAACTCCGCCGCCATTAAAAAGGCCGGCCAATAGACCGCATGGAAGCGCAGAATATCTTTCCCCACAATGTGAATGGCATTGCCGCGCCCGTTCTTGGCAGGATCGCCCTGCCCCCATGTGGCATCAAATCTTTCCGGATCATTTTCAAAACCAGCCGCAGTGAGGTAATTCGTTAGCGCGTCCACCCACACATACATCACATGCTTTTCATCGCCGGGCACGGGCACACCCCAATCAAACGTGGTGCGGGAGATGGAGAGATCTTGCAAGCCCCCTGCAACAAAGCTCATCACCTCATTGCGGCGGCTTACCGGCAGGATGAAATCCGGATGGTTTTTATAAAATTCAAGCAGGTCATCCTGATAATCTGAAAGTCGGAAGAAATAGCTCTCCTCTTCCACCCATTCCACTTCCGCGCCGGTGGGGGCAAGTTTCTTGCCGTCTTTTTCAATCAGCTCGTTTTCCGCGTAATAGGCCTCATCCCGTACAGCATACCAGCCACCATAATTCGCCAGATAAATCGCATCATTACCCTTTGGGGTTTCGGCTTTTGCCATTTTCTGCCAGAATTTCTGCGCGGATTTCTTATGGCGCTCCTCCGTGGTGCGGATGAAATCATCATTGCCGATATTCAGCAGATTCTCCCCGCCTTCCGTCAGCGGGTCATGCACCAAACGGCGAAAGGATTGGGAAACTTCATCACAAAAAGCTAGTGGATCAATGCCCTTGGCCTTGGCGGATTTATCCACCTTCTGCCCATGCTCATCCGTGCCGGTAAGGAAGAAAACTTCCTCGCCATTCAGCTGATGGAACCGCGCCAGCACATCCGCAGCAATCGTGGTGTAGGCATGGCCAATATGCGGCTTATCATTCACATAATAAATAGGCGTGGTGATCATTCTGGTCATGGCTTATTTTCCACGGCGGGCAGATAAAGTCACCGAAACAGAGCGGATAGCATCAATCGGCGCATCGGGCTTGTCCGCCTCCACCTCCGCCCAGATCACACGTGGCTGCGCCATAATGATATCCAGCGCAAATTTCACAAAGCTCTCAAGCAAATAGAAGGATGTTCCCTCCGCTTTCTTACGGATTTCACCCACAATATCCACATAATCCACCGTGTCCTTCAGATTATCCGAACCGGCAGCAGCCGCACCATCCAGCTCATAGCGAAAATTCATCACAATACGCTGCGGCGCAAGCCGCTCTTTTTTATACGCACCGATCAACAATGAAAGCTCAATATCTTTCATATGGATACGCACAGGATGATAGGTAAAATTTTTCATGCCGCGTCTTTACATCAAGTGCTGGCCACTATCCACGAAAATACACTGCCCGGTAATATATTCATGGTCAATGAGCAACCTCACTGCCTTTTTTATTTCATCCAAAGATGGCTGCCGCGCCAGCGGAAATTCTTTGGTTTTATCGAAAAGTGCTGCCTCATTACGATAATCCGAAGGCAGCACCAAACCCGGCGCAATCGCATTCACACGTATCCCCGGCCCCAATTCACGCGCCATCATGCCGGTGGATTCCTGCAACCCTTTTTTTGTCAGCAGATAAGCAAAATAAGCAGGCGTCTGCCGCACAACATACGTATCCGTCACATGAATAATCAATGAGTTTTCAGCTTCTGATGCCGTCACTTTTGCCGCAAAATGCTGGCTTAAAATAAACGGAGCAACCATATGTAATTCAATGTTTTTTCGAAGCAAATCTTCCGAGGTTGCCTTAAAATCAGCCTTTTCAAAAACAGAGGCCGCATTGACTAATACTGAAATATTTTCATTCAATCGAAAGGCCTGTTCCATTAAAGTCTGTTGAAATACGGCATCCGTCAAATCACCCTGAATAATCTCACATGCACGCCCTTTGAAACGCACATATTCCTGAAGCGCCCGCGCTTCATCCATTGATGAATGCACTTGCAGCACAATATCATAGCCCTGCTCCACAAGAGATTCCACAATCGCACGCCCCACACGCCGCACACCACCCGTCACAAGCGCAGCTCTGTGCCTCTCCAATGTTGCAACCTCTGGATTTTCCATGCCTACTATTTAACTTACAATCCTCCAGAAGCAAGCACTCCCTCACCTCACCTCACCTCACCTAACGAACCATCGGCGACTCTTTCGCAAAAACCATGGCACATTGCAGCAGCAACCCCTGAAGCTGCTCAGACTCAATACGGTGAAATAAACGCACCAGCCTTGTCAGCGAAGGATTATCAGACAGAATATCAACAGATATGGTGGCCTCCTCCGCACTCCGCCCATTTTCCGGCTTAAAAAAAACTGTCACCGGAACATTCAACGCTCCGGCAATCACTGCCAATCTGGAGGCGCTGATTCGGTTCTTTCCCGTTTCATATTTTTGCAGCTGTTGATAACTAATATCCAGCTTTTCTGCCAATTCCATCTGCGTTAGGCCGCGCCGCTTCCTTAACAAACGCAACAGCAAACCGATATGTTTATCAAATTCTTCTAATGACTCTGGCTGCATTTCATCACCCTTTTACCTATCAGCAGTAGAAAAATACTTGGTAGTTTTTTCTAACAAAAGTTGTTAACCTAGTATTGCATAGCAAATATACATATGCAACAATATTTGTATAATAAGTGGTGGGAAAAGAGATTATGCCGGCAAATGATCAAAAAACAGTACACTTAAAATTCTCAGAAGATGAATTGAATGAGATTGATGCATGGAAAGATGCACGCCATATCAGAACGCGTTCTGAGGGGATACGCCAGCTCATTCGCATTGCATTGAGTGATAGTGGCGCTTCAGGCGGATTGCAGGAATCCGGCATGAGTTTCCGAAGCCCGAAACCCCCCATGCCGGCGGGCACGAACCAGGCCATTGAAGAATTCATCCGCGAAGCGGTTCAAAAAGAAGTTGAAAAAGAACTCAGCAAATATAAAAAATCTTAGGCTCTGTTGAGCATTTCTTTCAACGCAGCCGCCAGCTGTTGCGCCATTTCTTCGGTATGTTGCGGTGTCGGCGTAATACGCAACCGTTCCCTTCCTTCCGGCACGGTTGGCGCATTGATATGCTGCACGAACAGGCCATACTGCTCCATCAAAGCATTTGAAACAGCCCGGCAGCGCTCTGCACCTTCAACAATCACCGGCAGTATATGCGCCTGCGCAGCGGGCATAATGGCAATGCCTGCCGCTTCCAAAGCAGCGCGTGTGTAAGCCACAGCATGTTGATGTGCCTCACGCTCAGCATTGGAAGATTGCAAATGCCGCACACTCGCCATTGCTCCTGCTGCCACTGCCGGTGGCAATGCCGTGGTAAAAATCAGGCCGGGGGCAAAGCTCCTGACATAATCAATCACTGAAGCGTTGCCGGCAATATAGCCGCCCATAAGGCCATAGGCCTTCCCCAATGTTCCCTGAATCAAGGAGATACGCGGCGCCTGTGCCTGTGCCTGTGCCAGACCACCACCGGTGGCGCCATAAAGTCCCACCGCATGCACCTCATCCAGATAGGTCAATGCGCCAAATTCCTCAGCCACATCACATATTTCCGCAATGGGCGCCATGTCTCCATCCATGGAATACAGTGATTCAAATGCAATAATTTTAGGCGCGTTCGCCGGCGCTTTCTCAAGCAACATCCGCAGATGTTTCACATTATTATGCTGAAAAATATATTTCTGCGCACGCCCCTGCTTAATGCCCTCAATCATGGAGGCATGGTTTTGTTCATCCGAAAAAATAATGCAGTCCGGCAGGCCTTTTGCCAGCGTTGCCAGAACGGTGGCATTGGTGGTGTAACCGCTGCTCATCACCAGCGCCGCCTCCGTGCCATGCACCTGCGCCAAAGCATGCTCAAGCCGCACCAATGGATGGTTGGTTCCGGCAATGTTCCGCGTGCCGCCCGCACCCGCGCCCATGCGCCGCACTGCATCCTGCATCGCATTTAATACCACCGGGTGCTGCCCCATTCCCAGATAATCATTATTGCACCAGATAATGATTTCTCTGCCGCGCTGATGGTCATACGCATAGGGAAAGCGCCCTGCCAACCGTTCAAACTCAGAGAACTCACGATAATTTCCATGCAGCTTCAGCATGTTGACCGCAGCTTCAAACTGCTCATGAAACGGCAATATTTTTGCGTGATATCGTGCCTCAGCCATAAGCCCGCTGCCGATGCCAAAGGGTTAATGCCGAGGCAAAAACGGCCAAAGCCAGTATTTGATGCATCGAAGCCAGTATTACCGGCACATGATATAACAGGGTTTGCACACCCAGCACTATTTGAACACTTAGCAATATCAGTAAGAAGAAAGCCGCGCCTTTAACCCCACCCGGCTTAAACCCACGATAAGCACGCATCACCGCCATCAGCGCAAAGCCGGCCACCACAAAAGCAAACCAGCGATGTTGAAATTGCACTGCCGTCGGATTTTCCACATGATTCAACCATAGCGGTTGCAGCACATGCAATCCTTGAGGAATAAGATCACCATCCATCAGCGGCCAGCTGTTATACGCCAGCCCGGCATCCAGCCCGGCCACCAGCCCTCCCAGCAGCACCTGAAGATAAATCAGCAGGCAGGTCATGCCACTCCAACGATGAGGATTCACCGGCACCGGCCGCCCATGCAGGTAGTGCATTGCCTGCCACCAGAGCAGGCCAAACAGTAAGAAAGCCAGCCCAAGATGCGCCGTCAGGCGATAATGGCTGACCTCCGGCTGATCAACCAGGCCACTTTGCACCATGTACCACCCCATGAAGCCCTGCGCCCCACCCAGCAGAAAAATCCCACAAAATTTCAGCACTTCCAGGCCACTTAATCGCCGTGAGATTGCCAGAAAAAACAGCGGCAGGGCAAACACCAACCCGGTGATCCTGCCTGCCCAGCGATGACCAAATTCCCACCAGAAAATCTGCTTAAATTCTGCCAGTTCCATGCCATAATTTTTCTTCTGATATTCCGGGCTGGCACGGTATTGATCCAGCTCCGCCTGCCATGCCTCTTCACTCACAGGCGGATATTCATGAATCGGGTGCCAGTCCGTCATCGAAAGACCGCTGCCGGTCAGCCGCGTCAGCCCCCCCACCAGCACCATCACCGCCACCATTACGCAGCAGAAAAATAACCATAGCGCGATGGCGCGGTTTGGTTGCAATGGTTGAATGCGAATCATTATACCTCGTATCATAGCAGTTTTCATTACAATCGATAGTTGGTATGTAACGTTCTATGCCATTGTTTTCAACCATCCCTGCCCGCCACCAATCGCTGGGCAAAGCATGGTTCTCCCTTGGCATTTCTGCGCTGGCCGTCGCCGGGCTTTATGCGGTTTTACTTGTGCTTGCCCGGGCGGACTGGTTCAAGGACGCACTACCGTTTAAAGATTTCTTTCACACCGCTTTGGTGGTGCATGTTAATCTTTCCGTTTTAACATGGTTACTCTGCTTCTCCAGTGTGTTATGGAGCATTCCTCAACCAAAATATCTATTATTTCCGAGCTGGCTGGCTTTTGTTTTAACCGCCATCGGCACGGCACTATTTTCTGCAGCGCCCTTCATGGCCGAAGGTAACCCACTGCAAAATAACTATGTTCCCATCCTGCAAAGCATGCCTTTTTACCTTGGCCTGATGATCTTTGCCGCAGGCATTACACTGCAAGCAAGCCTTATCACCATCAAAGGGCTGAAGAGTAAGGCTAAAAATCCTGTGGAACGTTTTGCACTCTGGAGCGCCGGGCTGATCACCCTCATTGCGGCCGCCTGCTTTCTGCTTTCCCACCATGCCGTGACGGCACCTGCGGCGCAAAGCCTGCTTGGCGCGGAGGAATATTTTGAATTGCTCTTCTGGAGTGCCGGTCACGCCCTGCAATTCACTTACCTGCAAATCACCCTCCTCTGCTGGTTGGTCTTAGCCGGCGCGGCAGGCTTCAGCATTCCTCCCGCCCGGTTTAACTTAGCCTTGCTGGCAGGCAATCTTTTGGTCGTGCTTACCGCATTTTACCCCCACGTCACGCACAGCATCACCAGCTTTGAACATCTTGATTTCTATACTCAGCAAATGCGCATCTTCGGCGGCATTGCAGCCATTATCATTGGCGGCTGGATCGTTTTTTCATGGCTTAAGAAGCCGGCAACCTATCACACGGATGCTTTGCATCTGCGCCCGATTTTGCTTTGGTCTATTCTGCTCTTTGGCGCGGGCGGCATCATCGGCTTTATGATTTCCGGCAGCAACACCAAAATCCCGGCGCACTATCACGGCTCCATTGTTGGCATCACACTGGCCATGATGGGCATGGCCTATCACATCCTGCCAAGGCTGGGCTTTCCTGCACCCTCCATGCGCCTTTGCCGCATTCAGCCATGGCTTTATGGTGGCGGTCAGCTATTACACATCATCGGGCTGGCATGGAGTGGTGGCTATGGCGCATTGCGCAAAACTCCGGGCGCGATGGAATCCACTGAAGGCCAAATGGCCATGGGGCTGATGGGCATTGGCGGCCTGCTCTCCATCCTTGGCGGCATCCTGTTCGTTGTCATTTGCTTAAAAACCATGCTTGGCAAAAAAGAAGGGGCTCATCCAGCCAATGGATAAACCCCTCTTTTTCTTCTTGCCAGCCGGGCGTATTTATTCCCCAGCTGACTGCTTCTTTACTTCCCAAGCCCCACCGAAGCATGAGGGAGGGAAGTGCGTCGGCGTTTAGAATCTATCTAAACGCCGACACAAGCGAATGTGCATTCGCCGTTAAGACATTGGTCGCATTCTTTTCTCATATAAGAAAAAAAATTAAATTAAAAAAAACAAGCAGCCGAAGTTGCTTGATGGTTTCTCAACAGCGTTAAAACGCACACAGGATAACCACGAACCCGAAACAAAGAACGCAGGGCAAAGCCCAAAATAACATTAATAATTTATCAAAATCTTTCTTTCTTTGCAAGTAAATTAATCTATTTTTAATATAAAAAAACCATGCTTGGCAAAGTGCCTGTCACCCGTTAAAAGAGCAGCACACATAATCTGGAGGAACGATGAAATTTTTAACCGCACTGGCATTATGCCTGATGACCTTAGGAGCAACCATGGCCAAAGCACAGGATCAAGACCTTGAAAATACGCTTTATTTAGAACTTAAAGATGGCCGTGTGGTTATTGAGCTTCTGCCGGAAAAGGCACCCAACCATGTGGCGCGCATCAAAGAGCTGGCACGTGAAGAATTTTATGATGGCATTGTGTTTCACCGGGTGATTGATGGCTTCATGGCACAAACGGGCGACCCAACAGGCAC